>JBJHBD010000106.1:0-11030 GCA_050485305.1 Gemmatimonadota bacterium
CTGCACGGGGACGTAGATCCCGAAGGACGGGGTTCCGGCCTCCCAGAGATCGAGGACGCGAGGGCGCGCCTCGTCCCGGACATTCACCGGGATCCCGTCGGGACAGCTCTCCGGATCCCCAAGAACCCCCCGGACCACAGCCTGCTCGCCGGGACGGAGTCCGGCGAGCCGCCCCCGGAGGCAGTAGAGGTCGTCGTGTTCACCCCGGAGCGCCAGATACCCGCGTCCCAGCCCTTCGCCGGTAACGGAGCCCGCTGCCCGGAGCCCTCCGTCCGCGTCGGTGACGTGAAAGGCCCCGGAGGTCCCAAATGGAGGCGCGTCTTCCCGGGTGAGGAAGAAGTAGTGGGGTTCGCCCGGTTCGGCCCACTGCGGCACCCGAACCCGCGCGCGAAGCTCCCCCTCCCCGTCGGAAGCTCCCTCCCCCACCCACTCGTATCCGGAGCGGGGTGCCCCCAGCCCGATGGTGAAGGTCATCGCGGGAGGAAGTCCGGCCATGGACACCGCTACCTCCGTCCCCACCGGACCTCCCCGCGGCGCAATCTCCAGCGCGCCAGGCTGGGCGGCGAGGAGCGCCGCCACCGTCAGGGAGATCAGGGCTCGGTCCCGGGACGGGTCAGCACCCAGGCGTACGCCGCCACGGCAGCCACCTGTTCGTCGGTCAGCTCCTCCCCTCCGCGGGGGCGCATGGGGAGCATGTAGTCCACCGGCTCGGCGATTCCCTCGGTGATGATCCGGATGAGGGAGGGGTAGCTCCCGTCGATGTACCGGAACTCCCGATCAACGAGGGGCGGCCCCATGATCCCTCCCTCTCCCTCCTCACCATGGCAGGTGGCGCAGTTCCCCAGGTCGAGGTAGAGCTCCCGCCCTTCCTCCACCATGGCGGCGGTCACCCCTTCCGGAAGCTCCTGCCCTCCATGGAAGGGGTTTACTGAGGATGGGAATCCGGCGGCGTGCAGGAGCCCGGAAGGCCCATCCACCCCCGTTGCTGCGAGGGCGAGGGCCCACAGCACTCCGGCCGTGAGGGCGCCGGCGGCAAAACGGGTGGTTCGGCGTCGGGAGTCAGTCATGGTTGGCCTCGTATTCCACCCGTTCCCGGGTGCGGTCGGAACCCTGTTGCCGATCGCGAGCCCTGGCGGCCTTCATGGCTTGCGCCCGGGTGGCGGACGATCGGATGGCGGGAAGGGAGACAAGCCGCTCCAGCTCGGCGCCCCCGCACACCGAGCAGGTGGGGGCGGATTCACCCCGTACCAGCGCTTCGAAGACCGCGTCGCAGGATCGGCACCGAAAATCAAAGAGGGGCATGGGGTTCCTCCTCCTCGATGCGCTTCAGAATCTCCTCGAACGCGTCACGGAGTTCCTGATCGAGCGCCGTGCGGACGATGAACCGTTCGTACTCCTCCGCGCGCACCTGGTAGCGTTCAAAGATCTCCGCGAGCCGCTCCTCGGCTCGATCCCGGGCCTCCTGCCTCCGCCCGGCCTCGGGGTAGCGCGCCAGATCCTGGTGAAGGTCGTCGCGCACCTCTGCGATCTCCAGGTGCATGCGGGCGAAGCGTTCGATGGCCTCTTCGGAATAGCGCTCCGGTTCCCCGGGCGTCCCCTGTGCCATACCGGCCCCCGGCACGAGGAGGAGGAGGGCGAAGAGCGCGGCCGGAGCCGCGAGCGCATGAAGCCCCCTTCGTGCCAATCCTCCCGGAGATTCCATCCTGACTCCTTGGTGCGCGGGTTGGAACGCCGCTCCCGCCGGGGAAGCCGTCCCACCCGGAGGAAAGTCCGGTGCGGGAGACCCGACGGTTAGGCGTACGGTACGCGGGGACATTAGTACGTCCCCGACGCCCCCCCGTCCAGAAGAGCGCAGAGAGCCCCCGGGTGGTCACCTACGCGGGGGGCGCCGCCCCCTTCACGGTTTCTTGACGTCCCCGGGGGGTGGGGTTCACTTTCATCTGATCCTTCCATTCAGGAAGCGCTTTTCTGCCGATGGGGCGCCGGCCCGGTGGGCCCGCCTTTCCATAGATGCGCCGCCACCCTGACCGCTCATCCCCGAAGGGGATGGGCCGCCGCGTGGCCGCGGATGATCCCTTCCGGCAGAAAGAGAGCGCGCCCGATGCGGCTGGCCTACACCCTCCTCCCCTTCGGCCTCCTGGCCGTCGTCGTCGTAGCCGCCCCCGCCCCGGAAGCACCCCCCGTCGTCCCGCCTCTCTCATACGCCTGGTCCGGGCACGCTCCCGCCCCGACCTTCGCCGCCTCCGAATCCCCGGAGCGGATCTACACCCGCCTCGCCGATCGCGCCGCCGCCGGCCGCACTCCGGGGAAGGATGAGCGGAGCGGGATCCGGGTGGACGATGACGCCCTCTCCGCAGTGGTGCGCCGGGTCTGCGTGGTCTGTCACAACGATCAGGTCATGACGGCAAGCCTCTCCCTCCAGGGGTACCAGGTGGCGGACGCGCTGGAGCGGGCCGAGGTGACGGAGAAGATGATCACCAAACTCCGTCTGGACATGATGCCCCCTCCGGGGATCCCGCGCCCTCGCGGCGACACCCTCCTCGCCCTGGTGGAGCGACTGGAGGAGCAGATCGACCTGGCGGTGGCGGAGAACCCGAACCCTGGCGTTCGCCCCCTCCAGCGGATGAACCGCGCCGAGTACGAGCGGACCATCCGGACCCTCCTCGGGCTGGAGGTGGACGCCTCGGCCTTCCTCCCGCCGGAGACCATCTCCGACAACTTCGACAACATCGCCGACGTACAGGGGATCTCCGCCACCCTCCTGGAGGGGTACATGCGCGCCGCCACCCATGTGGCCCGCCTGGCGGTGGGCGACCTGGAGGGAGGTCCGAGGCAGGCCAGCTACAAGGCACCCCGCACCACCTCCCAGATGGACCGGGTGGAAGGGGCTCCCTACGGATCCCGGGGTGGAATTTCGGTGACCCACGTCTTCCCCGCCGATGGGGAGTACGTCTTCCGGCTGGAGTATCACCCCGAGCCCACCGGCTTCCTCTACGGGCAGACGGCTCGGGGTGAGATGCTGGAGGTCTCCGTGGACGGGGAGCGGGTGGCGCTTCTCGAAGTGGACCGCTGGATCTCCGAGTCCGACGCCGATGGAATCGCCCAGCGCACCCCACCCATCTTCGTTCGCGCCGGTCAGCGCCGGGTCTCGGCGGTCTTCATCCCCACCTTCGAGGGGCCGGTGAACGACCTCCTCACCCCGCCCATCCAGACCATGGCCGACACCCGGATTGGACTGGCGCTGGGGGTGACCACAGTTCCCCACCTCCGGGACCTCTTCATCGTGGGCCCCTACAACGCCACCGGGATCTCCGAAACGGAGAGCCGGCGGCGGATCTTCACCTGCCGCCCCACCTCCCGGAGTGAGGAGGCGCCCTGCGCCGAGTCCATCCTCCGGCGCCTGGCTTCAGAAGCGTACCGGCGTCCGCTGGCCGAGCGCGATGTGGACGGGCTCATGGCCCTCTACCGCGAGGGAGCCCGGAACGGAGGGTTCGAGGCGGGGGTCCGGCTTGCCCTCACGGGGATGCTGGCCAGCCCACACTTCGTCTTCCGCTTCGAGCACACCGCCGAGGGAGCCAACGGCACCGGACCTCGCCCGCTCGACGGGCCGGCTCTGGCCACTCGCCTCTCGTACTTCCTCTGGGCTCTCCCCCCGGACAGGGAGTTGCGCCGGGTGGCCGAGTCCGGTGAGCTGGTGCGCCCCGAGGTACTCCGGGAGCAGGCGCTTCGCATGCTGGTCGACCCCCGAGCCGAGGCGCTGGCCACCCGATTCGCCTCCCAGTGGCTCCGCCTGCAGCGTCTGGAGGTCATCCACCCCGACGCCCGGCGTCACCCGGAGTTCGATGACCGGCTCCGGGAGTCGATGCGACGAGAAACCGAACTCTTTTTCTACTCTCTTGTCCGCGAGGACCGCAGCCTGCTGGAGTTCTTCGAGGCGGATTACACCTATGTGAACGAGCAACTCGCCCGCCATTACGGGATCCCGGGAGTCTCGGGGAGCGAGTTCCGGAAGGTGGCGGTCACCGACGACAACCGGAAGGGGCTCTTCGGGCAGGCCAGCGTTCTCACCCTCACCTCCCACGCCAACCGGACCTCTCCGGTAGACCGGGGGCTGTGGATCATGGAGGTGATCCTGGGGAGCGAACTCCCCCCGCCACCCCCCAACGTGGCGGACCTGGAGCTCACCTCGGCGGAGGACCCCGAAGGGGGCCGCGCCCTCACGGTACGGGAGCGGATGGAGATCCATCGGCAGAGCCCCACCTGCAATGCGTGCCACCAGTTCATCGATCCGCTGGGGCTCCCCCTGGAGAACTTCGATGTGACGGGGCTCTGGCGTACCCGGGACGACGGGAACCCCCTCGACTCCCGGGGCGAGCTCTGGGACGGCACCCAGATGGAGTCGCCCCAGGACCTTCGGCGCATGCTCCTGGAGCGCCCGGTCCCCATTGCCCGGGCCTTCACCGAAAACCTCATGCGCTACGCCCTCGGACGGCGCCTCCACTACTTCGACAAGCCCACCGTCCGGCAGATCGCCCGGGATGCGGGAGCGAACGAATACCGCATGTCGGACTTCATTCTGGGGGTGGTCATGAGCGACGCCTTCCGGATGCGAGGTGACGAACGGGTGGCCGACACGCAGCAGGACCTGAACCCATAAGCGGTTGAACCCAAAAGCAGGCTGATCGTCGAAGGGACGAGGGCCGGAGAAGCCCATCCCCCAGAGAGGAGAACACGAAGATGCACCTCATTACCGGCAAGCACATCGAGCGGCGGACCTTCCTGAAGGGGATGGGTGCGGCGGTGGCCGTGCCCTTCCTCGATGCCATGATCCCCGCAGGCCGGCTCTGGGCCAAGTCGCCCATGAACACCGACCCCACCCGCCTCGTGGCCATCGAGATGGTGCACGGAGCCGCCGGATGCGCCGATGCCGGGGCCAAGCTGAATCTCTGGAACCCGCCGCAGATCGGCCGGGACTTCGACCTTTCGGGGACCAGTCTCGAGCCCCTGACCCCCTGGAAGGACTGGCTCACCATCGTGAGCAACACTGACGCCCGCATGGCGGAAGCCTACCGTCCCGGGGAAATCGGCGGGGACCACTTCCGCTCCAGCGCCGTGTACCTCACCCAGACCCACCCCCGCCAGACCGAGGGATCGGACGTCTTCGTGGGGAAGTCGCTGGACCAGATGTACGCCGAACGCTTCGGGAAGGACACGCCCATCCCCTCACTTCAGCTTTGCATCGAGAATGTGGACCAGGCCGGGGGCTGCGCCTACGGGTACTCCTGCGTCTACACCGACACCATCTCGTGGAGGTCGCCCACCGAGCCCCTCCCCATGATCCGCGACCCGCGGGTGGCCTTCGAGCAGCTTTTCGGAGCCGGGGCCACGCCGGAAGAGCGGCGCATCCGCATGCAGGCCGACGGGAGCATTCTGGACTGGATTGCGGCGGAAATCGGCTCCCTCATGCGGGAGCTGGGAACCGCCGATCAGCAGCGGATGGACCAGTATCTCTCCAACGTCCGGGAGCTGGAGCGGCGCATTCAGCAGGTGGTGATCCGGAACGAGAGCGGGGAAGAGCGCGAGATCCCCGAGGCGCCGGCTGGGGTTCCCGACTCCTTCGAAGAGCATGTGAAGCTCATGTTCGACCTGCAGGCGCTGGCCTTCGCGTCGGACATCACCCGGGTCTTCTCCTTCAAGATGGGGCGTGACGGCTCGGCCCGGGTCTACCCCGAGTCGGGCTCGGATCGGCCCTTCCACCCGGCGTCGCACCACGGGTCCCGGGAAGATGCGCTCCGGGAGTTCGCCAAGATCAACCGCTACCACGTCTCGCTCCTCCCCTACTTCTTCGAGCGGCTCAAGGAGATCACCGAGGGCGACGGGAACATGCTGGAGAAGACCGTCATCATGTACGGCTCCCCCATGGCGGACTCGAACCTCCACAACCATCGGCGCTGCCCCCTCTTCTTCGCCGGTGGCGGGAACGGGCTCCTGAAGGGCGGCGTTCACTTCAAGGCCCCCGACGGCACCCCCATGGCCAACGTCATGCTCGCCCTCATGCAGGGGATCGGGCTCGACGACATGCGGAGCTTCGGCGACAGCACCGGCACCTTCCCCCTGAGCGCCTGAGGACCGGCCCCGCCATGGACATGCGCCTCACGTTGCTCGCCCTGGGCCTCGCCGGGGCCACCCTGGTGGCCCCGCTGGCGGTGGCCGCTCCCCCGGTCTCGGAGGATGGGATCCGGACGCTCCCCGTCGCCGGAAACCCGTCGCCCCTCGTGGAGGCTGCCCGCGAGGGCGACATCGACGCCATCCGTGCCCTGGTGCGAAGCGGCGCCGACGTGAATGCCGCCGAGGGGGACGGGATGACCGCCCTTCACTGGGCGGCGCACCGGAACCATGCAGAGGCGGTGGAGGTGCTCCTCTACGCCGGGGCCCGCCTGGAGCTGCGCACCCGGCTTGGGGGCTACACCCCCCTCCTGGTGGCCGCCGCCGCCGGAGCCGATGAGGCGCTCGCCCTTCTCCTGGAAGCAGGAGGCGATGTGGCGGCGCGGACCACCCCCGGGGGGAGTTCGGCGCTGCACTTCGCCGCCGCCTCCGGGAATGCCCGGGCGGTGGAGATCCTGCTGCGCCACGGGGCCGCGGTGGATGCCCGAGACGCCCACTGGGGGCACACGCCCCTCATGACCGCCGCCGCCGTGGGACGGGTGGACGCGGTGAGGGCTCTTCTGGCCGGCGGAGCCGATGTGACGCTCCGGAATTTCGTGGTGGACATGCCTGAGAGGCAGGCGGAAGACGCCCGGGATCGACAGCTCCGGAATCGTCGCCTGGCTTTTGAGCAGGAGATGGCGCGGGAGCGGGCGGGGGTCCAACCGGCCACCGATGAGGCTCCCGATGGGGCGCGGTACGATGAGGAGCGCGGGATCTGGGTGACGGACGGGGATGAGGAGGAAGCGGAAGGCGCGGGTGCGGAGGAAGGTGAACAGGCCGAGGACGAGGGTGCGGCAGGCGCGGAGGAAGATGCGGCGGATGAGGAGCCCGCTGAGGAAGAGGAGGTCGTGCTGGACCCCCACACCCCCGAGGTGGACCCGGAACTCTCGGCCATCCCGGAGCCCGAACTCCCTCCCCCTTCCGAAGAGGAGGAGTTCGCCCCCCTCTCCTACGCCGACCTGGTGGGTGGGTATGGCGGCCTCACTGCCCTCCATCTGGCCGCCCGGGAAGGGCACCGGGAGGTGGCTCGCGAACTCCTCGCCGCCGGAGCCGAGTTGAACGCCCTTACCGGGGGTGACGGGACGAGCGTCCTTCTCATGGCCACCCTGAACGGCCATTGGGATCTGGCCATGGAGCTCCTCGATGCGGGCGCCGATCCCAACCTGGCCTCCGACGCCGGAGCTGCCCCCCTCTACGCGGTCCTGAACCTCCAGTGGGCGCCGCGAGCGCTCCATCCGCAGCCCCGGGCCTACCTCTTTCAGGAGATCGAGTACCTGGACGCCATGCGCCGCCTCCTGGAGGCGGGAGCGGACCCCGATGTCCGCCTCGAGCGGCACCTCTGGTACAAGTCCTACAACTTCGACCTCCTGGGGGTGGACACATGGGGTGCCACCCCCTTCTGGCGAGCGGCGTACGCCACCGACGTGCGGGCCATGCGCCTTCTCCTGGAGTACGGCGCCGACCCCCACGTGGCCACGCGGCGCCCGGCGGAGCGGAGCCGGGGTCGGGGGGAGGACGATGCCTCCGGTCTCCCTCCCGTTCCGGCAGGCGCCCCCTCGGTGACGGCGCTCCACGCCGCCGCCGGGGTGGGGTACGGAGAGGGGTTTGCCGCCAACGCCCACCGCCATGTGCCCGGCGGGTGGATCCCCGCGGTCCGTTTCCTGGTGGAGGAGCTGGGCTTCGATGTAAACGCCAGGGACCACAACGGGTTCACCCCCCTCCACCACGCCGCCGCCCGGGGTGACGTGGAGATGATCCGGTATCTGGTGGAGAAGGGGGCCGACGTCATGGCGGTGAGTCGCTCCGGCCTCACCACCGCCGACATGGCCAACGGTCCGGCCCAGCGGGTCCCTCCCTATCCGGCGGCCATCGCCCTGCTCCGTCAGATGGGGTCGGACTTCAACAACCGGTGCCTCTCCTGCTGAGGCGGGAAGGCCCGGACAGGATCAGAAACCCGCCTTCCGCCACGAGGCTTCCGAGGCGGGTGGAACCGGGTTGAATCAGGGGGCGGTGGGCACCGGAGGGGACACCCCCAGCGCTTCTCTGGCCGCCTCTTCGCCCAGGATGAGGAAGCGCCTTCCATGTTCGAAGTCGAAGGTGCCGTACCCCTCCAGCTTCGGGCGTAGGTAGAGGAGAGGGGGGTCCTCCCAGTCGTCCACCTGAGCGCGGCGCCGGATCCCGGACTGGATGGCGAAAATGCGGGCCTGGATGGCGAGCATCCCCCCGGCGGCCACCTTCTCCGGATCTTCCTCCACACCGGTCCCCACATCCACGGCGACGATGCCGGTAGCGCCCAGATCCGCCGCCCGAGCCAGGGGGAGGGCGTCCACCGTCCCCCCGTCCACATAGAGCCCCCCGGGGAGCCGTACCGGTGGGTAGAAGACCGGAAGGGCGCAGGAGGCGTAGATGGCATCCACCAGCGCCACATCGGTGCGGGCTCCCAGGCCGAACCATTCGGTGCGCCCCGTCCCCATCTCCACCGCGTTGGTCTGAAAGCGGACCCCGAGTTCCTCCCACCCCCCCTTGGGGAGAACCGAGGCCAGGTAGTCCCGAAGCACATCGCCCCGAAAGAGCGAGATGGTCCGGATCCCGTTCACCCAGAGGGCGCGGCGGTGTACCCGCGCGATGTCGGGGCGGGTCAGCTCCAATCCCTCCGTTTCCAGCTCCGCGAGGTCCCTCCCTCCCGCGATGCACGCTCCCACCAGCGCCCCGATGCTGGTCCCCAGGATCCCGGCGGGCTCGAACCCGAGCTCGCGGAGGACCTTCCAGGCGCCCAGGTGGGCGAGCCCCTTCAGTCCACCCCCGCCCAGGACCAGCCAGGGGCGAGGGCCCAGATTTACACCGCCCAGAGTGATCCCGGGCTCTTCCCGTGGCTTCCGGCTCCAGAATCTCCGCATGGCTCACCCCCTCCCGAAGTCCACCCCTGTACCACACCGATACTCACTCCGACGGGCCCTTCGGAACACCCCTCCGGCGAGCGGGTTCTCATCCGGTCCCGCCGGCTCAGGCCCCGGGTGGGATGAAAGGTCCCAATCCCATCCTCCCGGAGAAAGTCCGGTTTACGGAAAGAAGGGGAGATAACCCGCGAAACACAAGGAAAACAGGCGTTTTTCCCCTTGACTCCCCTCGGTGCTCCGTCTAGCTTGTGAAAACGAGAATCATTCTTGATAAGTGCCACCCCACCATCTCAGGAAAGCGAAGGAAGGATGAGCGATACCCCCATTCTCACGGTCCGGAATCTCCACGCCAAGGTAGCCGACGAGGACATCTCGATTCTCCATGGCGTCGATCTGGAACTCCGGAAGGGCGAGATCCACGCCATCATGGGGCCGAACGGCTCCGGAAAGAGCACCCTCACGAAGGTCCTGGCCGGGCACCCCGGCTATGAGGCCACCGAGGGAGAGGTGCTCTTCCAGGGTGACGACATCCTCGAGATGGAGCCTGATGAGCGGTCCCGCGCCGGGGTCTTCCTCGCTTTCCAGTACCCGGTGGAGATCCCCGGGGTGTCCATCGCCAACTTCCTCCGCACCGCGCTTCAGGCCCGGCTGGAAGAGGGAGAGGAGGTGGACCTCTTCGATTTCCAGGACGACCTTCTGGCCCGCATGGAGCTCCTCGACATGGACCCGAGCTTTGCCGAGCGTCCGGTGAACGACGGGTTCTCCGGAGGAGAGAAGAAGCGGAACGAGATCCTTCAGATGGCCATGCTCCGACCCACCCTCGCCCTCATGGACGAGACCGATTCGGGGCTGGACATCGACGCGTTGCAGGTGGTGGCCAAGGGGGTGAATGCCCTCCACCGGGAGAACCCGGAGATGACGGTGCTCATCATCACCCACTACCAGCGCCTCCTGAACTTCATCAAGCCCGATCATGTGCACGTCATGATGGGGGGAAAGATCATCCGCTCCGGGGGCCCCGAGGTAGCCGAGGAGCTGGAGGCCAAGGGGTATGAGGAGTACCGCACCGCCGAGGCGGTCTGAGCACGGGCGGGGCCACACTGAACGAGGAAGGGAAGCATGCCGCAGAATGAAGTCGTAGACGGCCTTGGCCTGGACGAATACAAGTATCACTTCATCACCGAAGATGAGCCGGTATTCCGCTCCGGGCGGGGGCTCAACGAGAAGGTGGTGCGGGAGATCTCGGCCCAGAAGGGCGAACCCGAGTGGATGCTCGAGTTCCGGCTGAAGGCGCTGAAGATCTACAACGCCAAGCCCATGCCCCAGTGGGGCGGGGACCTCTCCAACCTGGAGGCGGTCCTGGATCAGATCTACTTCTACGTTCGCCCCCAGGAGAAGATGGAGCGCTCCTGGGACGACGTTCCGGCGAACATCAAGGAGACCTTCGAGCGCCTCGGGATCCCCGAAGCCGAACAGAAGATCCTGGCCGGGGTGGGAGCCCAGTACGAGTCC
Source organism: Gemmatimonadota bacterium (assembly GCA_050485305.1). Lineage (GTDB taxonomy): Bacteria > Gemmatimonadota > Gemmatimonadetes > Longimicrobiales > Gaopeijiaceae > JBJHBD01. The sequence goes on from JBJHBD010000106.1 coordinate 10,617, forward strand.
GAGATGGTCTATCACTCCCTCAAGGAGGAGTGGGAGGCCAAGGGGGTCATCTTTGACTCCATCGAAGATGGGCTCCGGAACCACCCCGAGCTCTTCCGCGAGCACTTCGGCACCGTCATTCCCTCGGCGGACAACAAGTTCTCCGCCATGAACTCGGCGGTCTGGTCCGGCGGGTCCTTCGTCTACATCCCCAAGGGGGTGGAGCTGGACACCCCGCTCCAGGCCTACTTCCGGGTGAACCAGGAGCAGATGGGGCAGTTCGAGCGGACCCTCATCATCGCCGACGAGGGGTCCAAGGCCCACTACATCGAGGGGTGCACCGCCCCGGTGTACTCCACCGAGTCGTTCCACTCGGGGGTCATCGAGATCGTGGTGAAGAAGGGAGCCCACTTCCGCTACACCACCATCCAGATC
>JBJHBD010000107.1:0-11010 GCA_050485305.1 Gemmatimonadota bacterium
CCGGTCGGCGGTCTTCACCTCCCGGTGGGGAATGCTCCTTGCCATGGTGGGGATGGCGGTGGGGACGGGGAACATCTGGCGCTTTCCCCGCATCGCCGCCACCAACGGGGGAGGCTCCTTCCTGGTCGCCTGGGTGGTCTTCCTCCTCCTCTGGTCCATCCCCCTCCTGATCCTGGAGTTCGGGATGGGGAAGGGGACCCGGTCGGGTCCCATCGGATCGTTCGCCAAGACGCTGGGGCCAAAGTTCGGGTGGATGGGAGCCTGGGTGGCGTGGACCGCCACCGCCATCATGTTCTACTACTCGGTGGTGATGGGGTGGACCATCCGCTTCTTCTACGCCGCCATCACCGGCGACGTCCCCTCCGACCCGCCGGCCTCCTTCTGGGAGGGGTACGCTACCTCGGGGAGTGCGCTCCTTACCCACGCCATCGCCATCGGGCTGGGGGTGTTCGTGGTGTCGCGGGGGGTGAAGGGGATCGAGAAGGCGGCACGGATCCTCATTCCCTCCCTGGTGGTCCTGGTGGTGATCCTGGCGCTCCGGGCGCTCACCCTCCCGGGAGCGGCGGATGGGCTGGCCTTCCTCTTCACCCCCACCTGGTCCGATCTGGCCTCGTACGAGATCTGGCTCCAGGCCCTCACCCAGAACGCCTGGGATACGGGGGCGGGATGGGGGCTCGTGCTGTGCTACGCCATCTACATGCGAAGCCGGGAAGACACGGCGCTCAACGCCTTCGTCATCGGGTTCGGGAACAACGCCATTTCGCTCCTGGCGGGGATCATGGTGCTCTGCACCGTGTTTTCCGTCATGCCCATGGCGGCCTCGGAGATCGTGGGGGCGGGGAATGAGGGACTCACCTTCATCTGGGTGCCGCAGCTCTTCGCCACCCTCCCCTTCGGACAGCTCTTCCTGATTCTCTTCTTCCTGGCGCTGGTCTTCGCCGCCTGGAGTTCCCTCATCGCCATGATCGAGCTGGCCAGCCGGGTGGTCACCGAGCTGGGGCTCCCTCGTCAGAAGGCGGTGGCGGTGGTGGGGATCGCGGGACTCCTCCTCGGAGTTCCCTCGGCCCTCTCCATGGAGGTCTTCGGGAATCAGGACTTCGTCTGGGGGGTGGGGCTCATGCTCTCGGGCGCCTTCTTCGCCATCGCGGTGCTCCGCTACGGGGTGACGCGCTGGCGGAACGAGTTCATCAACACCGGCGACTCGGACATCCACATCGGCGCCTGGTGGGACTGGGCCATCCGCCTGGTGGTGGTGCAGGCCGCCGTCCTCATCGGATGGTGGCTCTGGCAGGTCCGGGGTGACGACTTCGCCGCCAACTGGAACCCCATCGCCACCTACAACATCGGTACGGTGGCGGCGCAGTGGGCGGTGGTCCTGGTGGTCTTCATCGCCCTCAACCGGTGGATGGTGGCCCGGGCCCTCCCCCGGGATCCATGACCTTCGAGGAGTTTGAGGCTACGGCCCACGAGATGTGGGCCGAGATCCCCGACGAGTACAAGGAGGGGATCGACGGGCTGGTGGTGAAGCGGGAGGTGGAAGCTCACCCCGATCACCCCGACTACTGGACCATGGGGATGTGCTACACCGAGCCCTATCCCTCGGGGTATCAGGGCCCCGACACCACCCGGTCCTTCCTTGCCCTCTGGTACGGCTCCTTCCGGAAGGTGGCGGAGCGGGACGGGGATTTCGACTGGGAGGGCGAGATCTGGGAGACCATCACCCACGAACTCCGCCACCACCTGGAGTTCCTGGCCGCCGACGATGCGCTGGAAGGGGTGGACTACGCCATGGAGGAGGGGTACAAGCGGGGGGCCGGCGAGCCTTTCGACCCCTGGTACTGGCAGGCCGGCGAGGAGGTGGCCCCGGGGGTCTACCAGGTGGAGTACGATCTCTACCTGGAGCGCCGGTGGCGGGAGGGAGAGATGGCCCCCGGGGAGACGTTGCGCTTCGAGTGGGAGGGACACCCCTTCACCATCCCCGCGCCGGAAGAGCTGGGCGATCTCCATTTCGTATGGGTCAACGGGATCCCCATGGGGGGGTGGCTGCAGGTGGTACTCGTGCGGGAGTTCGGGGTAGGGGAGCGCCTTCGCCGCTTCTTCCGGAAGGCGCCCCTGGACCTTCTGGAGTCGGAGGCGGAGGCCACCTTCCCGGAGGGGCCCCCCGCCCCCTCCGACCCTGAGCCCCCCACCCCCCCCAACGGATGACCACCCGCGACGCCCACGCCCGCATTACCCCCTACGAGCTGGGATTCCCCGGACGGGAGTTCGCGGAGCGCTGGTTTTCCGCCATCGGGGAAGAGGTGGCCGCCCGGGAGGTGGACCCCTCCGACCCCGGCGCCTTCCTCCTCCTGGGGGAGGTGGGGCGGATGGTCCGTGAACTCCAGGGAGAGGACCGGGGCCCCGACGCCCTCCGCCGCTTCGGCGCTCTCGTCTACCACGGGTATCACTTCCACGACGCCGGCGAGCCCCTCCTCCTCCTGGAGACGCCGGCGGCGCGGTATCTGGTGGATGGGTCCGCGGAGGCCGAGGGGTCCGGAGCCCATCCCCCGTCAGGGAGTTCCGGCACCCCCGGGCTTCCAGCGTGGACCGGTGAACTCCCCGAACCCGCCGGATACCTCCAGCTCCCCCGGCACCTCTTCTGGGTGCATTCGGAAGGGGAGGGGGTTCCGGAGCCGTTGGATGGGTTCTTCTGGACCCGCGCCGGTGACGCCGGATTGGCCCTCACCGCCATCGCCGGGATTCGGGGGGACCGTCCCGGGTTCTCCATCCTCCCTCTTCCGCCGGTTCCTCTCAAGGATGCCGGGCGTTGGGTCACCGAGCGGATTCGTTCCGACGGTGCGGACTTCGCCACCACTCTCCCGGGAGGGGAGCTGGATCGGCTCTACTCCCTCCTGACCACCGGGGAACTCCTCAAGCTTGCCGCCCTCGTGTTCGCGTACCGGGGAGCGGTCCCGCATGCGATGGGGGAGCGGGAACGTGCCGGGGAGGGCGGGGTCCATCCCACCACCCTGGAATACCGCCGCCTTCGCCTCGTCCCCTGAGATCATGCCCCGGGAATCCCTCGTCGCCCGCCGCGAGCGGGCTGCCACCATCTACGACGTCCTCCTCGCCGAGTACCCGTACGCCCACTGCGCATTGGACCACACCAACGCCTTCGAGCTGGCGGTGGCTACCATCCTCTCGGCGCAGTGCACCGACGAGCGGGTGAACATGGTGACGCCGGAACTCTTCCGGCGCTTCCCCGATGCCCAGAGCCTGGCCGACGCCCCGCAGGGGGAGGTGGAGGAGCTGGTCCACTCCACCGGCTTCTATCGGAACAAGGCGAAGAACCTCATCGGGATGGGTCAGGCGGTCATGGAGCGCCACGGGGGGGAGCTTCCCCGGACGCTGGACGAACTGGTGAAGCTCCCGGGGATCGGGAGGAAAACGGCCAACGTCATCCTGGGAAACGCCTTCGGCCTCGACGAGGGGGTGGTGGTGGACACCCATGTGAAGCGGCTGGCGGGTCGAATGGGATTCACCCGGCAGACCGATCCGGTGAAGGTGGAGCGGGAGCTAATGGCGCTCTTCCCCCGGGAGCGGTGGACCATGCTCTCCCACCTCCTGATCTTCCATGGGCGGCAGGTGTGTGGCGCCCGGAAGCCGCGTTGCCGGGAGTGCCCGGTGGCGCACCTGTGTCCGTCGGCGGCGTTCTGAGTCAGACGGTGGGAGCGGGGCGTGCGGCCTCCACTACCCGGTTCCGCCCCTCTCCTTTGGCGCGGTAGAGCGCGGCATCCGCGGGGCCCATCCAGTCGGCGTACTCTCCGCCGGTGTAGAGGGCGACCCCCACACTGACGGTTACCGGGAAGGGGCGCCCGTGAAGGGAGAAGGGCTCCGCCTCCACCCCGGCCCGCACCGACTCTGCAAGCTCCAGAGCGCCGGTGTGGCCAATGTCCTGCGCCAGGAGGGCGAATTCCTCCCCGCCGAGCCGCGCCACCAGCGCCCCCGGGGGTGCATGCGCCTGCATCCGGCGAGCGATGGAGACGAGGATGGTGTCGCCGAAGGGGTGCCCTCCCTGGTCGTTGACCCTCTTGAAGTGGTCCACATCCACCAGGAGAAGGGCGTGGCCCCGTTGGGTCGCCTCCGGATCTTCGAGGAGATGGGTCACCGCTTCGGAGAGGGCCCGGCGGTTGGGAAGTCCGGTAAGCTCATCCCGAAGGGCCTGGGTGCGGAGGGTGCCGGCCAGATTCCGCTGGGACCGGAGGAGGAGGAGGAGGGCCACGAGGGCGAGGGCGAGGGCCGAGGCGGCCACGACCATCAGGGTGGTGGTGGTGCGCTGGGCCCTCAGAAGCGCTTCCTGTCGCTCCGCTTCGGTGAGGACGGTCTGGAGTTCGAGTTGCTGGATCCGGGCCTCCTGCTCCAGCTCCCGGATCCTGAGATCCAGCTCCCGCTGGAGGAGGACCTGCTCCAGCGTCTCGATGGTGGAGGCCTCTTCAGGGGTGGGGAGGCGGGCCGTCGCCAGCTCGGCCTGCCGACTCCGGACCTCTGCCAGGGCGGGCACATCGACCTGGGGTTCGGCCAGGAGGGCCTCCTCCAGCCAACGGAGGAGGTACCCCCGAATCCCCGGCTGGGTGTGTCCTTCCAGAGCGGCCAGCGCTTCCTCGAAGGCTGCCCGGGCCTCGCCGGGCCGTTCGAGTTGGAGGAGGACCTCACCCACCACCCCTCCGGCGATGGCGATGCTGGTGGCGCTCCCTCCTGCGACGGCGGCTTCCAGGGCGGTGAGGGCGTGTGGGAGCGCCGATTCCGCCTCTCCCACCGTGACCAGGTCCGCCGCCAGCCCTCCCGAGGTCCGCGCCGCGAGGCCGTCCAACCCCACCGAGAGAAACCCCTGGCGTGCCGCCTCCCACGCCAGGATGGCCTCCCGGTGTTCTCCCTTCCGGCTGAGGACGCTGGCTTCCAGATACCGGGCGCGGGCGAGAGCCGCCGCGTCCCCATCTCCCTCCACCAGGGAGCGGTGCCTCCGGCAGTGTTCCAGCGCCTCGTCCAACCGTCCTGCCCCGGAGTACCCCCGACACAACTCTCCCGTGATGATGCGGCGAAGCCCGGCGTCCTCCACCTGACCGATGGCGTTGGCCGCCTCCAGGACCGATACCAGCCCCTGTCCCACCTCTCCCAGATCGAGAAGACGCTGGGCGTGAAGGAAGCCGGAGAGGGAACCGGCTACCACATCCCCTTCCCCGACGGCCATCTCGTCCAGGAGGGCGCGCACATCGGCGAGAGCCTGGTCGTTGGCGTCCCCCACAGCGGCACCACCCATGAACCAGAGGAGCATCCGAAGGGAGGACGGGTCCCGGGAGAAGGTGCCGGCCTCGAGGGCGGCCCACCCCTCGGCGAGCCCGGCCTCCCGATCGGTGGCGATGCGGTGTCGGAAGTGCTCCAGATCCTGACCGGCTACGGGCCGAGGGGTCAGGCAGAGAAGGAGGGCGCCAACGGCGGGGAGGGGGATCCGCCTTGCCGCGGGGGAGGCGCTGAAGAGTGGGCCGGTCGGCGACATCCCCGACAGTACGGGGAAAGGATGATCCCGCGCCAGCTTTCCGGAAGGAGACCGGGTTCCGGCCCCTTGCCCGCTCGCGCCTGCGGCGGCAGCGTTGGGGCGGACCGTCACCCTCCCCCCCATCCACCCGGAGTCCCTCCATGCCCGACCGCGCCGACGCCCTCTCCCTCCTCCACCGATGGGTCGACAATGAGGGGCTTCGGACCCATATGCTGGCGGTGGAGGCCGCCGTCCGGCACTACGCGCGGCTGCGCGGTGCCGACCCGGAGGTATGGGGACTGGCGGGGCTCCTTCACGACCTGGATTGGGAGCGGCACCCGGAAGAACACCCGCTGAAGGGGGTGGAGGCGCTCCGGGAGGATGGGTATCCGGAAGAGGTCATCCACGCCATCCTGGCCCACCGCCCCGACTTCACCGGGGTGGAGCCCGAGACGGAGCTGGATCGGGTCCTCTACGCCTGCGACGAACTTTCGGGGCTGGTGGTGGCGTGCTGTCTCGTTCGCCCCACCGGGGTGGACGACCTCACGCCAAAATCGGTGGTGAAGAAGCTGAAGGACCGGGCCTTCGCCGCCGGGGTGAGCCGCGACGACGTGGCCCACGGGATCGAGCTCATCGGGCTCGAGCGGAGCGAACACATCCAGAACGTCATCGACGGGCTCCGCGCCGAGGGGGAGGCGCTGGGGATCCGGGGCGTGGACGTGGCGCGATGAGTCGACGGAGGAGCATCATCGAGCCCTTCCGCATCAAGGTGGTGGAGCCCATCCGGATGACCACCCCCGAGGAGCGGGTGGCGGCGCTCCGGGAGGCGGACTACAACGTCTTCAAGCTCCGCTCCCGGGATGTGCTCCTCGACCTTCTCACCGACTCGGGAACCTCGGCCATGAGCGCCGAGCAGTGGGCGGGGATGATGCGCGGCGATGAGGCGTACGCCGGGAGCCCATCCTTCTTCCGCTTCGAGGAGGCGGTGAGGGAGATCTTCGGCTTCGAGCAGGTCATCCCGACCCATCAGGGGCGCGCCGCCGAGCGGATCCTCTTCCAGACCCTCTGCGGGCCGGGCGATGTGGTCCCCTCCAACACCCACTTCGACACCACCCGGGCCAATGTGGAGGCGGTGGGGGCGAAGGCGGTGGATCTGGTCATTCCGGAGGGGCTCTCCCCCCAGGCTTCCCATCCCTTCAAGGGAAATCTGGATGTGGGGCGGCTGGAGGCGCTCATCGCCGAGGTGGGGCGGGAGCGGGTTCCCCTGGTGATGATCACCATCACAAACAACTCGGGGGGCGGGCAGCCCGTGTCCTTAGAGAACGTCCGGGCGGTGTCCCGGGTCTGCCGGAGCCATGGCATTCCCTTCTTCGTGGACGCCTGCCGTTTCGCCGAGAACGCCTACCTCATCAAGCTCCGGGAACCCGGGGAAGGGGAGCGTTCCGTCCGGGAGATCACCCGCGAGCTCTTCTCCCTCGCCGACGGGTGCACCATGTCGGCCAAGAAGGACGGGCTCGCCAACATCGGCGGGTTCCTTGCCCTGAATGACGGCGCCGCGGCGGCCCGTGCACGGAACAACCTCATCCTCACGGAGGGGTTCCCCACCTACGGCGGGTTGGCTGGGCGCGATCTGGAGGCCATCGCCATCGGGCTGGAAGAGGTGCTGGATGAGGACTACCTGGAGTACCGGCTCGCCTCCGTCCGCTATCTGGGGGAGCGCATCGCCGCGGGCGGGGTCCCCATCGTCCAACCCCCGGGCGGGCACGCGGTGTACATCGATGCCGCCGCCTTCCTTCCCCATATTCGTCCCCTGGAGCTCCCCGGACAGACGCTGGTGGCGGAGCTCTACGTGGAGGGCGGAATTCGGGGGGTGGAGGTGGGGACGGTCATGTTCGGGCGTCAAAACCCCGAAACGGGGGAGGAGACCCCCGCCCCCATGGAGCTGGTGCGCCTCGCCATCCCCCGGCGCGTCTACACCCAGAGTCATGTGGACTACATGATCGAGGCCATCCTGGCCTTTGCCGACAGGCGGGAGGGGGTGGGAGGGTTCCGGTTTGTTCATCAGGATCCGGTGCTTCGCCACTTCACGGCGGGGTTCGAGCCCCTCTACCCCTTTCCCGGCGGCGTCGAATAGCGCCGGGGCCGGGAACTCCTCTCCCCGGAACAGGGTCAGAACTCCGGAAGTCACCCCCTCCACCGACCTCCTCACACCCCGCATGCTCCGTCGCGCCACCCCCCTCCTTCCGGTCCTCCTCCTTCTCCCCTTCCCCGGGGTGGGGCAGGATGTCCTTCTTCTGGGTGAGGTGTACGGGACCCGACCGCCGGCGGCGTACTGGGAGGAGTTGAGGCGGGACCCCACGGCCTACCGGTTCCAGCGGGAGGGGATGGAGCGCCTTCGCCACATTCAGGAGAACCGCCCCCTCCTCCTCCGCGACGCACTCCTGGGGCGCACGGGGCCACTCCGGAGTTTGGGACCCCGGGAGACCCCGGTGATCGGCACCTTCCGCTTCCCCCTCGTTCCGGGGCTCTTTTCCGACTCTCCCCCGAGCCCGCCCTTCACCCGGGACCGAATCCAGGAGGAGTACTTCGACGGGCCCAACAGCTACGACCAGACGCTCACCGAGTTCTACACCGAACTCTCCCGGGGGCTGGCCGAGCTTCGGGGTGAGGTACACCCATGGCAGCGGGGTGCGCTGACCCGGGATCGAACCACCCTGGGCTCCAGCGGGCTCGCGTCCAGCCGGGAAGAGGGGGTGGGGGCGTACATCGAATCCCTCCTCGTCCAGCTCGACTCCATGGGGGTCGATTGGAGCCGATACGACAGCACCGGAGACGGGTTCGTGGACGTCCTCCTCGTTCTGCACCCCGACCATGGCGCCGAATGCGGAGGGGGTGGGGCCAACCGGATCTGGTCCCACCGCTGGACCCTCCGGAGCGCCACCCAGGGGCGCCTCGATCCCGGATATCGCACCGCCACCCCCCGCCCCGACGGGAACGGATTTATCTACATCAACGACTACACCGTCCAGCCGGTGCTCGCGTGCAATGCCCAGCAGATCGCCGAGATCGGGATCATCGCCCACGAATTGGGCCACGGTTTCGGGCTCCCCGACCTCTACGCCACCGGAGGGCTCAGTCATCGCGGCGCCGGAAACTGGGATCTCATGGGGACCGGGGCGTGGGGGTGCCGGGGAGGGGACCCGGCCCGCCCCTGCCACATGGGGGCCTGGTCCAAGGCCATGCTGGGGTGGCTCGAGATCGAGGACATCCCCCGGGACACCGATCTGGGTTCGGTGGAGCTGGCGCCGGTGCAGGAGGGCAGGGTCCTTCGCGTCCCTTCGGGGGATGGGTCCGGAGAGTATCTCCTCCTGGAGAATCGCCAGCGCCTCGGCACCGACTACGCCCTCTACGAACCCGGACTCCTGATCTGGCACGTCGACCCGGTCCAGATTGGCCAGCGGTGGGCCCTCAACACGGTGAACAACGACCCCGGGAGGATGGGGGTCTGGCTCCGCCAGGCCGACGGTCGTAACGATCTGGCCGGATCCGCGGGGAACCGGGGTGACCGCGGGGACCCCTTCCCGGGGTGCATCATCCCGGACTCGCTCCGCTTCCACCCCGATCCCCCCTGTGAGCGGAATCGCGTCTTCCATGTAGGGACCAATCCGGCCGCTCGCACCCACTCCGGAGGGGCCATGGGGATCACCCTCTCCGGAATCGAACTCCTCGGCGCCGAACCCCACCGGGTTCGCTTCAACCTGGACACCCGCTTCCGCTGGGACACGGTGCAGGTGACCGTGGCCACCGAAGCTGCCCGCCCCCAGAGCTTCCCCCTGGAGGTGGATGGGGCGCCTTCCGGGGCCTCCTGGCACTTCGTGGCCGGGACCCTCCCCGAGGGGCTCGTCTTCTCGGCGAGCACCACCCGGATCGAAGGGCTCACCTACGAGGTGGGGAGCTACCCCCTCTCCTTCAGCACGGTGGACGGGAGCGGCGGTGAACTCCTGGCGCGGGTGGAGCTGGAGGTGACGCCGCCGCGCATCCCCCTGGAGGAGCTGACGGCGGTCTTTCTGGGAAAGCCCGACCCCCTCACCCTGGAGCTGCGCCTCTTCCTGGATCGCTACGGGAACCAGAACACCACCTATGACCTGGGGGATCTGCGGGCGTATCTCCAGGCGAACCCCGACGTGGCCGCCACCATGGCGCGAGGAGGGCGGCCATGACCCACCCCCGTTCGGCGGGCTCCTTCCCTCGGCGCCTCGTCCTGGCTGCCCTCGTCGCCGCCCACGCCGCCCTCCCAGGGTGTGACCGGGAGAACAACCGCCCCGGGGTTCTCCAGGGGACGGTGGAGGTCGTCGGCCAGGCCCCCCAGGCCGGCGCCGCCCTCCTCTTCCTGGGAGGGAGGGGGATCGGCGAGATCACGGGGGTGGGGGGGACGCTGGTCTTCACCCATACCCCACCGGGAGAGGAGGGAGGAATCCGGGTGCTTCTCGTCCACCCGGGCGACGACGCCCCCCTTCGCTTCACCGTGGCGGTGGATCGGGTGGGGGTGCGGGAGATCCAGGGGACGGTCCTCGATGTGGCGGGGCGGGACAATGCCCGCATCACCGACCTCACCGGGTATCGGGTCCGGCTGGATCGATGAAGCGCTCGGGTTGATTTCGCCCCCCTTCCGGACGAGTTTACCGGCCACACGTGAGGGATCCCCCGCGCCCCCGGCGCACCCTCCCGCGTCCACCCGTTTCCGGAGGGGTTCGCCCATGACCACGGCCACCTGGGTCACCATGATCGCCATCATGGCCTTCGTGTGGGGCGGCTTTTTCCTGGCGGTTGGCACCGCCTTCCGCAAGGAAGTGGGGAAGGGGGAGTGACCTCCGAAGGGGGAACACCCCTCCATAGGCGAGTTCCTTCGGCCACCCTCCGCCGTTGCCCGGTTCCCTGCCGGGGCGGCGGATCGCTTCGTCCGGTGCCCATCGGTGCCGGAAACCCATCCTCCATCGGTATGAGGGCTTGAGTCCGTGCCCCGTCGCGACGACCTGAAGAGCATCCTGATCCTGGGCTCCGGCCCCATCGTCATCGGTCAGGCCTGTGAGTTCGACTATTCGGGGACCCAGGCAGTCCGCGCCCTGAAGGAAGAGGGGTACCGGGTCATCCTGGTGAACTCGAATCCGGCCACCATCATGACCGATCCGGATCTGGCGGATCGCACCTACATCGAGCCCCTCACCACCGAGTGGGTGGCGCGCATCGTGGAGAAGGAGCGCCCCGACGCCATCCTCCCCACCATGGGGGGCCAGACGGCGCTCACCATCGCCATGGAGCTCCACGAGCAGGGGGTGCTGGAGCGCTTCGGGGTGGAGCTCATCGGGGCGAATGCCCGCTCCATCGAGATGGCGGAAGACCGGGAGGAGTTCGCCGCCGCCATGGAGCGCATCGGGCTGAAGGTCCCCACCGGGGGGTTCGCCCATTCGGTGGACGAGGCGCTGGCCATCGTGGAAGAG
>JBJHBD010000108.1:0-4051 GCA_050485305.1 Gemmatimonadota bacterium
GGGACTCCGTGGTCGGTGAGCCGTCGTTTCCAGCGGAGGAGCCCCTCCTCGTCGGGGACGGAGAGGGCCAGGTGATGGATTCCACCCACCCCCCAGCGCCCGCGCTCCCCACCGGGGAGGTGGAGGTGGGTGAGGTGGCCGATGGAGCCTTCACCTCCCACCCTCAGAAAGTGGAGGGGGGCGCCCCCCTCTTCCGGGTCGTCCGCCACCCCTGCCTGAACGAGCCCCAGTACCTCCCCGTAGAAGGCAAGCGAGGGGTCGAGGGTCGAGACCACCAGGGTGACGGAGTGGAATCCGGGGGTGGCGAGGGTCATGAGGTCGGAAGCTCCCTCCGACCTGCCCGAACGGAGCGGACCACCTGCCGGAGCGCGCGCACCCCCTCCGCCAGCCGCGGCCCCGGGCGGCCCAGGAAGGCCTCCGGCACACAGTGGATCTGCCCGTGGGTCACCGCGGGAATCTCCCGGAAGGCCGGATTCCGGGCCACCACCTCGGGGCGGTACTTCTCGGGCTCCACCCCGCACCAGGCCACCACCACGGCATCGGGGGCGAGCGCCGCCACCTCTTCGTCGGTGAGGGGGCGGCTGGGGCGGTCCTCATGGGCCAGTGGGTTGGCGCCCCCGGCTGCGACGATCACCTCGTGGGCCCAGCTCCGGGCTCCGGGAGCGATGACCGGCTTCGGCCACCACTGGATGAGGATCCGCGGGGGCGGGTCTCCGGGGTCCGGTGACCCACCCGACGGGGCATCCGGGGGGGCGAGGGCGGCCTCCAGTTCCGCCACCACCTCGGCACCCCGATCCTCCACCCCGAGCCTGCGCGCCACCTCCCGGATGTTTGCGTAGACGTCCGCGATGGAAGTGGGATCCAGGGTCAGGACCGGGAGTCCGGCGGCTTCCACCCCTTCCACCACCGTCTCGTGCCCCGGGACGGTGAGGGAGGCCAGAACGAGGTCGGGCTCGAGGGCCACCACCCGGCTCACGTCGATCTCCAGGTCGGGACCCATCCGGGGAAGGGCGTTCACCACCTCCGGAGGGAAGTCCGAATGGGAGTCCACCCCCACCAGGAGGTGGGCGCACCCGAGGGCGGCGACGATCTCGGTGTTGGAGCAGGCGAGGGAGACGATGCGCATGGTGTCGGAGAGTACGACGGAAGGGGGGCGGCGTTCCCTCGGACGCCCCGGACCCTCCCCCCGGGAGATGGGTAGGGGGCCGGAGCCCATCCTCCCGAATGGCACCGCTACCCGGAGACCAAGCCGATGGCTCGCACCCCTTCCACCATGCTCCCCCTGGGAACCCCCGCCCCCGACTTCACCCTCCCCGACCCCCGGGGCGGTTCCGTATCCCTCGCCGACGTCCGGACCGGAGAGGGTGTACTTGTGGTCTTCCTCTGCAACCACTGTCCCTTCGTGAAGCACATACGGGAGGGGCTGGCGGCCTTTGCCCGGGACTACCGGAAGAGGGGGCTGGAGGTGGTGGCCATCAGTAGCAACGATGTGGAGGCGTACCCGGAGGATGGGCCCGAGGCCATGCGGAGGGAGGCGGAGGAAGCCGGGTACGACTTCCCCTACCTCTTCGACGAGACGCAGGAGGTGGCGAAGGCGTACCGGGCGGCGTGTACCCCCGACTTCTTCCTCTTCGACGGCATAGGGGCGCTGGTCTACCGGGGGCAGTTCGACGGGAGCCGCCCCGGAAACGACATCCCGGTCTCCGGCAACGATCTCCGGAAGGCGGCGGACGCCCTCCTGGCGGGAGAGGCGATCTCGAAGGAGCAGGTCCCCTCCGTCGGGTGCAACATCAAGTGGAAGCCGGGGAACGCGCCGGATTACTATGGGGGGTAGGTGCGCCACTACACGAGGGAGGAGGAAAGGAGGGAGGGCCGCCCCCGGTTTCCCGGAGACGGCCCTCTTCACCTCTACTTCATGGCCGTCCAGCCTGGCGCGGAAGCGCCGCGTGGCGTGAACAGTGAGCGATCTCTTCGACGATCAGAGGCCGAAGCGGCGACCGCTTGCCCATGCCAGGCTGGAAGGACTACTGGGGCTAGACAAGGGATCACCTCCTTTCTCGAGGAAACATCGGGCGGAGCACCGGCGGGCTCTCGGAATCCCGCGGTCCGGGAGGAGGTCGGCACCCTGGCCCCACCCCTCCGGCCCAACCCCCCGCTCTGGGGGGCACCCCGAGTGTAGGCGGAGATCGGGGGAGGGCACAAGGGGTGGCGTCCCCGGGGTGCAGGTGGACTCCATCACTCCTCCTCCGGCTTCCGGGGCTCCTCACCTGCCGGGATGGAGCCGAGGACACTCCACCTGAGAGCCCGGATCTGCGCGCTTGCCAGCGCCCTCCGCATCTCGGGCGCCGAGACGTGGGCACGCAGCTCCAGGAGAAAGCGGTAGCGCCACGGGGCGGAGGTCGGGCGGGATTCGATCCTGGAGAGGCCGATCCCGGCGGCGGCGAGGGGGGTGAGGATCTCGGCGAGGGCTCCGGGGCGGTTCTCCAGCTCACAGAGGATGATGGTGCGGGATGCGCCCCGCACGGGGGAGATCGACGCCCACTCGTCCCCCCCTCCCTTCCGGACGATGTAGAAGCGGGTGCAGTTGTCGTCCCGGTCCTGAAGGTCGGACTCCAGGATTTCGAGTCCGTAGAGGGCGGCCGCGCGATGGGGAGCGATGGCGGCGAGGGCGGGATCTCCGACGCGTGCCACCTCGGCGGCCGCGCCGGCGGTGTCATGGACGGCGACGGCCTCAACCCTCGGACGTGCCCGGAGGGCACGGGTACACTGGGCGAGGGCGATGGGGTGGGAGAGGATCCTCCGAACCTCGTCGGGAAGGGCGCCGGGAACGCCCAGGAGGAAGTGCCGGATGGGGAGAATGACCTCGGCCACCACGGCCAGCTCTCCGGCGGCGAGGACGTCGTTGGCCCCCGGCACACTCCCGGCGAGGGTGTTCTCCACCGGGAGGATCCCGTACTCGGCCTCCCCCGAGCGGACCGCATCCCCCACCCCGTGGAAGTCCCACCGGGGGAGGGAGTGCGCCGCTCCGTCAAAGTGGAGGAGGAGCGCCTCCTCGCTGAAGGCTCCCGCCTCACCCTGGAAGGCCACCCGAGGAAGATGGGTGCCCTGCACTTCCGCCGCCGCGCTCACCCTTCTCCCTCCAGGGGGATGGACCACCGGGTCTGCGCCCTTCGCGCCATTCCGATGAGACACCAGAAGAGGTCGCGCACCCCTTCCGCGTCGAGGGCGGTGGCGCGGGCGGCCTCCGCAGCGCGACGAACCACGACGGCTTCCTGGGCCGGATCCTCCACGGGGAATCCTCGCCGTTGCTTCCACGCCCCTGCCTCCACGGCAAGCCGGCACCGTCGGGCCGTCAACTCCACCAGCTTCAGGTCCACCTCCGCGATTTCCTTACGGAGGGCGTCCAGGATGCCCTCAGCCGCCATCTCCACCTCTCCTACCTTACCCATGCCTGCCATGAGACTTCGCCTCCGGTTCCGGGATTCTGAATGACCGGGGACGGGGCGGGAGGTCACGGGCACAAAAAAACGGCCCGTGGTTTCCCACGGGCCGTCCGATTCCGGTGAAGCGTCTGCGTCTTAGCGCACGCCCTCTCCCGTACGGCCCGTGGAACGGGTCGTAAAGGAAAATCGAAGGACGAAGGTGCCGGCGCTGAGCTTCATGGAGGGAGAATCGTTTTTCGCTACCGCTCCTGTCAACCCCCGCCCCCGTCAGGCGATCACCCCGCTCCGGGCTCCCCGACCTCTCCCGCCAGAGGATCACCCGCCGCGGCGCGGGCCAGCTTCCCCCGATCCACCTTCCCAAGGTGGGTCCTGGGGAA
The DNA here is from genome assembly GCA_050485305.1 of Gemmatimonadota bacterium. Taxonomy (GTDB): domain Bacteria; phylum Gemmatimonadota; class Gemmatimonadetes; order Longimicrobiales; family Gaopeijiaceae; genus JBJHBD01. The sequence goes on from JBJHBD010000108.1 coordinate 3,821, forward strand.
CTCCTTCAGGAAGGTGATCTGACGGGGGTATTTGTACGGCTCCAGTCGATCCCGCGCCCACTGCTGCAACTCGGCCTCCAACCCCTCTTCCGGGACGATGTCAGGGGTTGGGCGGACGTACGCGTGGGGCTTCACCAGCCCTTCGGGGGTGGTCGTTCCCACCACCACCACCTCGGTGACGGCGGGGTGGGCGAGGAGGCAGGCCTCCAACTGGGCGGGGGAGAGCCACTT
>JBJHBD010000108.1:4061-10922 GCA_050485305.1 Gemmatimonadota bacterium
ACCTTCAGCATGTCGTCCCCTCGACCGTGATAGGTGACCCACCCCTCGGAGTCCATGGAGATCATGTCGCCGGAGACGTACCACTCCCCCCGGAAGGCCGCCTGCGTCTTCTCCATCTGCCGCCAATAGCCGATGGCGCGGGACCCTCCCCGGACATGGAGCCACCCCACCTCCCCGGGAGGGACCGGGTTCCCCTCGTCGTCGCAGACCCGCACCTCGAAGCCGGGAACCACCTTCCCCAGGGTGCCTGGGCGGGTTTCGCCGATCCGGTTGGAGATGAAGATGTGCCACATCTCCGCCGTCCCCAGCCCGTCCAGGAGGGGGACCCCGAAGGCCTCATCCCACTGGCGGTGCAGCCCCTCCGGGAGCGCTTCGCCCGCGGAGGTGGCTACACGAAGCGATGAGAAGAGGGCTGAAAGCTCCGGGCGTTCCGGTGACCCATCCTCCCGAAGGGAGCCCGACTCACCCTCCCCGGCGTGCAGCGCCAGCAGATGGTTCACCATGGTGGGGACGTTCACCAGGACGGTGGGTCGGAAGGCCCGGATGCGTTTCACCAGCGCGGAGGCGGTACACCGTTCGGGGAAGAGGGCCACCGTGGCGCCCACCGAGAAGGGGAAGAGGAGGTTGATCCCGGTGGCGTAGCCGAAGAAGAGTTTTGGAACGGAGAGGGTGATGTCGTCGGGGCCCATCCCCAGGACCCCCTTCCCGTAGAGTTCGGTGGTGTTGGCGTAGGAGCGATGGGGCTGCACCACCGCCTTCGGGTGTCCGGTGGTTCCGCCGCTGAAGAGCCAGATGGCGGCGTCGTCCCGGTGGGTGGGGTAGGGGGCCAGCTCCGGCGACGCACCCTCCAGCGCCTGTCGGAAGGCAGGGGCTTCGGGGTTCAGGAGGATGGGGTTCGTGGGGAGTCCCGAGGCCGCGCCGGCGAAGGCGTCTTCCGCCTCTCCCTCCACGAAGGCCGCCCGGGCGCCGGTATAGCTCCAGAGGTACCGGAGCTGCTCCGGGGGGAGATGGGGGTTCACCAGGACGGCCACCGCCCCCCGCCGGAGGATTCCGAAGAGGGCCGCCGGCCAGGCGGGGGTGTCGTGCAGGGCGATGAGGACCCGCTCCTCGGGGCGGATTCCGGCACCGGCCAGGAGGTTTCCGTAGCGGGAGGCCAGCTCGTTCATCTCCCGGTAGGTGAGCGACCCGCCGTCCCAGAGAAGAGCCCGACGATCACCCATCCCTTCCCGGATTCGATCGCCCAGGGCGTATTCGGAGAGATTGAAGGTCTCAGGGGGGGTGAAGGTCATGGCGCCATGGTGGAGGTCGGGTTCTCGGAGGCCCGCTTCAGTTTGCGACACGATACGGGGAGAGTAGAATAGCGGGCAAACGGGCCACTTCTCGTTCCCCCGCCCCTGCTCCCCGAACCCTCGCACCATGCCCATTCACGAACTGGCCGCCATGACCTGGGAAGAGGTGGAAAGGGTGGATCGGGGCCGCGCCGTTGCCATCCTCCCGGTGGGGGCCATGGAGGCGCACGGGCCCCACCTCCCCCTCGCCACCGATGTGGTCATCGCCGAGGCCATGGCTCGCGCCTGCGCCGAGGAGGTGGCGGGGGAGGGGCGCACCGTTCTCCTCCTCCCCGCCCTCTGGGCGACGGCGGCGGGGTTTGCCCGGGCCTTCCCCGGGACGGTGGACGTGTCCGGGGAGACGGTGACCCGACTGGTCCGTGAGATCGCCGGGTCGCTGGCCGGGCAGGGGTTCCGGACGCTGGCCATCGCCAACGCGCACCTCGATCCCGCGCACCTGGCATCGCTCCGGGCGGTGGTGGACGGTGCTCCGGGAGGATGGGTCCCCGGGGGAGCCGGCGCTCCGGACTCCGGCGGCATTCGGGTGGCCTTCCTCGACCTCACCCGCCGGAGGGTGGCGGAGCAGCTCGGCGATGAGTTCCGGAGCGGGGCCTGCCACGCCGGGCGCTTTGAGGGGAGCCTGGTGCTGGCGGAGCGCCCCGAATGGGTACGCATCGAGGTGGCGGAGGGGCTGGAGCCCATCCCCCGGTCACTCTCTACCGCCATCGCCGAGGGGAAGCGCTCCTTTGAGGAGGCGGGCGGCCCCCGGGGGTACTTTGGATGGCCTGCCGAAGCCACCGCCGAAGAGGGGCGAGAGCGGGTGCGGACGCTGGGGAGGCTCCTTGCGGAGGTGGTGCGGGAGGCGGAGGGCGCATGAGGGGTGTGTCGGGGGGGAGTGTTTCCGAAGCGGCTTTGACCGGCCTCCCGTCGCCTCAACTCTCCGGGCGGGTGGCCCTCGTCACCGGCGGAGGACGCGGGATCGGCGCCGAGGTGGCGGAGGCGCTGGCCGAGGCGGGAGCCGCAGTGGCGGTGATGGCCCGGAGTGCCCGGCAGGTGGAGGAGGTGGCGGAGGGGCTGCGGGCCCGGGGGCACCGGGCGGTGGCGGTGGCGGGTGACGTCACCCGGGAAGAGGACGTGGCCGCGGCGGTGGCGGAGGCGGAGGCGGAGCTGGGTCCGGTGGACATCCTGGTGAACAACGCCGGGGTGGCGGGGGCGGCGCCCCTCAAGCGCACCACCCTGGATGCGTGGAACCGGATGCTGGCGGTGAATGCCACCGGTCCCTTCCTTGCCACCCGGGCCCTTCTCCCGGGGATGGTGGAGCGTGGGTGGGGGCGGGTGGTGACGGTGGCCTCGGTGGCGGGGCTCGCCGGCGCCCGTTACATCGCAGCGTACACGGCGTCCAAGCACGCGGTGGTGGGGCTCACCCGGTCGGTGGCCGCGGAGGTGGAGGGGAGCGGAGTGACGGTGAACGCCCTCTGCCCCGGCTACGTGGACACCCCCCTCACCGACGCCACCCTGGACCTCATCGTTGAGCGAACGGGGCGGACACGGGCCCAGGCGCTGGAGGCCGTTCTGGCGGAAGCCGGGCAGGCGCGCCTCATCGCTCCCGTCGAGGTGGCCCGGGCGGTGGTAGCGCTCTCCGGCGAAGGCGCCGCCCACATGAATGGCGCGGCCATCCCCATGGAGGGGAAGGCCGAACCCCATACGGAGAACCCCATGCCCTTCGACCCCATCAACCCCGCCGAGCTGGGTGAGCCCCGCGGGTGGACCAACGGGATGCTGGCCTCTCCAGGGGGGCGGGTTCTCCTGGTGGCGGGGCAGGACGCCGCCGAGCCCGCCGGCCATGTGGAGGTGGACGATTTCACGGCACAGTTCGCCCGGGCGCTGGAGAAGGCGCTTGCCGTGGTGCGGGAGGCGGGGGGGAGCGCCCAGGACATCGGGCGCCTCACCATCTACGTCACCGACATGGACGAGTACCGGGCGGCCCGTCCCGCGCTCAAGGAGCCGTATCGCGCCCTCATGGGGCGCCACTTCCCCGCCATGGCGCTGGTGCAGGTGACGGGGCTGGTGGACCCCCGGGCCAAGGTGGAGATCGAGGCCACCGCCGTCATCGCATCGCCCTGACTTCACTCCCCACGCCCACGAGGCTTCCACCGTGTTCCACCCCGAATCGTTCCGACTCGAGCGCGACGCCGAGACCGGCGTGGCCGTCATTACCCTGGATCGCCCGGACCGGCTGAACGCCCTCACCTTTCAGGTCTATGACGAACTGAGACGGTGCTTCCGCGCCCTCTCAGACGAGGCCGAAGTGCGGGTGGTCATCATCACGGGGGCGGGGCGGGGGTTCTGCTCCGGCGGCGATGTGGAAGACATCATCGGCGCGCTCTTCGAGCGGGACTTCCGGGGGCTCCTCGACTTCACCCGCATGACCTGCGATCTGGTGCTGGCCATTCGCCAGTGCCGGAAGCCCGTCATCGGAGCCCTGAACGGCACGGTGGCGGGGGCGGGGGCGGTCATCGCCACTGCCTGCGACCTGCGGGTGGGCGTCGAATCGGCGAAGATCGCCTACCTCTTCAGCCGGGTGGGGCTCTCCGGCGCCGACATGGGGGCGGCGTGGATGCTCCCCCGCATCGTGGGAATGGGGATGGCCTCGCAGCTTCTCATGACTGGCGACTTCATCAGCGCCCAGGAGGCCCACCGCATCGGGCTCTACAACCAGGTGGTCCCCGACGGGGAGGCGCTTTCCTCCGCCCGGGAGCTGGCGGCCAAGCTGGCGAAGGGCCCCTCCTTCGCTCTGGAAATCACCAAGGACGCCCTCAATCGGGAGGCGGCCATGGACCTCCCCGGGGCGCTGGAGGCCGAGGCCCAGATCCAGGCGGCCCTCATGCTCCACCCCGACTTCCGGGAGTCCTACGACGCCTTCGTGGAGCGGCGCGAGCCGCGCTTCCTCTGAGGGCTGCCCCCATGGACCTTCGCCCCATCCGCGCCTTCCTGACGCCCGGCCATGAGGGGTGGGCTCGGCGGGTGAGCGGGTTCGCCGCCGAGACCCTCCTCCCCCGGACCGAGCCCCTCTCTGATGAGGCGGGGCGCACCGAGGCCCGGGAGCTTCTCGGGGTCATGGGCCAGGCCGGGCTCTACGCCCCCATCGGGGAGGGAGATCTCCGGGGCGCCTGCCTGGCTCGCGAGGGGGTCGCCTTCGCCTCACCCCTGGCCGATGCCGTGTGGGCGCTCCAGGGGCTGGGGGTGACCCCGCTGCTTCTGGCCGGGGACCCATCGCACCGGGAGCGGTTTGTCGACCCCGCGCTCCGGGGCGAGTCCATGGGCGCCTTCGCCATCACCGAACCGGGCGCCGGCTCCGACGCAGGGGCCCTCACCACCCGGGCCCACCGGGAGGGCGACGGGTACCGGCTGGAGGGGGGGAAGTGGTTCATCTCCAACGCCGGGATCGCCGACTGGTACGTGGTCTTCGCCTCCACCGACCCCGGCGCCGGGCGGCGGGGGATCACCGCCTTCGTGGTCCCCGCCGACGCCCCCGGGTTCCGCTTTGTGGCCCCTCAGGTGCTGAGCGCCCCCCACCCCCTGGGCGAGATCGCCTTCGAGGGGTGCCGTGTCCCCGCCTCGGCGCGGGTGGGCGACGAGGGGCGGGGGTTCGCCCTGGCGCTGGCCACCCTGGATCGCCTTCGCCCCACCGTGGGCGCCGCCGCCTGCGGGATGGCGGCCCGGGGGCTGGAGGTGGCGGCGGACCATGTCCTGGAGCGCGAGCAGTTCGGGAAGCCCCTGGCCGAGTTCCAGCTCGTGCAGGAACGGCTGGGGCGGATGGCCCTCGCTCTGGATGCCGCCCGCCTCCTGGTGTACCGGGCGGCCTGGGAGGCGGACGGAGGGGCCGAGCGCATCACCGAAGAGGCGGCCATGGCCAAGGCCTTCGCCACCGAGGCGGCGCAGGAGATCATTGACGACGCCGTGCAGCTCCTGGGGGGGCGGGGGGTGCTGGCCGACGGGGTGACGGACCGCCTCTACCGCTCCATCCGGTCGCTTCGCATCTACGAGGGGACCACCGACATCCAGCACCTCCTCATCGCCGGCAAGCTCCTGGATCGCCGCCGCCAGGCCCACTCATGAGAAAGGCCCGTTCGTGAAGATCGTCATCGTGGGAGGGGGCCCCGCCGGGCTCTACTTCGCCATCCTCATGAAGCGGGCCGACCCGGGGCACGAGATCCAGGTGCTGGAGCGGAACCGTCCCGATGACACCTTCGGCTTCGGGGTGGTGTTCAGCGACGCCACCATCGCCCAGGTGGAGGGGGCCGACGCCGACACCTACCGGGCCATCACCGACCACTTTGTCCACTGGGACGACATTGACGTGCACTTTGGCGGTGAGGTGCTCCGCTCCACCGGGCATGGCTTCGCCGGAATGAGTCGCTATACCCTCCTCCGGGTGCTGCAAGCCGAGGCCGAGGCCCTGGGCATCACCATCCGCTACGAAGAGGAGATCACCTCCCTGGATCAGCTCCCCGAGGCGGATCTGGTGCTGGGGGCCGACGGGGTGAACTCCACCCTCAGGGGGCTTCTCGAGCCCCACTTCGAGCCCACCGTGGACCTCCGCCCCAACCGCTTCGTCTGGCTGGGAACCGATCGGGAGTTCCCCGCCTTCACCTTCTATTTCCGGGAGGATGGGCACGGGCTCTGGCGGGTTCACGCGTACCAGTACGCCCCTGGGCAGTCCACCTTCATCGTGGAGTGCACCGAAGAGACCTGGCGCTCCGCCGGGATGGACCGGGCCACTGAGGAAGAAACCGTCGCCTGGTGCGAAGCCCTCTTCGCCGAGGAGCTGGAGGGGCACCGGCTGGTGGCCAACCGCTCCATCTGGCGGAGCTTCCCCACCATCCGCTGCCGGCGATGGTCCCATGGGAACGTGGTGCTCCTGGGTGACGCCGCCCACACCGCCCACTTCTCGGTGGGGTCGGGGACCCGGATGGCCATGGTGGACGCCATCGCCCTCCGCGACGCCCTGCTTGCCCATCCCGGCGACATTCCCGCAGCGCTGGCGACCTACGAGACGGAGCGCCGCCCCCAGGTGGAGTCGCTTCAGCGTGCGGCGCAGGCCAGCCTGGAGTGGTTCGAGGCCACAGAGCGCTATCTGGCCATGGACCCCCTCCAGTTCACCTTCACCCTTCTCACGCGGAGCCTCCGAATCACCCACGCCGACCTCCAGCTCCGCGACCCTGAGTTTGCGGCCCGGGTGGATGGGTGGGTGGCCGAGGGCGCGCGGGAGCAGAGCGGGGTCCCCGTGCCCCGCACCCCTCCTCCCCCGCCCATGTTCACCCCGTACCGGCTCCGGGAGCTGGTTCTCCCCAACCGGGTGGTGGTGTCGCCCATGTGCCAGTACTGCGCCGTGGACGGGACGGTGGGGGACTGGCACATGCAGCACCTGGGGAGCCGGGCCATCGGGGGGGCGGGGCTCGTCTACGCCGAGATGACCGACGTCTCGCCCGAGGCCCGCATCAGCCCCGGGTGCGCCGGAATCTGGAACTGT
>JBJHBD010000109.1:0-10792 GCA_050485305.1 Gemmatimonadota bacterium
ATGAGGCGGTTGTTCGCCACGTCGTAGCTCACCGGACGGTGCACCCACCACCCGTTCGCCGGGTAGCCGGGGCGCACCTGCTGCGTGGTACCGAACGGCTCCACATCACCCAGATCCGTCACCTCGTTCTCGTTGGTCGAGAAGTTCAGGCGCGCATCCCAGGCGAAGTTGTTCATCTCCAGGAGGCGGGAGTTGATCCCCACCTCCCATCCGCGGTTCACCATCTCCCCGATGTTCACGTTCGGGTTCTGGGTGAACCCGAGGGAGTTCGGGATGGGGCGCGACAGGATCTGGTCCTTCGACGCCTTGTTGTAGTACGTCACCTCCAGCCCGACCCGCTCATTGAACAGCCCCGCATCGAACCCGAACTCGGTCTCCACACCGCGCTCCGGCTTGAGATCGGCGTTCCCCGGGTTCTGCGGCACCACCCCCGAGCCCACGCTGGTGCTCGAAATGGCGTATGCCGAAGAGTTGAAGGTGGTGAGCGACGCCGTACCACCCGGCGACCGCCCGGTGGAACCCCACACGGTACGGAGGCGGAGGGTGGACACCAGATCCTGAAGCCCTACGGGATAGAACTCCTCGTCGGAGATCACCCACGACACCCCCAGCTTCGGGTTGAAGAAGCTGTCCACGTTCCCGCCGAAGGCGGAGTTCCGGTCCAGACGACCGCCGAGCTGGAAGTACATCCGGTCCCGCCACGCCAGGTCGAGCTGGCCGAACACGCCTCCCTCGCGAGACTCGGCGTACTGCTGCCCACCAGTGGTGGTGGCCGCCGCGTTGATGGAGTTTGCCGTGTTCGTGGTGAGCCCCTGTCCCGTGGCGTTGGTCAGGTCGGACCGCAGCGATACCGCCTGGAGCCCGAACGCCAGATCCGCCACCAACGACTCACCCACGGGGCGACGCACGCTCCCCAGGTAGTCGAAGGTGATCTCGTCCCGGTTCCGACGACCCTGGGCAATCTGCCCCGAGTTCAACACCGCAGTTCCGTACCAGGTGTTGTCGTTCTTCGGATAGAACGACCGCCCCTCGGTCCGGGTCATGTCCACTCCCACGTTCAACCGGTGGGAGAACCAGGGGAGCGGGTTGTAGTTCACCGTGAAGACCGGGGTGGTCTTGATGGTCATGTCGTCGTTCTTGATGTTGTCGATGGCCTCCACCTGACGGTTCCCTGCATACCACCCGTCGTTGGCGAACTCACCCACCGACAGCGGTGACCCGAGCAGTCCTCCGCCCAGGTAGCCGTAGATGTTGTTGTCGTTCTGCGGGAGGCTCGCATCGATCCGTGCCAGCCCCATCGACACGTCGAATCGCAGGTTCGAGGTCGGGGTGAAGTCGAAGTTCACACGCCCCGTGTACCGGTTGTAGAAGTTGTTCGGGAGCGTTCCCTGCTCTTCATCCACGTTCAGCGACACGAAGTACCCGTACTGCTCCCCACCTCCACGGGCCGAGTACCCGAACCGGTCCGCGCTACCGGTACCGAATGCTTCGTACCGCATGAGGGGGTTGTCCGACACGATGGTCCCGGCCGGCTGCCCGAAGCAGAGGGCTCGACGAGAGTCCGCCACATGGGCGGCGGTGCACACCCCGAAGTTGTCCGGCGGGGTGTAGTCCTGGTCCATGCTCCGGCGCTCGTACGAGAACGTCTGGGTGAACCCGGAGCCTGCGCGTCCACGCTTCGTCCGGATCTGGATCACACCCGCCGACGCATCCGCCCCGTAGAGCGTCGCCGCTGCGGGTCCCTTCACGATCTCGATGGACTCGATGTCGTCCGGGTTGATGTCGTTCAGCCGGCTCCGCTGCTGACCGCCCACCCCATAGATCTGGGAGCCCTGCCGGGAGTCCATCCGCACCCCGTCGATGATCACCAGCGGCTCGTTCGACAGGTTGATGGACGCCGACCCACGGAGTCGGATCCGCTGCGATCCACCCGAGGTCCCTGACGCCACCGAGATCGACACCCCGCTCGTACGTGCCTGGAGCAGGTTCGCCACGTTGGTCACCGGTGCGATCTCCGTCAGCGACGCCGCATCCAACGACGACACCGACGCCGCCTGCGCACGCCGCTCCTGGCGCCCCGCGGTCCCCGTCACGATGAGCTCGTCCAGCGCCACCGCGGACTGGGCCAACTGGAAGTTTGCCGTCACCGTCTGGCCCGCCACAACCTGCACCGTCTGCGTCGACGAGCGGAATCCGATGTACGCCACCTGCACCTGCTGGGAGCCTGCGGGGATCCCCGGAAGCCGGAACTCCCCCTGCGGGTCCGTCAGCGTTCCGCGCTGCGTCCCCACCACACTCACCTGCGCCGAGGCCACCGGCGCGCCTGTCCGGGCGTCAACCACCCGCCCCTGGATCGTCCCCTGCGCCTGCGCCGCCAGATCGGCGGCGGGCAGAGCGAGGAATGCCAGGGCGGTGACGAAGCCCAGGAGAAGAGACGAACGATTCGTCGTCTTCATAATCCGTCCTCCCATTGTAAGGAAACACACCAACCCTCTTCCGACGCCGTCGGGAGCGGGCAGGAGGACACCCGACACGGAAAAGATCCCGCTGACCGGAAGCGGAGCCTTCATGCTGATGTCCTCTTGGAGTGGAGGCAGAATGGGGGTCCGTGATGTAAATGTCAAGAATTTTCCAATAATCCGTCAACTATTGGAAAAGTTGTTCGAGTGAGATCCTTGCCTGAACCCTCCTCTCAATCCCGCTCCTGGTGGATCTACCGCAAGCGCCCCTCCCACCTTCCCTCCACCTCCCCTCCCCTCAACCGCGAGCCACGGTTACGCATATCCCTTCGCCCTCTCTCCGGAGAGCTGGAAGATTCGCGGATGCCGCCAAAGGATCCGCGACCGGCGCTTTTGTGTACCTTTGAGAGACCTTGAAGCGTGGACCCCTCGCGACCCATGTGAAGAGATGCCTGCGCCCCCCGAACGCGCTGACTCGACCACCGACCTGATGGAATGATGGCACGAAAGAAGAAGCGGACCTGGCCGAGCCACCTTCGGAACCTCGGGAAGAGGGGATGGAAAATTCTCTCTCGTCCCTGGGTCTCACTCCCTCTTCTCGCCATTCTGGCGGGGGGAGGGGGGTTTACGTGGGGTGCCTGGGTGAACCTCTGCGGGGACTGCCCCTCCATTGCCCAGATCCGGACTTGGGAGCCGCAGCAGACCTCCAAGGTCTTCGCCCTGGACGGTCGGCTCATCGGTGAGTTCGGAGCGGAACGGCGAACCCCCGTCTCCATCCACGCTCTCCCGGAGTACGTCCCGCAGGCCTTCCTCGCCATCGAAGACCGCCGCTTCTACCGGCACGGTGGGTTCGACCTCCGGGGGATCGCCCGAGCGGTGGTGGTACGGGCCGTCCCCCGCCCGATCATGCGAGCCACCGGACGCTCACTACGGTCGGGCGGGGGGAGCACCATCACGCAGCAGCTCGCCCGCAACATGTTCGAGTCCATCGGCTTCGACGTGAGCATGGAGCGGAAGCTGAAGGAGTTGCAGGTAGCGCTGGAGTTGGAGCGCGCCTACTCGAAGGACCAGATCCTCGAAGCCTACATGAACGAGATCAACCTGGGTCCCGGGTGGTGGGGAATCCAGACGGCCTCGAGGAACTACTTCGGAAAGGACGCCGTGGAACTGAACCCGGCGGAAGCCGCGACCCTGGCGGCGGTGGCCAACCGCCCGGGTCAATACTCCCCCTTCCTGAACCCCGAGGCCTCGCTGCGGCGCAGGAATTTTGTCCTGGATCGCATGGCGTCGGAGGGGTTCCTCACCCGGAACCAGGCCCGAGAGTGGAAGGAGCACCCCCTCCCTACCGAGCGCTCCCAGATGGTAGAGGTCCCGGCCCCCTACTACCTGGAGTGGGTCCGCCTCATCCTTAACTCCCGCTTCGGGAGCCAGATCTACTCCAGCGGGCTCCGCATCCACACCACCCTGGATGTGGACATGCAGCGGGCCGCTCAGGAGGCCATGGAGTTCGGCTTCAACCGCATCGAGAGCCGCCCCGGATACCGGCATCCGAAGTACGAGGAATTCGCCGACCAGGGGTCCCAGTTCTCCGGTGCCACCCCCTACGTGCAGGGGATGATGGTGGTGCTGGACCCATACTCGGGGGGGGTGCGGGCCATGGTGGGAGGGAGGGACTTCCGCCACTCCCGCTTCAACCGCGCCCTTCAGGCTCGCCGCCAGCCCGGGTCGTCCTTCAAGACCTTCCCTTTCGCCGCCGCTCTGGCTTCCGGGATCCCTGCCTCCCACATCATCACCGACTCCCCTGTGGTCCGGGAGCAGGTGGACGGAACCGAGTGGCGCCCTCAGAACTTCGACGGCGAGTTCAACGGAGATATGACGCTCCGTGAGGCGTACCGGCGCTCCATCAACATGGTGGCGATCAAGCTCGCCGATGAGGAGGTGTCCCTCGAGTCGGTGGCCCAGCTCGCCCGGAGGATGGGAATCCGAACCGAGATCCCCCGGGTCCCCTCCATGGCCATCGGCTCCCCCGACGTCCTCCCCATCCAGATGGCGGAGGCCTACTCGGCCTTCGCCGCCATGGGGACGAAGGTGGTCCCCTTCCCCATCGTCCGGGTGGAGAACGCCGAGGGGGAGGTGCTCTGGGCCCCCGAACCGGAACGGACCCCGGTTCTGGACCCGCAGACGGCACGCCTCATGGTCTCCCTCATGGAGGACGTGGTGAACCGGGGGACGGGGCTCAACGGGATTCGGAATGTGGCCCAGCTCCCCACCGACATCCCTGCCGCAGGGAAGACGGGAACCACCAACAACTCCACCGACGTCTGGTTCGTGGGGTTCACCCCGACGCTCCAGGCTGCCGTCTGGTTCGGGATGGACCAGCCCCAGCGGATCTACACCGGCGCCACCGGGGGAGCGGACGCCGCACCGGTCTTTGGCGACTTCATGCGCCGGGTGTACGTGGGGAACACCGATGCCAACGGGGTCCAGCGAGGACCCATCCTCCCAAAACCGGAGCCCTGGGCCATGCATGGCCTGATTACCCGGGAAGTGGACAACCGCACGGGCCTCCTTGCCTCCCGGTGGTGCCCGGAAGACCGGCGCTACGTAGAGTATTACATTCCGGGAACCGAACCCACCGAGCCCTGTGATGATACGGGGCCCGGTCGACTCACCCCTCGCTGGCCCTGGCGATGAGCACGATCACAGCCACCTCCGTTTTCACCTTCGACACCTCTCACCACGCCCTCTGGGCGGAGGATGTGGCGCGCGAACGCGCCATCCCCTGTGAGGTTATCCCTGCCCCGCCGGAATCCGGGTCCAAGTGTGATCTAGCGCTCCGAACGCTCCAGCCCCAGGGGGATCTCCTGGAGATGGCCTTTACCGGTGAGGGGATCGAGTTCCGGCGCTGGGGGTGAAGGGGAGTTCGTGGCGACGGAGGTCCGGCGCCGGAGCGAACTCGGTCCCGCGCTTCGGGGTCGGACGCCGGAAGGGGCCAGGGTGAGGTGCTTCGCCATCCGACTCCGGTAGCGACCGGGCGTCAGGACTCCGGGAGCCGATGAGAGATCAGCTTCCTGGGAGAATCGGCGTCCAGGTCCAGCTCCACCGCTCTCCGGAGCACCTCTCCTCCCCTCCGTGCCTCGTCCGGGGTTCGGGCGTGCGCCCTTCCCAACAGCTCCCCGCCCCCCACCGTATCGCCCACCTGGACCGTCCAGGTGAAGCCGACTCCGTGATGGATGGGTTCGTCGAGACGGGTCCGCCCTCCGCCGAGCTCCACCACCCCCAGCCCGAGGGCAAGGGGGTCGATCCCCGTCACCGTCCCTTCCCGTTCGGTGCGGACCTCTTCCACCACGGGAGCGGAGGGGAGCACCGATGGTTCGTCTACCACCCTGGGGTCTCCCCCCTGATGCGCCACCATGCGACGGAAGCGCTCCAGAGGTTTGCCGGAGTCCAGGATCCGGGCGGACTCGGCAACCCCATCCTCCGGGGAGGAAACCACCTTTCCCAGATAGAGCATTTCCCCTGCCAGCGCCAAGGTCACCTCCCGGAGGTCGGCGGGGCCCTCACCTCGAAGGCACTCGATGGCCTCATGGACTTCGAGAGCGTTCCCGGCCGATCGACCGAGGGGGCGATCCATGGCGGTGATCAGAGCCCGGGTCGCCACCCCCCTCCGCTCCCCGATTTCCACCATGGTACGCGCCAACTCCAGCACATCCTCTTCGGAGGTGAGGAAGGCGCCCCGCCCACACTTCACATCGAGAACGAGGCCGGTGAGCCCCTCCGCCAGCTTCTTGGACATGATGCTGGCGGCGATGAGGGGGATTGAGCGCACGGTACCGGTGACGCTCCGGAGGGCGTAGAGGCGTCGGTCCAGAGGCGCGATCTCTGACGTCTGCCCGATCATGGCCGCACCTTCCTCCCTGAGCACTTCCAGAAAGGCGGGGAGCGGGAGGTCCGTTCGGAAGCCGGGGATGGACTCGAGCTTGTCCAGCGTCCCCCCGGTATGCCCAAGTCCCCGCCCGGACATCATGGGAACGTAGATCCCCCCCTCGGCCACCAGGGGCGCCAGGATGAGCGACACCTTATCGCCCACGCCGCCGGTGGAGTGTTTGTCGATCCGAGGTGCCTTCAGGTGACCCAGCTCCAGGACCTCACCGGAGTGGAGCATGGTATCCACGAGGGTGTCCAGCTCCTCTCCGGAGAGGCCGCGGAAGAGCACCGCCATGAGGAAGGCGGACATCTGGTACTCCTCCACACGACCTGCCAGATACTCTTCCAGGAAGCTCCGGAGTTCGGAGCGGGAGAGGGTTTCCCCCTCCCGCTTCCGTTCAATGAGGCGCGCCGGATTCACGATAGGCGTTTCCTGGCTCCGTCGAGAACCTCCTCCACCCGATCCCGAACTTCGTCGGCGATCTCGTCCCATCGGTCGGAGGCCGTCTCCCGCAGATCTTCCGCGGCCCGATGCAGCCGCCGGCGGGTCTTCTTCCCTGAGTCGGGAGCCAGGAGAAGAGCCGCCCCCGCACCGAGAACGGCTCCGGCAAGGAGTCCCGCCAGGAAGTTTGTGGCCCCGTTGTCGTCATAATCCATCGTTTCCTCCCATGGTCGTATTCCGGATGATCATCCCCCAGAAGGAAGGGAACCGGAGGAAGCCGGTGCCGCGCCTCGTCGTGGGGATCGCCCCAGTACATGGAGCGGAACAAGAAGTACCGACAGGAGAAGCAGAAGGTCCCAGGTGGTGGTTTCTCCGATGCGTGGGGGGTATACTATCGGCACCTCCTCCGCAGGAGCACGGAGACCTCTCCATGAACGGAGCACGAATGGGTGTCACCGAAACGACCATGCGAAGCGTGGCGCTCCCAGTCGCCGTACTCACATTCCTTCGGGCCTCCCTCCGGAAAGAGGCGGGGCCCCTTGGGGCGACCCACGCCCTTCACGACGCCGGCTTCGCCGCGGGAGAGCTCCTCCATCGCCGATTCGAGGAGCGGGTGGGGACCGAGGCATCCGAGCTCGACGAGGGTCGCTTCTGGGCCGAGGCTTCCGCCTTCTTCCAGGAGGAGGGGTGGGGAGGGTTCACCCATGAGCGGCTCCACCCGGCGCTCGGCATCCTTCGCGCTCCGGAGTGGGCGGAGAGCAACGGAGAGGGAACCGAGAGCCAGCCGGGGTGCGCCTTCAGCGCCGGGATGCTCGCCTACCTACTTGGTCAGGTAGCGGGAGGTCCGGTGGCCGTCCTCGAGGTCTTCTGTCGAAGCCGTGGTGATGACCATTGTGGCTTCCTCTTCGGCTCGGAAGCCGCCGTTCACGAGGTCTATGGGCTTCTCCTGGATGGGGACACCCTCGAGCACGTCCTGGCCCACCTCTGAGCCCCTCTGGACGGACGTCACCCTTCGCAATGCGGGCTCTGGGCGTAGACTACGGCGAGGTGAGGATCGGGCTGGCGATTTCGGATGAGGCCGGTATCCTTGCTACTCCCCTCCCAACCCTCCGGCGACGCCGCGGGCAACGCCCTCCTCTCACCGCCCTTCAGGAGGTGGGAGAAGCACATCAGGTGGAAGCCCTCGTGTTCGGCCTCCCGCTGGAGCTTTCCGGAGAGGAGAGCGACTGGACCCGAGAGGTTCGGGCGGTGGGAGGACGATTGGCCGAGCGGATGGGCGTCCCGGTTTACTTCATGGACGAACGGATGACATCGGTTCGGGCGGAGCGGGAAATCAGGGGGAGCGGCCTTCCCAGAGGGAAGCGAGAGGAGCGGGATCGGGTCGATGCGCGCGCCGCCGCTCTCATCCTCCAGGGGTGGTTGGATGCTCGTAGGAGTTCGCGATGAAGCTCCGCCCCCTCCTCCTCCTCGCGTTCGCCCTGGCCGCCTGTGCCCCGCAAGGGGATGGGGAGATGGTGGAGTTCACCATCCCGCCGGGAGCCTCCTTCACCCAGGTGGCCGACACGCTGGTAACCCGTGAGCTCGTCCACTACCCCACCCTCTTCCGGCGCTTCGCCCGCCTTCGTGGAGACGACCGAAACATCCGTTCAGGGACGTATCATGTGGAGCGGGGCACTCGCTGGGTTCCTCTCCTGGATCACCTCACGGCAGGTCGGGTCGTGACCGTGCCCCTCACCATCCCCGAAGGGTTCACCCTCCGCCAGATGGCCCCCCGTGTCGCAGGCCTTGCCGGGGTGGAGGTGGAGCGGGTGGAAAGCATCCTCTTTGAGGAGGATGCGGAGACCCGATGGGGGGTACCGGGCCCTGGGCTGGAAGGGTACCTCTTTCCCGATACCTACCACTTCGCCCCAGGCACCTCCGTAGAAGGGATTGTCCAGGCCATGGTCCGCCGATACCGGGAGGTATGGACCGAAGAGCGGCGTGCTCGTGCCGAGGAGTTGGGGATGTCCGAGCGAGAGGTCATGTCGCTGGCAGCCATCGTCCAGGGAGAGGCCCGGCGTACGGAGGAGATGCGCACCATCTCAGGGGTGTTTCACAACCGGCTCCGCATCGGCTACCTCCTCCAGGCCGATCCCACCGTGCAGTACGCCCTGGGAGAACGCCGGTCCCGGCTCCTCTACCGGGATATCGATGCGGTGGCAGATCACCCGTACAATACGTACACCCAGCCTGGACTCCCGCCGGGGCCCATCGGTGCTCCCGGGGAGGCGGCCGTTCACGCGGCGCTCTTCCCCGCCGACGTTCCCTACCTCTACTTCGTGGCCCGCCCGGACGGCACCCACATCTTCACCCGGACCCTTCAGGAGCACAACCGTGCCCGGGTGGAGGCGCGACGCCTCTGGGACGCCCTGCAACGGCAGTAGTTGCGCACCTTCGGTTTCCTCCGCATCGAACCTCGGTTTCCCCATGCATCCCCTCGAAGCTCTGGCGAATCGACTCCGCCTGATGGTGGTCACCGACCGTGCCCGGGCCGCTCCACACACCGTGGAGGCGGTGGTTCGTTCGGCTCTTCGTGGGGGCGTCACCTCCGTTCAGCTCCGTGAGAAGGAATGGGGGGTGGGTGTCACCCTCCCCCTCGCCGTCGAACTCCGGAAGATCACCCGGAAGGCGGGGGCCCTCTTCCTGGTGAACGACCGGCTGGATCTGGCCCTCGCCTGTGAGGCCGACGGGGTCCACCTGGGGCCTACCGACATTCCGGTGGCGGAGGCCCGAGCCCTCGTAACACCCCCCTTTATCATCGGCTACTCCACCGATGACCCGGATGAGGCTCTCACTGCGGCGCGGGACGGGGCCGACTACATCGGCTGTGGTACCGTGTGGCCCACCGGAACCAAAGCGGATGCCGGTGGCGCCATCGGGCCGGAGGGGGTTCGCGGGGTGACCGCAGTGGTGTCGATCCCCATTGTGGCCATCGGAGGAGTGAGCCCGGAACGGGTCCCCCTCCTGGCCGGATCCGGTGCCGCAGGGGTGGCGGTGTGCAGCGGAATCATGGGCGCCCTCGACCCTGAGAAGGCCACCCGGGAGTACCTGTCATCGGTGTCGGCGCTCATGTGAGAACCACCGCTCCGGCGCAGGGAATGAGTCCCTAAAACAGGTGAAGAGCCAAAAAAGAGAGCCCCCCGGACCGGTGAGGGGTTCGGGGGGCTCTCGGTAGAGGAGGTCGGCGGCGACGTACTCTCCCACAGAGCTGCCTCTGCAGTACCATCCGCGCTGCGGGGCTTAACGGCCGTGTTCGGGATGGGAACGGGTGTGTCCCCCGCGCTACAGCCACCGACCAACTTGCCTGGGCCTTCGGTTCCAGAGATCGGGTTGTGGAAGAAGCACACCTTCAATGGATCGCTGCGGTTCCGGCGCCTCTTCGGCTCCTTCACCGCCCTTCCGGACGCCTCCACCTGCAAGGCTCCGGGGTGTTCCGGGATCATCTCCAGGGGCCGGGGCCGCCCTCCAGGCGGCCCGGCCCCTTCCAACCATGTGCTGTACGAGGAGTAGAGCGAGGTGGCTTCCGGAAGGCGAAGCCGGTCAAGCCTCTCGGGGGATTAGTACGGCTCGGCTTCACGTGTTGCCACGCTTCCACCTACCGCCTATCAACGTAGTCGTCTCCTACGCCCCTTCCGAGGGATTACTCCCTGGGAGTGCTCATCTTGAGGTGGGCTTCCCACTTAGATGCTTTCAGCGGTTATCCCGTCCCGACGTCGCTACCCGGCAATGCCCCTGGCGGAACAGCCGGTACACGAGCGGTCAGTCCGTCCCGGTCCTCTCGTACTAGGGACGGCTCCTCTCAACACTCCAACGCCCACGACGGATACAGACCGAACTGTCTCACGACGTTCTGAACCCAGCTCATGTACCGCTTTAACGGGCGAACAGCCCGACCCTTGGGACCTTCTCCAGCCCCAGGATGCGA
>JBJHBD010000110.1:0-10583 GCA_050485305.1 Gemmatimonadota bacterium
CCACATGGAGGAGGGTCCGACCCCGGAAGCGCTCCAGGAGCTCCCGGGGTGCGCCCTCTCCCACCACCGCTCCCCCTCGAAGGAAGAGGACCCGATGGGCCAGGAAGGGGAGCTCCCGGATCTCGTTGGTTCCCATGACCACGCTCCCCCCCCGCGCCACCACCTCCGCCACCCCGGCCCGGAGGGCGGCCATCCCCCCCGGGTCGAGCCCCACGGAGGGTTCGTCCAGAAGAAGGAGGTCGGCTCCCGAGAGGAAGGCTTCCGCCAGGAGGAGCTTCCGCCGCATCCCGAAAGAGTACTCGGAGACCGGGCGGGTGCGGTCCGCGTCGAGCCCGAGGGCCTCCAGGATGGGGGAGTGGGAGGGACCCATCCTCCCTCGAAGTGCGGCGAAGAGGGCCAGATTCTCTTCTCCCGAGAGCACCTCGGCGTGTACCGGGGTGTCCGGGGCGAAGGCGATGCGGCGGAGGAGGGCGGGGGGGAAGGGGGGGACGGGGGTTCCCAGGATCTCCAGGCGCCCGCCCCGGGGGGTGAGGTCGCCGCAGAGGAGGCGGAGGAGGGTGGTCTTCCCGGAGCCGTTGGGGCCCAGGAGGGCGACCACCTCACCGGCCCCCACCGCGAGGTCGATCTCCCGGACGCCGGCGTCGCCCCGCGGGTAGCGGAAGGACACCCCGGACGCGCGGATCGGAAGCACCCCTTCGTCGGGGAGCGTCACCTACATCCCCTCGAGCCCCAGGTCCGTGCGGGCGCGATCCATGACGGCGGGGGTGATGGTCTCGATTCCCCGTTCACGGGCGTAGTCGGTGTAGATCCGCTTCACCATCCCCCGGACAAATCCGGGGACGGCCTGGAGCCGTGAGGTGGCGTCTTCCGACCACCGCACCCCTCCCGGAGTCGGGGAGGGGGGAGCTTCGGGAGGGGGATCGAAGGCGTCGTCCCGCCCCTCGGCCAGGGTGGAGCGAACCGTTTCCATGGGTTGAGCGGGGACCTCCCGCCCCCCCACCTTCACCCCCATGGTGCTCACGAGCTGGGTTTCCATGGGGTTGGTGAGGAGGGCCATTTCCCGCCCGCACCCGCCGCAGGCGAAGACCGCCGCCATGGTTCCGTCGCCGGGGAGGTGGCGTTCGGCGAACTCCATGACCGAATCGCAGGGGACGCAGAGGAACTTCATGACCCCTCCTCCCGGTGAAGGAACTCGGCGTCGAAGCGGGTGGCGAGAGGCCCGAAGGGATCTTCCCCCCCGGGGAGCCCCACCACCGCCTTCGGGTCGAAGGGGAGCTCCGCCCAGATGGGGAGGTCGAACCTCCGGGCGAGGAGCTCCGGTTCTCCGCCGGGGAAGAGGGGGTGGGTCTCGCCGCACCCCGGGCACCGGTAGCCGGTCATGTTGGAGATGAGCCCCACGGTGGGAACCCCTGCCTCCCGGACCTGCGCCAGGGAGCGGGAGACCACGGAGAGGGCCACGTCTCCCGGGGTGGTGACCACCAGGACCCCGTGGATCCACGGGACCAGCTCCAGGAGGCGATGGATCTTGTCCGTCCCCGGAGGGACGTCCACCAGAAGGGTGTCCAGCTCTCCCCACGCCACGTCGCCGAGGAATTCCCGGAGCGCCGAGAGCTCCAGGCTGCTCTGCCAGAGGGAGGCGTGCCCTCCGGGCTCCCTCCACCGCACCGGGGCGTGGGGGTCGTTCTGGAGAAGCGCCATGGAGATGACCTTCACCCCGCCTCGCCCCGTGGCGGGGATCACCCCGTCGGGGCCGTCCCCCAGCGAGCTTCCGTCCACCTCCAGGAGGCGGGGGAGGGAAGGGCCGTTCAGGTCGGCGTCCACCACCCCCACCGACCGCCCCATCCGCGCCAACGACCGCGCCACCCCGGCTGTGACGGTGCTCTTCCCGACCCCTCCCTTTCCGCTCGCCACCCCCACCACCGCCCGCACCCGGGAGAGGCGTTCACGAAGCCGCTCGCCCTGCTCCACCACCTGTTCCAGGAGGCGGGATCCGGTGGCATGGTCCACCTCGTTGTACGTGCGGATCCGGGTCATGGAGCGAGTTGCCTCCCGTCGCGGTCGTAGATGGAGAGGGCATCCACCGGGCAGGCGCGGCACGCCTCCAGGAGCGCCTCGGGAGCATCGGCGGGGGGGGTGGGGTGGAGGGTGGCGATCCCGTCGTCGTCCAGGCGGAACCAGGGGCGCACCTCGTCGATGCAGTCCCCGAAGCCCACGCAGATGAGCCGGTCGATGCGGAGGGTCCACTCTCCGATCCGGGCCTCTTCCACCTCCTTCATCGCGCCTCCCTTCGGTTCACGGGGTGCCCCGTGTGCAGCATTCCACCCCGTGGGCGGTTTTCGCAAGGAGGCGGGTCCGCCCCGACTGGCGCGGAGACGGAGAGAAGGCCAGACTCGACGCATGTCTCTCGGCGACGCACCCCCATCCTCCCACCCCCGCCCTCCGTCGCGAACCGTCCCCATCCTCATCGCCGGAGGGGTGGTGGGCGCGGCGGCGCTCTACGTAGCGATCTCCCTCCTCCGCCCGGCGCCGGAGGTCTTCACCCCCTCGCCGATCCTGGCCCTCCCTCCCGAGGCGCCACCCGAGGGGGAGGTGGTGAGGACGGTGGATGCCTCCCACCCCGATCGGTGGCGGTTTTTCTCGCTGGAGCGGGGGAGCGTGGTGGAAAATCCCGGCCCTCGGGAGTGGGATCTGGCCTTCCGCCGCTTCCAGATCATCGTGAATGGAGGGGAGGGGTTTCCGGGAGACGGTGGGCTCCAGCCGCTGGAGGGGGTTCGCTTCGGAGAGGTGGAGCGCCTCCCGGAGGATGGGTACGAGGGGACGCGAGCCCGTGGAGATTCCATCCACCCGGGGATTCAGCGGTGGTACGACTACTCCTTCTTCTCCCACCTTCTCACCCCGAAGGAGCGGGTGTACGCCGTGCGCACCGCCGACGGGCGTTTTGCGAAGGTGGAGCTGATGGGGTACTACTGCCCCGGCCCCACGCCAGGGTGCATCACCTTCCGATACACCTTCCTTCCGACCGAGGGGTGACCGCGGTCATTTCGGCGCACGTCTACGAGCCGGTGGTGACCTCCACCGCCACCGCGCTTCGGAAGATGGCGGCGGCCACCACCGGGAGTGCGGGGGCGGCGGCATTGGCCCATGCCGAGGTCCTGAGATTCACCTCCACCGAGGCGCGCTCCCCCTCACCCACCACGAAGGGGTGGTCCCGACTCACCTCCAGCTCGGATTGGCCGGCGAAGTCCACCGTAACCGTTCCGGTGAAGGGGAGCCCGGCGCGGACCTCCACCTCGACGTCGTGGAAGACGAGGAGGACCCCTTCGTAGCTCCCGGTGGGGATGTTCCTTCGAGCGATGTCGGCCGAGGTGGACCCGTCGGCCTCCACGGTGAGTGTGGTGGGGCCCGAGGTGAGTTCCACCAGCTCGTCTCCGACTCGCCGGAGGAAGATCTGGAGGGTCACCTGGAGGTCTCCCTCGATCCGTCCGGTCCCATGAAGAGGGAGAGGGTCGCCGCCTTCTGAAGGAGTCGGCGCGGCGACGGAGTAGGGAGTGGGGTGCGCGGCGATCGGGGTGTCCCCCACCACCGATGCCTCGCCTTCGCCCGCCCCCCCCGCAGTCAGGTCGCCGCATCCGGCGAGGAGGAGGAGGGCGACCGGAACGATCGCCGATCGCCGGGTTCCGTATCGTTGTAGGGCGTTCATGATCTATTTCTCCTGCTGGTCCGGAGCGTCGGTGCTCCTCTCCGGGTTGATGGAGGAATCGAGTTCGGTGGTGAGGCGCACGTCGTCGGCGGCGCACCCGAGGACACGGAAGAGTTCGCGTGCCTCGGTCAGCCGGGCCACCCCCAGTTCGGTGGAGCCCATGAGGAGTTCCCATCGGCCGTACGCCTCCAGCGTTCGGGCTCGTTCCACCTCCGGGAGCTTCCAACTCCGGATGACCTCGAGCGCCTGCTCGAAGAAGACGAGCGCCTCGTCGGAGCCGTTGGCCGAAGCCACCTGTCCAAGCACCCGGTAGACCTCGGGGAGGCGTGACAGGATGCCGCTGCGAAGCACCTCCCGTTCGGCTCCCCGAGCCAGCTCCCCCGCCTCCAGCGTCCGGTTTAGAGTGGTGAGGAGCTGGGCCAGGTTCAGGGAAATGACGGCTCTGGCGTCGGGGGTTGCGGCGTCGGCCAGGGCGAGACGGAAGGCCTCTTCGGCGGCGGCGGGCTCTCCGGCGGCCTCCCTGAGCTGTCCTTCCGCGTTCCAGAGGAAGGCATCTTTTCCCGGATCCGAGTGGGCTTGTGCCCGGGACCGGGCTCGATCCAGCTCCTCCCTGGCTCGGTCCAACTCCCCGCGGCGCCGTGCCACGATGCTCCGATTGAGAGGGATGTGCCACTCCTCCGAGAGGGGGGTGGGCGCCTCGGCTACCCGCGCCTCCGCTTCGTCGTATCGGGTGAGGGCGAGGGCCCAGAGCCCCCGGTCCACCGCGAGATTTCCCCGACCCGTCCATGCTCTTGCGGCCACCTCCAGCTTCCCGGAGTGGTCTGACAGGGCGCACGCCTGGGCGTACAGGTCGTCGGCGCTCTCGAACTGTCCCAGCGAGCGCTTCACCCGAGCCCCCGCCAGGAGGGCGGGGAGGAGGGGAAGCCGGTTCGGGAGATGATCCCGGAGCCCCAACGCCGCCTGGATGAGCGCCCATCCCTGAGTGACTCGCCCCGCGCCTACCTCCGCCTCCGCCGCCTCGAGAAGGGCGGAGATCGCCTCGTCCCACCTCTTCCGGGCCACCGCGTCCAGCGCCCGGGTCACCGGCCCGAGGACCGCTTCCGCATGCCTTCGCACCCGTTCCACCACCTCGGGGAGGAGGTCGTTCAATTCGCCGGGTGCCACCACCCGGGAACCCAGGGTGGCGAGTTCCCCCGAGGTCGCCCAGATCCGATGGGGATCGGGCGCGCTCCTGGAGAGCGCCTGATCCAGAAGGGGGCGCAGGAGCTCCGATTCCGGGAGGAGCGTGCGGAGTTGATCCAGGGAGAGTCGGTTCATGACGGAGGGAGGATGTGCATGGTCCATGCCAGGAAGCGGGTTCCCGGAAGTCCGCCAAATGAGGCGCCTTCCGGGCCCTCGACTCCCGGAAACCGGGAGGAACGGCCCCGGAATGGTGCGCCCTGCATCAGCTTGAAGCCTCGTCGCCCCGGAGCCCGTACCGTTCCACCTTGCGGGTCAGCGTGTTCCGGTGGATCCCGAGGAGTTCGGCGGCCTCTCCCATGGTCCCTCGGGTGTAGTCCAGAACCCGTCGGATGTGGTCCGCCTCCACCCGGTCCAGGGGGGTGGTGGGGGGGTACCCTCCGCCGGGCGGCGGCCCTTCCCCGGGGCGAAGGGAGGTGTCGCCTGCGATCTGGATGTCCATGGCTCTGAGCCACCGCCCCCGGCAGGCGATGACCGCCCGGTCCAGGACGTTCCGGAGTTCACGGATGTTCCCGGGCCAACTGTGGGACGACAGGAGCCGGAGGGCGTCCCGCCCCACGCCCTCCACCGGCCTCCCGTAGCGGTCGCGGAAGTGGCGGACGAAGTGGAGGGTGAGGGGTTCCAGATCCTCCATCCGCTCTCGGAGGGGAGGGATCCGGATGCGTACGGCGGCCAATCGGTAGAAGAGATCCTCCCGGAATCCACCGTCTCCGACCCGCTCCTCGAGCTGCTGGTTCGTCGCCGCGACCACGCGCCCATCCACCCGGATGGGTTCGTCTCCCCCCACCCGCTCGACGATCCCTTCTTCCAGCGCCCGCAGGAGCTTTGCCTGGAGCACCACACTCATCTCCCCCACTTCATCCAGGAAGAGGGTCCCTCCGTTCGCCCGTTCGAAGCGTCCTACCTTCCGGGCCACCGCACCGGTGAAGGCACCCTTCTCGAAGCCGAAGAACTCGGACTCCAGGAGGTTTTCCGGTACGGCAGCGCAGTTGATGGCCACGAAGGGCCCATCCTTCCGTCCACTTGCCCAGTGCAGCGCCCGGGCCACCAGCTCCTTCCCGGTCCCCGACTCGCCGGTGATGAGGACGGCCGCCGGCGTGTCGGCCACCTCCACCACCGTTCGCAGGATCTCCACCATGGCCGGGCTTCCGCCCACGATCCCGACCTCGTCTCCGGAGGAGCGGGCGGGGGAGAGGGGGATCTGTTCGTCGGGAGCCCTCCGGCGCTCCATCTCGTGCCGCAACTCCACGGTGTCCACGGGCTCGGTGAGGAGGCGTCCCGCCCCGAGGGTTCGGGCCAGCGCCGCTCGCTCCAGGGTGAAGCTCCCCGTGCTCAGGAGAAGGCGGTGGGCTCCTCCCAGGCGGTCCACCACCCGGTCCAGGAGGGGTGCGTCCACCCCCTCGGCATCCAGAGAAAGGAGGAGGGGGGTGGTTGCGGGAACCTCCCCGGCGCGCGCCAGGAGGCGGGCCAGGGAGTCGGGTGCCTCGACCTGAAATCCCGCAGCCTGGAGGAGCCGGGGGTGGTCCGGTCGGGAAGGGAAGTGGAGGAGGGGGGTGGAGGGGCTCATGGAGGTCTCCCGAGTGCGATGCCTTGAACAGGTGCACGTTACTCACGCGCGCCCTTTTATGCAACGGACGGCCGGGTGTCTTGCCCTGGGTGGGACCGGTGTCGGGTGTGTAAGTCACTGGAGAGAAACACTTTGTGTCCAGGTGGCGACACCTGGCATCGGCGTTGCACTACCAGCGACACACCCCTCTCGGCGAGGGGAGCAGAGCAAAAACAACCTCATGCGAGGAGGTGTATCATGAAACGCATCGTTCCCATAACTGTTCTCGCCGTCACGGCCTTCGCCCTGGGCGGGTGTGACAGCGACGGCGGCTCCCTCTCCGGTCCGGAGCACGAAAGTGTGGTGATCGGCTCCGTCCATTCCGGATCTGCGGCCATGGCGGCTCCGGTCGGCGCGGGGAGTGCGCCCATGGCGGACGTTTCCGCTTCCGCCGAAAGCGTCGTCATCGGCGAGGTTCGGAGCAACGGAGGGGTTCGAGTCCTGGCTGAAGCCCAGGTGGACGCCCAGGGGGACTTCCGGATCGAGGGCGTTCCCTCCGGTCGCACCGATCTGGTGATCGTGGCGCGGAGTGAGTCCAACGCCGAAGTGGGGCGCGTCATCCTCATGGAGGAGACCCGCGCCGGCGCGGAGCACCGTGCTCCTCCCATCGATGGTCGCACCACCCTGCACGGGCGCGTCTGGGCGGCCATGCAGGCAAATGGGGGTAGCTCCATGAGCAGCGCGGAGCTTGCTCTCTTCCTGGACATCCGGTCCGATGTGGCAGCTTCCGCCGCCGCGGATGCGGCCACGGTGACGACGCTCGCCCGAGCAGGCGCCCGCGCCGACGCCGCCATTACGGCCGTTCTGGAGAGTGAGGGGAACGCCATGAGCGCCGGCGCCCGTGGAGCGCTCCTCCTGGCGCTCGCCGTCCAGCGGGACCGCGATCGGGCCAACGGAGCGTCCGCGGAAGTCACGCAGCGCGCCTACGTCGAGGGTGCCGTGGCGGTCATGGCGCAGGAAGGGGTGCAGCTCGAGGCGCTGGCTCTCGCCTGGGCCTCCGCCTCCACCCGGGTGGGGAACGAGGTGGAGAACACGGATGAGTCCACCCGGCTGGAGGTGGTGCGGGGCGCCCTCCTGGTGAATCTGGAGGCCCGGAAGCGGATCGCCGCCTCCGTGCAGGGTGGATCTCTCGGCCTTCGCGCCGAGGTCCAGGGGCACCTGGGTCGGCTGGAAACGCGGATCCGAGGCGCTTCCACCTGGGCGGAGCTGCGCGCATCCCTCGAAGGGGAGCAGGCGGAGCTCGTGGACCGGGTGACCGGTGGGCTTCATGTGGCGCTGAGCGTTCTCCCGCCGGAGGCTCGCCTTCAGGCGGAACTTGCTATCATAGCAGCACTTGAAGCTTCGGATCTGAGAGGTTGGTTGAGCGCTTCGGCGAGTGCGGCAGCGCACGCGACGGCCATCGCCGGGTACCGGACCGAGCTGAACGCACGGGCAGAGGCTGCCATCGAGGCGATCCCCTCGGCAGTGCTGGGCGGGCTCACCGCCGAGGCCATGGTGTCGCTCCTCATTGCCGTCGGTGGGTGCGCCACGCTGGCCTGATCTCCGACGCCGTGAAATGCCGCCACCCCTCCGGTAGGGAGGGGTGGCGGTTTTTCATTGCAGGCGATCTCACCCCTTCGTCACCCCATCAGGCCGATGCGGCCGGCTTCTCCCCCCGCACGAAGGCCGCCATGATCCGTCCCTCCACCTCCCCGACGAGGCGGTCGGCGTCGAGCCCCGCCTCCCGGAGGAAGGCAGCCGCGTCGGCGGGTTCGTAGATCCGGGTCGGTTCGATGGAGGGGTTCTCGAATCCCACCTCCCGAAGGAGCTCCAGGAACCGATCTTCGTCGAGGGCGCCCGCCACGCACCCCACCCAGAGCTCCAGATTGCGGCGCACCTCGGGTGGGATTTCGCCTCGGACCACCACGTCGGAGACGGCGAAGCGCCCGCCGGGGCGGAGGACACGGATCGCCTCCCGGAGCACGCTCTCCTTGTCGGCCGAGAGGTTGATGACGCAGTTCGAGATGATCACATCCACCGAGGCGTCGGGGAGGGGGATGGATTCCATCTCTCCCTCCAGGAACTCCACGTTCTCGGCTCCCGCAGCCGCCGCGTTCTTCCGTGCCAGCGCCAGCATTTCCGGCGTCATGTCGAGTCCGTACGCCTTCCCGGTGGGCCCCACTCGCCGTGCCGAGAGAAGGACGTCGATCCCTCCGCCACTCCCCAGGTCCAGCACCACCTCCCCTTCGTGGAGTTCAGCCAGCGCCGTGGGATTCCCGCAACCCAGCGAAGCCAGGACCGCCTCTTCCGGGAGTTCGGAGGTGGTGATCTCGTCGTAGAGGTTCGAGGTGATGGGATCTCCGCATCCGCACCCCTCCGGTCCGCATGCACCTACCGCTCCCACCTCTCCCACCTCCGTCACCCGCTTCGCCGCCTCGCCGTACTTCTCCTTCACCAGCTCTCGAATCTCCATGGATTTTGGTCGTCCTTGTATCAAGAAAAGTTGATGTATCGGGGTAAAAAAAAATGGTGCTACCCTGGGCAGCACCCCCCGCCGGTCATCATGTCGGCCTCCACCACCCCCAGGAAGGCGCGAACCTCCGCGAGCGCCTCCGGGACCAGGGTGTAGTAGGCCCACCGTCCCACCCTCCGGTCCTCCACCAACCCCGCCTCCTTCAGCTTCTTGAGGTGGAAGGAGAGGCGAGACTGCCCCGCCTCCAGGTCGTCCTGGAGGTCGCAGACACAGCACTCACCGCCGGTGAGGCGGCGGATGATGTCGAGGCGAGTGGGTTCCGCCAGCGCCTGAAGGCGCCGGAGGATCACATCCTGAGCAGGAGGGGCCATGGTCGACATGAGGTGAATATATCAACGAACGTTGATGTGGCAAGGGACGGTTCTCGGGACGGGCCAGGGGCTGCTTCCGGCAGGGTGACCCCTCGTCCTCCACCTTCCACCGACTCATCCCCGCGCCCAGGACGCCTTCGTCTCACGCCCCGGCACACCTCCTCTCGCT
This sequence comes from Gemmatimonadota bacterium, assembly GCA_050485305.1. GTDB lineage: Bacteria > Gemmatimonadota > Gemmatimonadetes > Longimicrobiales > Gaopeijiaceae > JBJHBD01. Next base: position 9,538 of record JBJHBD010000110.1, read on the forward strand.
CACCGGCGCACGATCCCTCACGCTCCGGCACACCCACTCTCACTCTCCGGCGCACGATCCCTCACGCTCCGGCACACCCACTCTCACCCCCGGGCAACATGGGGAAGTTGGTGTCCCGGAGGTCGGTCACCGGATCGCTCCCCGAGGAGGGTGACCTCCACTGCCCCTGGAAGTGGGTCCCGCCCCGGGGGTCGAAGAACATGGCCTCCCCGTCGTCGCGGAGCTCGACCCTCCATCCGCCCTCATGCACCAGCCGATGATGATGGCGGCAGAGGAGGATGCAGTTCCCCAGACTCGTCCCTCCTCCATCGGCCCAGTGTCGAACATGATGGGCGTCGGTGAACCGTGACCCGCAGCCTGGGAACCGGCAGCCGCGGTCGCGGACTTCGAGAGCGCGCCGGAGTGCGGGCGAGATGGTTCGGGTGCGGCGACCAAGGTTGAGGGTAGGGTGATTTCCAGGGAGGATCGGCACCACTGACGCGTCGCAGGTCAGCCGTCTCGAAGTTTCTATAGAAACGCGGACATCCTCGATGTGGGAGTGCTTGTCGTGTTCGCCGGCGCCGTTAGCGCCGCACCCACACGCGTCGGCCAAACTCCCACCTCCAGACAACATACCTCGCGACCCCCCGCCCTCCTCCCGGACCAGCCCCCTCGCACGCGCTTCTTCGATGATCTGATCCAGCCGCGTCTTCCGCGCTCGCTTCCGGGACCGGTGAGGGATACGGTCCAGCGAATGCGGCTCCTTCAGAGTGGCCAGGTCCACATGAACCATGACCTGATATCGCTCCGCGGAGGTGCCGGAGAATACCTGGCCACCTGCCACTCCCGTGTTGGGCGTTTGGCTGGGGCGAGCGCTTCGCGTTTCCGCGGAAACGTTTGCGACATCATTCTCACCTTCCTGGGGAGTGGTCGGTTCCTCTACCGGAGCGTCGAGTGCCTGCCCACCCGAACCCACCTCGCCCAACCCCACCGTCATCCCCCGCTCCACGAGGAGCGCCAGCGCATCGGCTCGGCGCCGCGCCGCCGCGGCTTCCGTGTCCCGCGCC
>JBJHBD010000111.1:0-10543 GCA_050485305.1 Gemmatimonadota bacterium
CTCCGTACAACCGGTTTGCCGGTGCGCCCGTGGACGAGGAGCAGACGCTGGTGGACCCGTACAAGGGAATCCAGCGCAACCCGAAGGGGCGCCAACTCGGAAGCACGCAACCTGGGGTCTTCACTTCCCCGCACACCACGACGAAGTCTCCACCACCGTCGTACAGCGCCACATCGGGGCGATCGCTCCCACCGCCCCCGCGGCGTTCCGAGGTGTTGATGCGGACATCGTCCGGCAGCCCGAGGGACCGTAGCGCAGCTCCAAGCAGGTTTCGGATGGCAGGATAGTAGGATGCTTCCGTTGTGGTATCCGCACGAGAGAGAGAACCAACCTCAACGGCATAGGCTCGGAGGTCGTCGTGGAATAAAGTCATGGAGTAGGCGGGACACTCGTGAAGCGACGAGGAAGGTGGTACGACATACGGACCAAAGGTACAGGGCGCGCACGGATCACGACAACCAGAGCTACCGATTGCCCTCCTCCCACGCACAGATCGCCTCAACTTCGTCCCGTGATACCCTCATGATTCGGCCGTTCCAAAGGGGCAGATGAGCGATCCCACCCTCACCGGAGAACACGTAGAGTTCCGCCTCCACCGCGGTGTGGAAGGCCCCCTCCGCGAGGCTCGCCACCTCGACGCGGACTCCTTCGGGCCGGTCGATCAGCATCATGATCCGGATCATACCCGAAGGATGTATCCGCTCTGCGAGCGGGGGAATACCTGGATGAGCCACCCTTCCGGTCCTCATGCAGCGGCGCGTCTCCTCTGACAACGCTCCCATTGGTCGATCAACCCTACAGGGGCCTGCGACGCCTTCGCCGGACTCCCAACGCACGAGGAGGTCCGATGGTCAGTCGCACATCGAGCGTGCGACCCGCAGCAATCAGGATCCGGACGATCCTAGCGGCCCCGCCTGGGGTCGACGCGGACCGGATAGAACCCCAAAACGCGAAGCCACCCTGCCACCTTCGAGTTGGTTTCCGCTTCCACCAGGCCCTATCCAGATGACGAAAAAAGAACCCGCCAGCTGGGAAGCTGACGGGCGTGTCTCTTTGCTCTGTAAGAGCGGTTAAAGGATTAAGGATTGAAGGCCCAGATCCAGTTGATCGAGCCCTTAGCTTGCATGGCAGGTCGAGGGGGCAACATTCCGTACCCGAAGGTAACACAGTGTTGTCCTGGGCCGACAGGCCAAGTCACGCTGACATTCTTCTGGCCCTCGGTGAGAATACTACCATTGACTTCCGGCGAGCATCGACCGAGATTGTCACAGGTAGCCTTACTGAGATCTTCCCGAAGGTTGGTGTAGATTACCAGCGGAACTTCTGGCTCCACAGTCACCTCCACCTGGATCTTGCCTGCTTGATTTACGGGAGCGGGGCAGAAGCCAGCAATATTACCAAATGCTCCATTCGAACTCATATCCAGCGGGCGCATAACCCTCCAGAGGGGCCGGGGGATTACTCGGGTGTCGGCGGAAGCCGTCTTGCCCGAGCGAGTGGTCACGGTCAGCACGACCGTGCAGTACCCGACTCCTGTCTCGAGGGTGCAGTAGTCCCAGTCGTAGATATGGACCGGGTTCTGCTCAGCGCTGGTGGCGCCGTCGCCGAAGTTCCAGTGCCAACCCACGATCGGGTCAGCCGACGGAGCCGTGGACCTATCCACGAACTCGTACTTCAGGCCGTTGTCCTTCGGCATAGTGAAGGCGGCCTCGAGTGGTCCTTCGTTGATGGGAGGCTCAGTCGGCCCTCCCTTACTGCAAGCACTGGTCGCGAGGACCAGCGCCACGACGATGCACGCGAGGCGTGCGAGGGCGAGCTTGGTCATGGCGACCTCCTTATCCTGATTCGGGCCGTACTCGCCGCAGGACAGGCAGTGGACGAGGGCGTGGTCGCCAAGGTAAAGCAGAAATACGAGGCTGGCCATGGAGTTGAGTCCTGAGCTTCAACCGGAGCGGGAGCTCGTCCCGGATCCAGTTCTCTTAAGTGCAGAGTCGTCTGGCACCGCAAAGACCCTGCGGTTCCGAAACTGGTCTGGCTCGTTGGCGAACCGAACAAGCTCACCCGCCGTCAACCGCCATATCGAAGTAGGCCTCCCTGATTGACCGACACGTGGAGAGCTCGAGGAGTTCCTGAAGTACTCTCAAGGATCCTTCCACTAAGAATCCGTTCCGCTCTGAGAGATCCCGAAGGCGTTCGAACTTGCCGCCGTGGAACAGGTTGTTTCGGACGCGCCTCACGCTCAAGATCAGGCATGCGATCGGCCGGTGATCGGCGTCGCAGTCCACAAGCGACCAAGCCAGCTCGCCGGAAGGTCGCCGCACCTGTTTCTTCGGTGGTTCTTGGAGGAGGTAGGAGCCAGCATCGAGCAAAGCGTCGGTCAACCCCGGGGCTTCGTCTTGGGCCGCGTTCGCAAGGCGATCCCAGTCTGGGAGAGCCTCGCGAATCTCTCGGGTCCAGCCAGCCGCCTTCATGGCATACTCGAAGCGAGAGAACACCAAGAAGAACTCCAGCAGGAGGTCGGAAGAGATCCCAGCTGGAGCTGGAGGCGGCATGAGATGGGTCAGCGGCATCTTCGGAAGATCCCCGTTGCGAGTCTGAGATCTCATCAACCCAGATCTCGACGAGTGTAGGAATGCCTGGACCAGCTTTCGGCCATCGTGTCGCAATGGGTCGTGTCCTAGCCCCCGTCGCAACACAAGAGACCGGATTCGTGGCGGTCGGGCAACCCAGCATCGATCCTTGACTAATCGCTCGCTGGCCCAGTCGATCCCAAGTGCCCTGGCCCGGCGCCCATCATCGCCACGAACACGACATGAGTACGGGCTCGATCACCCGCTCGGCCTGCTCCTTGAGGTGCCTATAGGGAGCGCGTCGGCCCGATTCCCAGTCTGCCAGCGTGGAAGGGTCGACGCCAATCTTCTTGGCGAGGGACCTCTGTGATCGACCCGTTACCACTCGGTATGCGCGGAGACGGTCGGCGAAGCTCTTGGGATGGGGCAGAGGAGCATACCCCAGAAAGCGGATGATCGCTGGCCAGTGTTCGAGCGCCGGCTCGCTGTGGCCGAGTTCCCAGTTCGTGACCGTGGACGTATCAACGCCGACCCACACTGCCACATCCTTCACGAGGAGTTCGCGATCCATTCGGGCTTTACGGATGTGCTGCCCGGCGGAGCGAGGTGCGGCAGGATAGCCGGTCGGGAGTGGCTTCCGTCCTCTCAGAGTGATATGACAGAAGGGCAACGCAGGGATGCCCCTGCGGATACCTGGGTGCCCCGGAACGGGAGTGCCTCTGCGACCCCACCCTGGTGGCGCGGTACCGGTCGCGCATCTCCGGACCGCTCAGGGACCGCATCGATCTGGTGGTTCCGGTGCACTCCGTTCCCCTCCGGGAGCTGGCAGGCGGACCCACCGGAGAGGGATCGGCGTCGGTGCGGGAGCGGGTCATCGGGGCGCGGGATCGGCAGCGGGAGCGCCGGAGCGGGAAGGGGGTCACCACCAACGCCGAGCTTCGACCGGAAGAGCTGGCTCGCTGGTGTCGGCTTCGGGGAGGGGCCATGGAGCTCCTGGAGGGAGCCGAGTCGACGATGGGGCTCTCCTCCAGAGGGGTCCATCGGGTTCTCCGGGTGGCGCGGACCATCGCCGACCTCGAGGGGGCCGGGGAGGTGGGGCGCACCCACCTGGCGGAGGCGCTCCAGTACCGGGGGTAGGCTCCGGTGTAGTGGGCGGGTGGGAGCGCGCGCCGGTGCGGCTTCGGACGGGCGCCTTCCCCAGCCGGAGTTGACAGGGGAGGCGCCGAGAACCCATCCTTCCACCACAAATCGAACTGCGGGCGAAGCAATCCGGAAGTCCGGTGAAAATCCGGCACGGCCCCGCCACTGTAAGAGGCCCGACGTCTCGGCGTCGGAAACGGCTCCCTCCGAAGAACCACTGGAACCCACGGGTTCCGGGAAGGTGAGGATCCAGCCGCCTCGAGTCAGGAGACCTGCTCGCCCGCCCCAAGTCCATGCACTCTTCGAGGGCGAGAGGTGCGGATCTTTTTATATCACCCGGAGGGGCGTGCGCGCGCCCTTCTCCGGGGCTCGGCGGCGCTCACCGGCGCCCTCCTCCTTCTCCTGGCCGGAGCACTCCCGGCTACGGGGCAGTTCCCAGGCGAACTCCGCGCCCAGGTGGTGGATGCCCGTTCCGGGGCTCCCATCCCCGGAGCGCGGGTCGAGGTGTCGGGTGTGCCGGCTCCCGTCCTCACCGACGGGCAGGGAAGGGCCCGGATCGGCGGTCTTCGCCCCGGAGAAACTCGCCTCCGGGTGGAGGGCTACGGGTACCGCGCCGCCGAGCTCACCGTCCGGATCCGGAACGGGGAATCCACCCCACTCCTCCTCTCCCTCCACCCTGAAGCGCTCCCTCTCGATGGGATCGTGGCCCGCTCCGGGCTCCCCGGCGGGGTGACACTCGAAGCCGGCTCCATCGCCGGGAGCGGAGCCCGGACCCTGGGCGAACTCCTGGAGGGGGTCCCCGGGGTGGTGGTCCGGAGGCGTGGCCCCGGTGGAGAGGAGGAGGTGAGTCTTCGCGGGGGGAGTTCAGACCAGGTTCTCCTTCTGGTGGACGGGGTCCCGGTGGCGGACCCCCTCACCGGGGGGGTCGACCTGAGCCGCATCCCCCTCGCCGGGGTGGTGCGGGTGGAGGTTCTCCCCGGGGCGCACGGCGCTCGTTTCGGGAGCGGAGCACTTTCGGGGGTGATCCTGGTCACCACCGGGCGGTCCACCCGCCCCACCGTGGAGGGGGACCTCCACACCGGATCGCTGGGAGCCCTGGGAGGTGGGGTGCGGGGAGGGAGGGGTCCCCTCTCGGTGAGCGCCCACCTCCGCACCGTGGAGGGGAGCTTCCCCTTCCGCCAGGAGGAGTTCCTGGGGGGAGGAGATCACCGGCGGAGGAACGCCGACCTGACTCAGGGCGGTGGATCGGTGGCGCTGGACTTCGACGCCCGGAGCCCCATCCGCGGCGACGTTTCCCGTCGCTGGGGGATCCGGGGGAGTTGGGATGCACTGGAACGCGGGGTGCCGGGGAAGAGCTTTGCGCCCTCCGACTCGGCCCGGCAGTCCCAGGATCGTCTCACCCTCTCGGGGCGGTGGGAGGAGCGGCGCGGGTCGAAGCTCATCCGGGTCCATCTCCACTATCTGGAACAGGACGCTCGGTTCCGGGATCCGGCACCCCCCTTCGGCCCGCCCATGGAGAGCGAGACGCGCCTCTCCGGCTGGGGGGCGCAGGGAGAGTGGGAGGGGGATGGCGGCGTCCCCCTCCTCGACGGCGTTCGTGGGCGATGGGGTGCCGGACTCTCCGTCCGCCGGTGGGAGCTGGCATCGGGACAACTCGCCCCCGAGGCACTCACCCCTCGATGGGACGGGGCGGTCGCCGGGCGGTTCGATTCGGACCCCCTCCCCCTACCCGGCACCCCCACCCTGGGGGTGGCGGCCCGTCTCCACCACGATGGAGGGGGGGAGGCCTGGCTCGGAGCCCATGAGGTCACCCTGGCACTCCCTCTCCGGAGCGCCGTTTTCCACCTCGCCCACCGGAGCGCCTTCTCCCCCCCGTCGCCGGGCGACCTCTTCTTCCAGGAGGGAGTGGGGATCGTACCCAACCCCCACCTCCGGGCCGAGCGGATCCCCTCGGAGGTGGAGGTGGGTGCGAGCACCCACTTCGTGGTGGCGGGGGTTCCGCTCCTCCTGGCGGCGGAACTCTACACCGGGTCGGTGCGGGATCTCATCGTATGGGCTCCCGACTTCCGCTTCATCTGGAGCCCGCGGAATACCGACGTTCATCGGCGGGGAGCCGAACTCCGAACGGAGGTGGAGCTTCCCATCCTCGGAATCCGTGCCGGCGCACACTGGGCGCACACCCGCATCGAATACGATCGGGATGGTGAGCGGGGGAGTCAGATTGCCTACCGTCCCCGGGACTCGGGAGGGGTTTTCCTCTCCTGGGGGAGAGCTCCGATCCGGGTCGAATTCCGGGGGCGCCACACCGGACTCCGGTATCCGGTCCCCGCTCCCATCAACGAACTGAACGCCTTCTGGAGCTTCGACGCCCTCCTGGGAGGGCGATGGGAGTGGGGAGGGTGGGAGTGGTCCCCCCTTCTCCGGGTGGATCGGCTCTTCGATGACCGCACCCCCTTCATCTACAGCTTCCCCGAGCCCGGTCGCACCCTCCGACTCGAGCTCCGTGCCGGTCGGATCCCGTCTCCATCATGACCTCACCTCGCCCGACGCCCCGATCCGGAAAGCGTCCCACCTCGCGCACCCTCGCGTACAACCCACAGATCGGAATCATCATGCACCTACTTCGACGGACCTTCCCGTTCCCTTTCTTCTTCCTGAGCCTCGTTCTCACCGCTTGCGGGGAGAGCTCCACGGCCCCACCTCCTCCCCTCGAAACCGAGGTGGGTGTGGTGGTGAACAGCGTCGAGATCTCCCTCACCGTCTTTGATGTGGAAGACCCCGCCTCCGTCCGCACCATCCCTCTTGGGGCGGAGGGGACGCCGGTGAGCGCCTCTCTGAGAGGGGAGCTGGCCCTCGTCCCCATGGGGGTCGTCCCCACCGCGGTGGTGGTGGATCTGGTGGAGGGGCGGGTGCTCCGGAGCATCGCCCTCCCGCAGGGTTCCGGCGCCACCGGATCCGCCTTCCTCAACGACTCCATCGCCCTCGTCTCCAACCCGGACCGGAACAGCGTATCCCCGGTGAATGTGCTCCGGGGCACGGCGGGTGCCGAGATCCCGGTGGGACAGTACCCCGGCGCCATCGTGGTGGGGGGTGGGAAGATCTTCGTGGTGAACGCGAACCTGGAAACCTTCTCGCCGGTGGGGAACGGATCGGTCACCGTCCTCGATGCCGGCACCCTCGCCGTCCGGGGAACCATCCCTCTCTCCGCCGAGAACTCGGGAGGGGCCGTGGTCGGGGGGGGAGGTCGGCTTTACGTGGTGAACGCGGGGAACTGGGGCGCCGAGAACGGGACCCTCTCGGAGGTGGACATGGGGAACGAGGTGGAGGTGACGCTCCATGAGGGGTTCGGAAACTTCCCCGGCGGACCCCGCCTGGACCCGACCGGGCGCATCCTCGTCTCGTCCTGGTCCTTTGGAGCCGTGGTCTGGAACCCCTCCTCGGGGAGCTTCGTGCGGAGTCCGGCGGATCCCCTCACCGTGGATGGCGTGGCCAGCTCTCCCGGCGTCGGAGTGGATCCCGAGGGGCGCATCTACCTCCTTTCCCCGGAGTGCCAGGGGCCCGCTCGGGTCCACCGGTTCTCTCCCACCTTCCAGGCGGAGCTCACCATTCCGGTGGGGGTGTGCCCCAGTTGGGTAGGGTTCACGAGCCTGGTGCAGTAGCCCCTCCGGAACTCCTCACCCCCCGGAACCGGTTCGTCGGAATCGTCCGGTAGGGTGAAGGGGGGAAGGTGGAGGGTGGGGAGGCCCCCTCCGGTTGTGGGACCCCCCGGGAGCGGGTAGGTTACGCCGTTCCCGGGGGGATGGGATGCCGGAAACCCCTCACCTCCGCGCCCGTTTGCCCCTTCGCCGATCCGGACAATGCACTACCTGGACTACGCCGCCACCTCCGCCATTCGCCCTCGGGAGGTCGCCGAGGCCGTGAACGTGTTCCTCCTCGGCGTGGGTGCCTCTCCCGGTCGCGGCGGATACGCCGCCTCGGTGGATTCCGGGCGGATCTGCTTCCGGGCTCGGCGCCGCCTCGCGCAGCTCCTCGGCGTCCGGGGTGATCCGGGGCGAATCACCTTCGGGATGAACGCCACCCATGCATTGAACACCGCCATCTACGGGGTTCTGCGCCCCGGAGACACGGTGGTCATCACCCCCTTCGACCACAACGCCGTCCTCCGTCCGGTCCACGCCATGGGGGCGGAGCGGGGAGTGGAGATCCGGATGGCGGAGGGGGCGCCGGACGGCACGCTGGATCTGGACGGACTCGACCGACTCCTGGACGGTGCACGCCTCCTTGTGGTGAATGCCGCCTCCAATGTCCTGGGGTGCCGCCTCCCCATCTCCGCGATGGTGCAGAAGGCCCACGCGCATGGTGCTCTCGTTCTGGTGGACGCCGCCCAGTCGCTCGGCCACCTCTCCGGGTTCCATGTAGAGGAGGGGGCGGATCTGGTGGCCTTCACCGGGCACAAGGGGCTCCTGGGTCCCCAGGGAACGGGGGGGCTGTGGGTGCGGGAAGGTCTGGAACTCCCGGCCCTCCTCCGGGGAGGGACCGGTGGGAACTCCGCGCTTCGGGAGATGCCGGACGCCTACCCCGATCATCTGGAGGCCGGAACCCCGAATGCCCCGGGGATCGCCGGTCTCCTCGCCGGATGTGAGTTTGTCCTCCGGGAGGGGGTCGAGGCGCTCCATGCCCGTGAAGCCGCCCTCAAGGCACGTCTCCGGGATGGGTTGGAGGCGATCCCCAGGATTCGGGTCCTCTCCCCTCCCGCGCCGGATGGGGTGGGGGTGGTGACCCTCGTTGCCGATGGGGTGGACGCCGCCACCCTGGGGAAGCGTCTCGAAGACGAGTGGGGGGTGCTGGCTCGCCCGGGGCTCCACTGCGCTCCGGAGGCCCATCGCCTGCTCGGCACCCTGGAAACGGGAGCGCTTCGCCTCTCTCTTGGATGGGCGTCCACCGAGGAGGATGTGGATCGGGCCGTCTCCGGCCTCGACGCCATCCTTGCCCCCGTGGGCATCGCGACCTGAGCGTCAACTCCCCATGCGCCTCTTCATTGCCCTGAACCTCCCGGAGGATGAACGGGAACGAATCCATGCTTCCGCGGCTCCTCTCCGCGAAAAGGGATTCCCGGTGAGGTGGCTGGAGCCGGAGAACTATCACCTCACCCTCAAGTTTCTCGGGGATGTGCGCTCCGAGCACCTCCCGGTCATCGAAAAGGTGGTGGATCGGGTCTCGGCAGGTACCCGGGCCTTTCCCCTGACCTTTGCGGGGTTCGGTGCCTTCCCCACCATCCGTCGCCCCCAGGTCATCTGGGTGGGGGTGGAACCCACGCCTGCACTTCGCTGTCTCAAGCAGGATCTGGAGTGGGGGCTCTCGAACCACGGGTTCGAGAGGGAGACGAGAGCCTTCCACCCGCACATCACACTTGGGAGGGCGGATGACGAGGAGGGAGCAGGTGCGTTTCGTGGACTGGACGAACTCTCGGCGGAGATCTCCCACAAGGGGAAGATCCCGGTGGCCACGGTGGATCTGGTACGAAGCCAGCTCTCCCGGGGGAAGGCCCGATACACCGTGCTTCGGGAGAGCCCGCTTCGCACCGCCCTTTCCCGCAAGTAGGGAGAGCTCATGGGGTGCCTGACGGGGTGCGCAGGGCGCGCCTCCGCCCTCCTTCTTCTCCTGGCGGTGGTGGCCGCCGCTTGGGTCTACGGGCCGGAGGTGGCGAGGGAGTTCCGGGGTGGGGATTCGGTTGCTCCGAGGAGCGCCACGACCACCTCCCCGGAGCTGGCGGCAGAGGCGGTGAACCGGTATCAGGAGATGGTAGAGCGGGAGCTGGGAGAGGCGGAATTCACCGCCACGGAGCTGGAGAGCATCATCCAGTTCCGGCTCCCCGAATACCTCCCCACCGGTGTGGGTGAGCCGTCGCTCCGGTTCCGGGACGGGGAGGCTATCGTGGGGCTTCGCATGTCACGGGAGATCCTTCCCGAGCTTCCGGAGCTGGAGCGAGTCCTGGAGATCCTCCCCGACACCGTCCCGGTGCAGCTTCGCGGGACGCTTGTGACCCGAGGGGAGGGGTTGGCGGCGTTCGTCGTCCGGCGTATCGACGTGGCCAACGTCCCCATCCCCCGGCGATTCTACCCCCGGATCCTGGAGGGGATCGACCCCCGGGACCGGGATGGACTCCCTCCGGAGGCCGTCTCCATCCCCCTCCCCGCGGGGGTGGGCGCCGCTCTCATCCGGGAGGACCGCCTCGTCCTCACCCCGGTGAACTGACGATGGCGCAACTCCTCATCGTCGACGATGAAGCGCCCATCCGCGACGCCATGCGGCAGCTCTTCGAATACGAGGGGCACGAGGTCATGGTGGCCGCCTCCGGAGAGGAGGCGCTCAAGGTGGCGGGCACCCATCTCCCCGACGTGATCTTTCTGGATGTGAAGATGCCCGGGATGGACGGGCTCGAATGCCTTGAGCGGTTGCGGGGCGAACACCCCGGCCTCCTCGTGGTCATGATCTCGGGGCACGGCACCATCGAGACGGCGGTGGAGGCCACCCGACGGGGGGCGTACGACTTCCTGGAGAAGCCCCTCGACACCGACCGCCTGCTTCTCACCCTTCGAAACGCCCTCGAGCGGCGAGGTCTCTCCCGCTCCGTGGAGGCGCTCCGGTCCGAGGTGGAGAGCCGGTACGAGATCGTGGGAAGGTCCCCCGCCATCCGTCAGGTGCTCGCCCGCATCGAGCGGGTGGCGCCCACCGACGCCCGCGTCCTCATCACCGGGGAGAATGGGACGGGGAAGGAGCTGGTGGCCCGTGCCATCCATCGCCTGTCTCCCCGGAACGACCGGGAGTTCGTG
>JBJHBD010000112.1:0-10212 GCA_050485305.1 Gemmatimonadota bacterium
ACCACTGGGTCATGATGGCCACCAGCGACCCCAGGAACACCACGTAACCCGAAACGGTGAGGAAGGTGGAGACCACCCGGACCCAGGTCCCCTCGTCGTCGCCCAGGTACCCGGGGTCCGAAAGGCGCAGGAAAGCCCACCAGATGGACTCCCCCAGAGACTCGAAGACGCCGGCGGGATACACGAGCGCACCGCAGACCACCGACATGAGGCCGATGACGGCCGCAATCACGAGGAGGCGGTACTGCGCGCCCCGGAGGAGGAACCGTTCGAGCCAGAAGGTCAGATGGTCCCGGGTACGTCGCGGCATTTGACGAAGCGCGGGCGAGGGGAGCAGGATGGGGCGTCCATCCATGTCGCGGGGAAGATGCCCTCCCCCCCTCCCCATCGCAAAGCGAACCCGGAATGCCGGCCATGCGCGAACCCCTCCGCTCCCCTGCCCCTCTCCTCATCCTCGCCCTCCTCGCCGCGTGCGCCGCCCCTTCTTCCCAGGAGGATGGGTCCCCGGTGGAATCCAGGGTCATCGACACCCCCCGGGCCCCCGCCGCCATCGGGCCCTACTCGCAGGGGATCCTGGTGGGGAACACCCTCTACCTGGCGGGGCAGATTGCGCTGGACCCGGAGACGGGCGAGATGGTGTCGGGAGGGATCGAAGCGGAGACCCATCAGGTCATGCGGAATCTGGAGGCGGTGCTGGAGGCCGCCGGATTCACCTTCAGCGACGTGGTGCAGTCCCAGGTCTTTCTCGCCGATCTGGACGAGTTCGCCGCCATGAACACGGTGTACGGGAGCTACTTCCCCGGTCGCACCCCGGTGCGGGCCACCGTCCAGGCCGCGCGCCTCCCCCGGGACGCCCGGGTGGAGATCATCATGACGGCGGTGCGGGTGGAGTGACCGGATCCATCTCCCAGGTGAGCTGGGCGGAGGAGTACCAGTAGGCCGTCGTCCTCGCCTCCGGGTCGTGGAGGTGGTACCACCACGCCACCGAGAGGCGGATCCGCAAGGGCCGGTCGGGAGGGAGGGCGGCCAGGACCGCCGGGGCCAGGTGGGTTGTGGGGTGGGCATACCCCTCCACCTGTTCGCTGAAGGTCAGCCGCGCCACCCCGCCCCCCATCGCCTCCACCTCCAGCACCCAGGCGGTGAAGTGGGGAACGGAAACCTCGGAGGCCTCGGCAAACCGCAGCGGAAGGGTCACCTCGCCGTCCGTATCCCGGGTGATCCTCCCCGGTGGATCACGGACCACCACGGGGATCCGGAACACCCGGTCGGGGAATGAAAACCGGGGGACCTGCGGGTACTCCACCTCCACCACCGTCTCCTCCCCGCAGAGTCGGGTGGGGTGCCCTCCGCCGGGGTGGTAGAGGGTGGCGATGGAGAGAACTTCGCTCCCCACCCGGATCACCTCCGTGCCCAGAGCGGTCACCACCGATCCGGGGCCGCCCACGACCCGTGGGAACACGTACTGGCACCCACCCCCGGCGTCGGGGGCATCGTGATTGACCACGGCCTCGAAGGTCAGCCACTCGAGGCCGCCTACCGGTTCCTCCGGCCCTGCCAGATCCACGAAACACCCTGCGAGTCCCATCGCCAGGAGGATGATGGATGTCGCGCCTCTCATGATCCGCCTCCGGTGAGGTAGACGATGTCCCCCCCGAGCCTGAAGAGGATCGCTTCTTCCCACCCCCATGGAGTGTCCCTTCCCGACGGCCCCCAGAGCCCCAGCATGGCGCCCCGGAGGGGGAAGAGGACGGGGTCGATGTCGAGGTAGCGGCGGAGTCCGTTCCACCCATCCACCCGATCCAATGCCCACCCCGTCAGGGGAGCGGCGAGGTGGGACTGGGCCCAATCGTACTGGAGGGTCTGGAGGGTCCCCCGAGCCGCCGGATCGCCACGGTGGTGATATGGGGAGGAAGGAGCACGGTTCACCAGGATCACCCCGGGGACGGGCATCCATCCATCGACTTCCTCTCCCCGCACCAGGACGGGGGCCTCCCTGGAGTCGAAGACGAAGCCCCCCCGCCGAAGCGTCGCACTGCCGTCGAAGGCCAGATCTCGCCGGGTCAGCGCCCAGACCACCCCTCCAAACTCCACCACGTCGAGGCGGATCCAGGAGACATGCCCCTCATCCACCTCCTCGCCGAACGCCAGGCGTAGCGGGCCGGTGGGAAGGATCACACGGGAGAGCGCCGCAGCGCCCCGCGCACCATTGTCCGCCACGGAAAGCCCGGTTCCATGGATCCAGCGTCCCACCCACCCGGCCCCGGGAACGTCGCGGGTCGCGGTCCACTTCCCGACGTATCCGATGGTCCCGCCCGCCGACCCGAGAACGAAGGCCCGGGAAAACGATTCCCCGGCAATGTGCGCTCGAATTCCCGCCACCGTGCCGGTAAGGAGGGCATTTGCGGAGGCCGCCCCCAGATGATCGGCAAAGCGGGGAGGAGAGGGAGTGTAGGGGGGCTGAATGAGGTTCCAGGCGGCCGGATGCCCGGGAGGAGGTTCCTGCCCCCCGCCACCGACGGGAATGGCGAGAAGTCCCACCACCAGAAGAACTGCTACCCGGCAGGAAGGCCCGTACCGGAGTGAGAAGCGGTGAGGTGCCATTGCCGACTCTCCGGTCGGAGTTCGGGGAAGTGACCCATCCTCCCGGTAAAACGATCAGGGGTTCGTCAATGTGACGGAGGTCGGTGACTCGGGTGGGTCAGACCTGCCGCGCCGTGTTGATGACCGTCACATCCCGGTGCCGGGTGGCCGGGCACCCGTGGGTGATGGCGTTGGACTGGGCGGGCTGCCCCTTGGCGTCGCCCACCGTGCCGTACATGAAGTAGGTGCTCGGCCCTCCCGCCAGGTCCATGGCATTCCAGAACTCCGGGGTCCGGATCTGGTAGGCCACGTCCTTCAGCATCCCGCCGATGCGCCCGTTCCGGATCTCCCGGAAGGTCTGCCCGCCGTACTGGGAGTTGAAGCGCTGCTGATCGATGGAGAAGGAGCCACGCCCATCGATGAGGATCCCCCGGTCGATCCCGGAGGCCAGTTCCTCCACCGAAACGTCGCCCTCCGGATAGGGGAGGAGGTTGATGTTGGGCATGCGCTGGAACTGCACATCGGCCCAGGTCTGGGCGTAGGAGTTCCCGTGGCTTCGCACCTCGCGCCCCTGGGAGCGGTACCAGTCGGCCAGCCAGGGGGCCTGCTCCCGGGTGGTCTGCAGGTCGTTGAGCACCCCGTCCTTCACGATGTGGTAGTCCTGGGGCTTCACCCCCTCGTCATCCCACCCCACCGTGGCCAGCGCCCCCGGGGTGGAGCGCTCCCCCACCACCTGCATCCACTCGGGTCCGTACTGGAACCGCCCGAGGAAGTCCTCCAGGGGATGGATGAAGGAGGTCCCGGCGTAGTTGGCCTCGAACCCCAAAATCCGGTCCAGCTCCGTGGGGTGGGCAATGGACTCGTGGAGGGTGAGCCCCAGATGGGAGGGCATGAGGATGAGATCGTAGCGCCCCGGCTCCACCGACTGCGCCCCCAGCTTCTCCACGGCGTCGGAGGCCACGACGGGGGCGAGCCCCACGAGATCCGAGTCCAGGACATGCTCCCACCCCAGTCCCAGCGGGGGGATGTGGGTGGAATCCCGGGACTGGAAGTCGGAGCCGTCGGGAGCCACCGCGGTAGCGCTCATCTGCGGGTAGCTCTGGTAGACCACCTGGTCCGTCACCGTCCCCTCGGTGCTGGCGAAGAACTTGTCTTCCAGGAGGAAGCGCAGGTTGGAGGTGACGAGCCGCACCCCCGCCACACCCAGCGCCGCCTCGTTGGCCTGGAAGAGGAGCTCCACCTTTTCCTCGATGGGGATGTCGAAGGGATCGGTCCGGATGGGGCTCCGCCACACCCCCGAGGGCTCGACCTCGGCCGGGGCCAGCTCCACCGGGCGACGCTGCGCCGCTCGATTGGCCCGGGCCTGGGCCACTGCATGCCGCGCCACCCGCTCCACCTCGTCGGGGGTCACCACCCCCGAGGCCGCAAACCCCCAGGTCCCTGCCACCAGCACCCGCACGCCGAACCCGCTTGTGACGTTGTCCGACACCCCCGTGACGCGCCGATCGCGGGTGGCGATGAACTGGGAGCGATTCGTGTTGATGCGGACGTCGGCGTAATCGGCCCCCGCCCCCCGGGCCGCGTCCAGTGCCCGCATGGCCAGCTCCCTCCGGTCACTCCGGGGGACGATGGGCCCGCGGGCCGTGGGCGTCAGGATCCCGTGAAGGGCGTCGGGGCTCCCCACCACGGCGAGGCCGGCGGCAGAGAGGGCGGTGGCTCGGAGAAAGTGTCGGCGGTCCATGAGGGGAGAATCGAAGGGGAGGGGGCGGGGCGCAACTGGCTTCCCTCACTCCGCAGGGTCCACTACCCACCCTCGATCCGGTAGAACACCACCTGATGTTCATTCCAGGAGCCCAGCTCCCGCGTCAGGAGGATGGGTCCCCGCGCGTCCAGCAGCATGGCGCCGGCAGGAAGCCGGACTCTCCATAGCTCCTCCACTTCCCCGTCCCACCGGTGCCAGAGGCCAATGTCCGACACCGGGTCCGAACCCGGGTCCGCCTCCCGGACCCAGATGGAGCCGTCTCCGGCGCCCACCGCATGCGTCACGGCCGGGAGGTGGTCGGGAAGGTGAAGGCCGGCCCGGATCCACGCTTCGGCGTCGCGGGCATCGGTGGGGCCTGCCACTCCGGGGGCCTGCGCCGTGGCATCCATGAGTCTGACGCCGAAATCCCGGACCACCGAATCCACCACGACGTCCGTGAGGGTGAGGGGCGGGAAGGCCAGCTCCCGCACCCAAAGCGGCTCGCCGGTCGCAGAATAGCGGGAGACCACCGCGCGTCCGGGTCCAACAACCTCGGGGTCCCGTTCCACCACCACGACCCCGGACCCATCCCGCTGGGGTGCCACGAGGGTGGTGGCAGCAAAGGGCTGAGTGGCCCAGATCCCTCCTCGTCCCTCACGTCCCGGGTCCCGGAAGTTCGCTGTTCCGTTCCGAACGGAAGCGCGGGCCACCTCATGAACCTCTCCCTCCTCGAGATCGACGAGGACAATCGCCTGTGACGCTAAGGGACCATGGGGCCAGGTCACGGCACTGGGGAGATGGGGCAGGGCCAGGATCCTCCCATGGTTGAGCTGGGCTCTCGCCTGAAGGGGGAGGCCGTCCGACGCCACCGAAGACAGCCCGGCCAGGCTCACCATCCTCCCTCCGCGGCCCGAGAGCGCCAGGAGAGTTATCCGGTTCAGATCGGCGTCGAGGACCCAGAGGGAGTCGCCATGGAGCCCCACCGCCACCGGGTTGAGCGCCTCGTAGGGCCCGGCCCCGGCCCCCAGGAGGGGCGGAAGGAGCTCACCCCGGGGGTCCAGACGAATCACATGCCGTGGCATGGCATCCAGGATCACGGCACCACCGTCAGGAAGGAGAACGCCAACGACAACCATCCCGAAACCTCCGGACGACCCGGCCCCAACCCGGAGAAGCTCCTGAACCTCCAGGGTCCGGTCCGGTGGCGCGGCGCGGGCGGGGCTCTCTTCGGACGGCTTGAACACCACGTTGAAAAGGACGGTCAACGTCACCAGCCCTGCCAGAGCTCCCCCCAGGAGCGGGAGCCGGGAGCCGCTCTCTCCGTGCCTCACCGCACCCGCACCTGCCCCACCAGCAGCTGCGGCTCGCCCATGGGTCCCTCGATGGCGGCGTGGAACCGGCCGTTCCGGATAATGGGAGCGGGCTGGTCCAGCACCGGCGCTGGGAGGCTCACTACCCCCAGGTAGCGGCCCGCTCTGTCAAAGAGATCCACCTGGGAGCAGGGGTCCGTCCCACCTGCACACACCCACATATGGTTCTCATCGTCCTGGGCCATCCAGCGGAGGGGTGAGACCTGATCCGGAACTGCGCCTTCGGGGATCACCGGATTCATGGCCCGGGCTGCGGTCAGAACCGCGTCGATGGAATCCCGCTGGACCGGTGAGAGCGGCACCGGCTCCAGTTCACGGCGAATCACCTGCAGGGTGTCCCCCCCGAATCCGACCCGGACCAGCTCATAGTGAGACGAGTGTGCCAGCCAGAGCGCGCCGCGAGGATCCCACGCCGTGAGCCCCCGGGGGCCGTAGGGAAGGAGGATGTTGATGGACCCGCCTCCGACGGAAGGCAACGCCACGGGAACCCGCGGAATGGACCTGGCGTTCGCCACCTCCCCGTCGGGGGCCACCTCGAGCATGCGGTGGACCTGCTCCCCATCCTCCAGGTCGGAAGCGCGTTCGTGGAAGCGCCCCTCGAGGTCGAAGCCCCCTCCCCACCCTCCGAGAACGGGGAGGAGGGTCAGGCGGGAAGTGCGGGGGAAAGACCGGTGCCCGCCCGCCTCATCCACCACCGTGTAGCGCTGATTTCCCCCATCCGCGATCCAGACCTCCCGCTCGGGAGAGACGCCCAGGCCCACCACATTCCGGAACTCCCCGGGGCCGGCTCCCGCACGACCCGTGACCCGGAGGGGCGTGCCGTCTGCGGCGAACACGCGAAGCTCGTGGGCCAGGTGGTCGAAGAGGTGGATGGTTCCGTCGGAGGCCACCCCGATGGCGCGGATCTCTCCCAGTACGGTGGGGCCGGTCCCCTCCAGCTCGCCGATGCGGAAGAGCTCGTCTACGGTCCACTCCTCCCCTGCCTGCCACGCGCCGGAGGATGGGTTCGAGGTCACCACCATCCCCCCGGGCAACGTGTCGACCTGAATGCGGTCGAAGGGGTCGGTGCCCCGTTCTCCGCACCCGGAGAGGATGAGAGCGAGGAGGCCGGCCATGAGCAGGTGGAGGGTGTGGGAACGGCGGCTGGTGACGCGGCCTGCGGGCTGGACTCCGAATTGGAGGGCATGCGGGGCTGCGATTCGGTTCGCCAGGCGATCCGCGCCCCGGACGCAATCCGCGGGGTTCCGAGGTGGTTGCTTCAGGTGCATTGGGCTCCCAACGGGTGGCGGACTGTCGACGACCGGCCTAGTACGCCCCAGGATACCCCCCTTCTCCGGCGAGCCGCAACCGGTTGGTTTCGGGCCGCCGTGAGGGGAGCGGAGCGGGAGGCTTCCCTCACCCCCCCGCCAGCTTCCTGATGTTGTCCGCCTTCAGGTCCGCGACCGGATCACTCCCAAGCGCGGGTGGCCTCGAGCGTCCCTGGAAGTGAGTCCCACCTCGAGGGTCGAAGAACACCGCCCGGTTCCCGTCGATGAGATCGACCCTCCAGCCGCCTTCATGCACCAGCCGATGGTGATGTCGGCAGAGCAGGATGCAGTTCAGCAGGCTCGTCTCACCGCCATCGGCCCAGTGGCGGACATGATGGGCATCGGTGAACCGTGAGCCGCACCCCGGAAACCGGCACCCGCGGTCCCGGACTTCGAGTGCGCGGCGGAGAGGGGCAGAAACGGTTCGGGTGCGGCGACCGAGGTTGAGGGTGGGCGTGGCCGGCGTCGGTCCGCCCAGCTCCGCGTTTCCGCGGACTACCGGTACCACCGAGGCATCGCAGGTCAGCCTCCGAGACGTTTCCGCGGAAACGCGGATGTCTTCGATGTGGGAGTGGTCGCGGCAGCCGCAGGGTGCGCTCGGCCCTGCGTTCTCACCTTCTTCACGCACCAGGCCCTTCGCCCGCGCCTCTTCGATGATGTAGTCCAGCCGCATCTTCCGGGCCCGCTTGCCCGACAGCTTCATCAGCCGCTCGCGTGGGGTCAGCTCCTTCAGCGTGGCCATGTCCACGTGGACCAGGACCTGGTAGCGCTCGGCGGAGGAGCCGGAGGATGTTGGGGTGGCTCGCGGCTCTTCGTGCCCTCCGCGCGTCCGGCTTCGCGTTTCCGCGGAAACGTTTGCGACACCATTCTCATCTCCCCGGGGAGTGGTCAGTTCCTCTGCCTCAGGGTCACCCCCCAGCCCCACCGTCATCCCCCGCTCCACGAGAAGCGCCAGTGCATCGGCCCGCCGGCGCGCCGCTGCGGCTTCCGTGTCCCGCGCCTTCCGCCCCTCAGCCTGCGCCTCGTTCTCGAACCCCCGAGCGGAGGAAGTGTACCCCTCTTCCTCGGCCGTCTCCTTCCGGTAAAGATGGTCACTCGCCATCTCGACGGCCCGCATGAGAAGCGCCCCCACCTCCGGGGTGAGCCTCCCCTTCACCACGTAGCTCCCGTCCAGATCGGGGAAGACAGAGAAGCTCCGGTTCCGGAACCTCCACTCTTCCCGGTCGGCTTCTTCCTTCAGGCTTCCCAACTTCCACCCCCGAACCATGGACTCCACCTGGGCGGCGGTGCATCCCTGGGCCAGTTCCAGGAAGTGCGCCTCCGTCTCCGGCTCGGCGACACGGGTGAGAGCGCGAACCTTAGAGAAGGTGAGTTCACCCCGGGCCAGCGCTTGGGAGGTGAGGGGGAGCTCGCGGAGCGCCCGCGCTGCCCGAACCCGCTCCCGCGCCGCACCCATATCGATACCGGTGCGGTGAGCGAGCCACTCGGCGCAGGACCGGAACCCCGCCCGGTGCCAGCCCCGCCCTTCGTCGAAGCGGGCGATCATCTCCAGGAGTCGATACGTGGCGGCTTCGATGTGGGTGGAGAGGACGAAGATCTCGTGGCCGAGTTCGTCGAGGGCGGCGTCGTCGAGAGGGGGTGGAGAGGAGTTCGCGCGGTCCGCCCCTTGGTGGTCGGCGTCCGGACGGTCAGCGCCCTCCGCCCCATACTCCGCCTCCGCCTCCCTAACAAGGAGAGTGGAAGTCGTCAGATACCCCATGGTTCACCTCATGCAAGTGGAAGTCGACAATCAACTTGCATGAAATCTAACAGGGGGTTTTCGGTGCCTAGGAAAGGGGTGCAGGAGCTCGAAACTCGGGAGTTGGGATCCGAAATGGGTGGTGAGGCGGACGAACGAGGCGAGAGGGTGCGCCAAGGCTCTGGCGCGGCCTCGTAGGCAGCGGTGGCGGACGGCGCGACTTCCGCAACCCACATCCTGTCAAGGGGTTGCGCATGTGAGTTTGGGACAGATTTCGTCGCCGGGGGTCGCCGGGGGTCGCCGGGGGTCGCCGGGGGTCGCCGGGGGTCGCCGGGGACGCAGGGGACCACGCGGGCGGCGAGAACGCCAAGGGTCTCCGGCACCGTCAGAAGTCCCCGCAGCCCCCCGGGTTTCCGCCAGCCCCTCCCCCCTGTACCATTCCGCAGCCACCCGACCCTGAGGGGTCGACGGCGTTAGTCGAAGCCGACATCAGACAGGGAGGGGGCATGTATCAGCGGGCGCACTGGTGGTTCCTGCTGGCCTTTGCGGTCGTTCTGGAGAGGCTATGGCCGGACGACCTCAGGGACAAGAGAGCAAGCAGATGGGACGGGCGCGATCAACCGTCGAGCACGAAGGTGACCTTCAAGGTTACCCGGTAGGCGGAGACGCTCTCGCCTCCCCAGACGACCTTCTGTTCCTTCACCCACGCGCCCTTGATGCCGTGGAGGGTCTTGCCGGCTCGGCGGAGCCCTTCCTGGATGGCGTCTTCGAAGCTCTTGGGGGATTCCGCAGTGATTTCGGTGATCTTGGCGACGGACATGATTCCTCCCTGGGGGCGAGGCGGAATCGATGAGCGAACTCGCACCCTTCGGAGGCCGATCCGCCTCATTCCGGCCATGAGGTTGCGCGAAGGGCTCCGGTGCGCCTCGGCGTAACGTCGGCAGCAGCCGGCATCGCTTTGGGTCCGGAAGAGTCGGTCGAAAAAGAAAGTCGACCGCCTTGTGATGGATGACCCCGGGCCGGGATTGAAGTTCCTGCGACGGGACGGTATGCGTACCGGGGAAGCCAGGCGCGACCGCATCCTGGAGTTGCTTCGTTGCCCTGATCAGGACACCCTTCACGTCGGCTCCGAACCCGTGCCCCCGGACCCTCGATCCACCTTCCCCTCACCCCCCTTGGGAATGCCACCCACCCCCGACCCCCTCGCCCCCCTCCACGAGGAAGTGGCGGCCTGCCGCCGCTGCCCCCGTCTGGTGACGTGGCGGGAGAAGGTGGCCCGGGAAAAGCGCGCGGCCTACGCCGACGAGGAGTACTGGGGGCGCCCCGTCCCCGGGTTCGGCGACCCCGAGGCCCGCCTCCTCATCGTGGGGCTCGCCCCGGCGGCCCACGGCGCCAACCGCACCGGGCGCATGTTCACCGGCGACCGGTCAGGGGACTGGCTCTTCCGGGCCCTCCACCGGGCCGGGTTCGCCTCGC
>JBJHBD010000113.1:0-10125 GCA_050485305.1 Gemmatimonadota bacterium
CACCCGGGCAACGGGAGGAGCTGCCCCGGTCACGGAGGAGGCGCCCGCCGGCCCATGAGGCCGGGGGGCCACGTCCGACGTGACCGGCTCCTCACCTTCCGGTGAGAGGGGATTCCCTGCGGAGCGGGGTTCGCGCGCGCCCTCCGAGAGGTGAACTTCGCGCGGACGTTCTCCCTCGCCGGTGTGCCCGGGGTTGAGAGGGATCCCGGCGAAATCGGCGCTCCCGGTGGGGGAGCTTTCCCCCGTGAAGGGTGAGGACGTGGCGGTGTCGAGCCCTTCTCCACCTTCCCCGGAGGGACCTTCCTCCGGCAGGGCTTCCTCTACCGGCGCCATGGCCTGGAAAAGGGCCTGGAGGAAGGGGATCCCCTCGTCCCCCATCCCCCAGGGGTTGGGGGAGGACCCGGACACACCCATCCCGATGGGATCGATCGAACTTCCCGGGTAAGCGGGGGTTCCGCCTGAGGGGACGATGGGGAGGAAGTTCATCCGGCCCTCCGGGAATCGTGGTCACCGCGGGCGTGCCGCAGGGTGGCCATTTCGTCCAACTCGCCCTGCTCTTTCCGGAGACCCTCTTCCCGCCACTCCGTCTCCCTGCGCTCCCGGATCCGGGTGAGGGCGTCCCGGTCCCGAACGGCGGCGCGGAACGCCTCCGATGTCTGCTCCACCTCGGCTTCCCGTTCCCGGCAGACGGAATCGGCCGCCAGCGCCCGCTCCTCCAGGCGCGAGAGGACGAAGGCAAGGTTCTGGAGGACCCCGGCGGTACCCGTCCGATGGGTGCCCTCCATGACGCCGCGGCTCTCCCGGATGAGTTGGAGGAGGCGGTCCCGGTTCTTCCGGGCCGCTTCGGCCTCCGCCCGGGCCCGCGCCAGGTCGGCGGCGCGGTCGTCTTCGATGCGTTGCCGGTGTTCCAGGAGTCGCTGGAGCCCGAATCGGAAGGTCTTCATCGGAGCTCCTCCCCGGCCTGGATCGCTCGATCCAGCTCCATGATGCGGCGGAAGGTCGCGCGCGCCTCTTCGGCCTCATCCACCTCCTGGCGAAGCACCCGGAGGAGGGGGTCACGGTACTTCACGGCGCGATCCAGAAGGGGATCTCCCCCCGGCTGATATGCGCCCACCGCAATGAGATCCTCCTTTTCCCGGTATGCCGCGAGGAGGCCTGCCAGTCGGTCGGTGGCGCGTCGGAGTTCGCGATCCACGATGAGGTCGCGAACCCGGCTGGCGCTCTGGAGAAGGTCCACCGCCGGGTAGTGTCCGGAAGAGGCCAGCTTTCGGGTGAGGACCACGTGGCCGTCCACCACCGAGCGGACATGGTCTGCCACCGGCTCCTGGAAGTCGTCTCCCTCCACGAGGACGGTGTAAATCCCGGTGATCCCGCCGCGGCGACCGTTCCCGGCCCGCTCCAGGAGACGAGGGAGGTGGGCAAAGACCGAGGGGGGGTAGCCGCGGGTCGTGGGGGGTTCCCCCACAGCCAGCCCCAGCTCGCGCCAGGCCATGGCCACCCGGGTGACCGAATCCACCATGAGAAGGACATCCTTCCCCTCATCCCGGTACGCCTCGGCGAGGGCGGTGGCCACCAGGGCACCGCGGGCCCGAACGAGCGCCGGCTGGTCTCCGGTGGCCACCACCACCACCGAACGGGCCAGCCCCTCGGGACCCAGGCTCGTTTCGATGAACTCCCTGACCTCCCTCCCCCGTTCACCGAGGAGGGCGATCACATTCACATCCGCCGAGGTGTGTCGCGCCATCATCCCCAGGAGGGTGCTCTTCCCCACCCCGCTCCCGGCGAAGATCCCGATCCGCTGCCCCCGCCCGAGGGTGAGGAAGCCGTCGATGACCCGCACCCCGGTGGAGAGGACGTCCTGGATGGGCTCCCTGTCCAGCGGGTTCGGGGGAGGGGCAGCCAGAGGAACCCTGCGGGTGGGGATGATGGGGCCGAGCCCGTCCATGGGGCGTCCGAGCCCGTCCAGGACCCGCCCAAGAAGACCAGGTCCAAATTCCACCCCGTAGCTTCGCCCCAGCGGCTCCACCTCGGCCCCCGGACGGATCCCGTCCAGCTCGCCGAGAGGCATGAGGAGAGCCCCTTCGTCATTGAACCCCACCACTTCCGCGTGGATGGCGGGTGCCCCCGGTCCCATCCGGATCCGACAGAGATCCCCGAGGGCCGCATCGAGCCCCACAGCCTCCACCACGAGCCCCACGACCCGTGTCACTCGACCGTGACAGGAGAAGCGAGTCACCCGGGAAAGACGGTCCGTCAGCGCAGTTGCGCTACTCATGGGTCTCGTCCTCCACCCTGAGTTCGTTCCAGATTCGCTCCAGACAGGGGAGGATCCCCCCGTCCAGCACCTGCTCACCCGCCTCCAGGCGGACATCGCCCGGCGCCAGCGCGGCATCGGCCTCCCACCGGATGTCGAGCCCCGGAGCAAGTTGCGGGAACTCGGACCCCCCATCCTCCGGACTCACGAGAGCCAGGAGATCGCGGGGGTGGAGGCGAATCGTCACCGCCTCGTCAGGGGGGAAAATGGAGAGCCCCTTCCGGATGAGGTGGAGGAGGAGTCCGGCGTCCCGCTCCAGCTCCCGGTCCACAAGCACCCTGGCCACCGCGAGGCTGAGGGCGCGTACCCGCTCCTCCGCTTCGTCGGATCGGCGACGGCGGTCCCCTTCCAGTTCGGCGGTGGCCCGCTCCAGGGCGGAGATTGCCCCGGCGAGCCGTTCCCGCTCCCGGTGTGCACCTTCCCGAAGGCCGTCCAGGAAGGCCTCTTCCCGCGCCAGCGCCAGGGGATCGGGGACGGCGGGACCGGCTTCCCGTTCCTCCGTCACACCCTCCATTCCCAGATCTCGCCACCCCCAGACCGCCACCTGACCTGGGTCAGGGACAAGGCGCCGGGACGGGACCTCATGCCACCATGACATCGTCCCCTCCCGAGATCGTGATCTGTCCGGCTTCCTCCATGGCCCGGATGGTGGATACCACTTCGCTCTGGGCCTCTTCCACTTCGCGCATCCGCACCGGGCCAAGGAACTCCATCTCTTCGAGGAGTGCGCCTCGAGCCCGAGCGGTGAGTCCGCCGAGGATGCGCTCCTTCAGCTCCTCGCTGGCCACCTTGAGGGCGAGAGCGATGGTGCGGTTCTCCACCTCCCGGAGGATCCGGGTGATGGTGTCGTCGTCGAGGCGCACGATGTCCTCGAAGACGAACATGAGCTCCTTGATCTGCCTCGAGAGTTCCTGGTCCTGACGGGCCAACCCGTCGAGGAGTTCCTTCTCGAGGGAGCCGGAGAGTTCGTTCAGAACCGAGGCCACCGCCTCCGGCCCGCCGGTGGTGAGGGTGCTCCCCTGGAAGGTCACCTTCGTGTCGGCTCCCAGGATGCGCTCCACCACCTGGAGAACGTCGGGGAGGACCTTCTCCATGCGAGCCATGCGGAGGAGGATCTCACTCCCCAGCTCCGAGGGGATCTCCCGCAGAACGTCGGAGGTCTGTCGGGAGGGGAGATACGCCAGGACGAGCGCCATGGTCTGAGGGTGCTCATTCCGGATGAAGGCGGCGATCTGGCGGGCGTCGGCGCGCTGCAGCGGTCCCAGGATGAGGGTCTGGGAAAGCTGGGCTTCGATCCGCTTGAAGATCTGGGATGCCTTCTGCTCGCCGAAGGCCTTCACCAGGATCCGCTTGGCGTAGTCCGTCCCGCCCTCGGCGAGGGAGAAGGCCGCCCGTTCCGTCTCCTGCCACTCCTTGAGAACCGCGTTCACCACGGTGGGCTCCACCCGCCCGAGGCGGGCGATCTCGAAGGAGATCGTCTCCACATCTTCAGGGGGGAGGGAGCGGGTTACCTGGGAGGACGCCTCTTCACCCAGAGCCATGAGGAGGACGGCCACCTTCTGGGTGCCCGTCAGCTCCGCTCCCGGTCCACCTCGGCGGTGGGTGAGGGCCTGGCCCATGTCAGCTCTCCTTCATCCAGGAACGGAGAAGACGGGCCGTCATCTCAGGGTCTTCCAGGCGAACCGGCTCCGGTCCCGCCGCGGCCGCCGCCATCCGAGGGGGAGGCGCTGCTTCGGGGGTGCGAGAGGGGGCAGGCACCCGGTCACCTCCGGAGGTGGAGGGGCCTGCGGGGAGGGTCCGCTCCCCCGCCCCGGCTCGGGTGGTCACCGGTGCGTTCCGAACCGCGCTCAGAACCTTGAGCCCGAGGAGGAGAGCGATCCCCAGCCCGAAGGCTCCCACCAGGGGGCGCTCCAGGAGTTGGACCCAGTGAACCACCCGGTCGCCGACTCCGGCCGCGGGAGGCTCGCTGAGGGGAAGCGCCGTACGCTGGAAGGGGAGGTTGGTCACGGCGATCTGATCACCCCGGTCGGGCTTGAGCCCAACCGCCTGGGTCACCAGTGCCTCGATTCGCGCCAGCTCCTCCTCGTCGCGGGGCATCTCCATGGGCCCCTCTTCCCCTTCGGTGGTGCGATGGCCCACCAGAACCGCCACAGAAAGCCGATCGATGCGCACGCCGCTCCGGGCAAAGCTCTCCACGCTCCGGGTGGCTTCAAAGGTGGAGGTGGTGGTGACCTGACCCGCCCCCTGCGCCTGGTTCCCCGGGATGATCTCGGAGCGATCCTCCCGGAGCGTTACCTGCCGCTCCGGATCCACCGCCTGGACCGTTCTCTCCACTCGATCGAAGTCCAGTTCGGCCGCCACCCGGATGGAGAGGTTCCCCATCCCCACCACCGGGATCAGCAGTTCCTCCGCCTTCCGCTCGAGGTAGTCCTCCACCTCTCGACGAACCCGAAGCTGCTGATCGGAGAGCCGTCCTCCGAAGAGGTCTTCCCCCGCGGTGTCGGTGAGGAGGCGTCCGGTGTCGTCCATGATCCGGACGGCGGTGGGATCGAGCCCATCCACACTCCCCGCCACCAGAGCGGCGATCCCCTCGGCCAACGATCCGTCCCGGGAGCTCCCGGGGCGGAGGCGCACCACCACCGAGGCCTCGGTTGGACGGTCCCCTCGACGCTGGAGCGCCGATTCGTGAAGCCCCAGGTGGACCTGAGCCTGCTCCACTCCCCGCATGCGGGAGATGGTGCGCTCCAGCTCCCCTTCCAGGGCCCGCCGGTAGTTGATCCGCTGGGTGAAGTCGGTCATCCCCCAGGTGGGCTGATCGAAGAGCTCAAATCCGGGGCGGGTGGATCCCGCGATCCCGTCACGGGCCAGAGAGACCCGCGCCCGCGCCATGTCCCGGGTTGCCACCGAGAGTCCTGTCCCTCCCAGGTCGAGGCGGTATCGGATCCCCTCCTCGTCGAGGCGATCGGCGATGCGCGCCACCTCTTCCGGATTCCCCCCGCGGGCGAGAGACACCCAGTCCGGTGCCGAAGCCCAGCGTGTGAAGAGGAGGACGCCCACCACCGTCACCACGCCCACCACCGTCAGGATGAGGCGGGGGTCGTATAGGAGGCGATCGAGGGGTCTGGAGAGGTCGCTCATGAAGGGCTCAATGGGTTGACCGGGGTCAGTTCTGCATGCTGGTGACCGTGCGATACGCCTCGGTCAGTCGATTCCGGATCTCGATGAGAAGGTCGAGGGCAATCCCCGCTTCCTCCACGGCGGCCATCACCTGGTGTAGCTCCACCGGCTCTCCCCGGAGAAAGGCCTGGATGGAATCGTGGGCACCCTCCTGGAGTTCGGAAACCTCGCCGATGACCTGTTTGAGGGTGTCGGCGAAGGAGGGGCCTCCCGCGGCGGTTTCCTGAACTCCCTGCACCCCGCCGGCGCCCATGGCCCGCTGGACGGCCCACATGGCACGGCTTGCACCGGTGGGATCCTGGATGGCGCCCATCTCAGACCCTCACATCCAGGCGCCCGCCGCGCAGCGCGGGGGGGGCGTCGGAGGTGGTGGAGCGCGATCCCTGACCATAGGTGAGGGGACCGAGGGAACGGGACTTGAGGAAATGGGTCCGCTCCTCTCCGGTGAGGAGGCTCCAGAGCGCCGGATCCACTCCATCCGGTGCACGGGCCGTCCCGGCTTCCGGTGAAGAGGAAGGAGCAACGGAAGGAGGGGTCGAAACGCTCGGTCCTGCGTTCTCTCCACGGGAAATCCCCGGCCCCTCGGCTCCCGGACGGTATCCGGGGAGGGCGGAGGGGATGACGGTGGATGGAATCGAAGGGGTCATGGCCACACTCTCGCTCAGAGGTCGATGGAACGACGGAGAACGGCCTTCATGGCCTCGAACACCGAGGCGTTGGCCTCGAAAAGACGACGGGCTTCCAGGAGATCCACCATTTCGCGGGTGGTATCCACATTGCTCAGCCGGACATATCCCTGGTCATCGGCGTCCGGGTGACCCGGGTCGTAGACCAGGGGGCCCTCGGTGAGATCTTCCTCGATCCCCACCACCTGAACACCCCCGACCATACGAGCCTCCGAGACGTCGCCACTCTCTCCTCCGTCGACGGCACCCCCTCCCTCCACCGCGGCCAACCGCACCATCTGCCGTCGGAAGGGTTCGGTTCCGGGAGGAGCGGAGGTCCCGGCATTCGCCAGATTCCCGGCGATGACGTCGATGCGGGCCTTGTGCGCCCGAACCCCCGAAGCGGCGATCCCCAACCCCTGGAGGAGGGGGCGAACACCACCGTCATTCACATTCATCGACCACCTCCGCCCACCGAGCCTCGGACCTGCTGATAGACCTTCTGTAGCATGCGGGCGGCACCCTCGAAGCGGAGCTGAGTATCGGCCAGGTTGATCATCTCGTCCTCGATGGAGAAGGAGGCCTCCCCCTCCACCCCCATGGCCTCATCCATGGCCGCCTGAAAGCCGTCACCTCCGGGGGTGGCCCCATTGGCCACCCGATGGGCGATCCCCCGGAGCTCCTCCGTGGATCGATCCATCCCTTCCCGCAGAGCGCGGGAGGGAGAGGTGTCTCCCAGCAGGCGTGTGATCATCTCCGACTCCTCGTTTCGGTTCGGGGCGGACCCCTGGCCCCCGACGTGGGGGCTCCCGCTCTCCCCTTCTGGCAAGGGGCGTTCCAAAACGGACCAGATCGGCTAAAGACGGAGAAAGCGTAGACGTGGCGCCACTCTCCGGGAGGAACGCCTCGTCCCGGACGGGGAGGCGCCGAGGGAAGGACCCCTCTTCCCATGGGGAGAGGCGGAAGATCCTTCCGGGTGAGGTGGGGGGGGTTTTCCGGGTCCCCCCCTGAGCGACAACTCCGGATCAGTCGGGGCGGTTCAGCTTGTTCCGAAGGGTTCGCACGTGGATCCCGAGGAGGTCGGCCGCCCGGGTTCGATTCTGATCGGTGAGGGTGAGGGCCTGTTCGATGAGCACCTCTTCGGCCCGGGCAAGGTTCAGGGAGTCAAGGATGATCCGCCCACTTCCATCCTCTGTCGCACCCCCATCCATACTCCCGAAATCCCCGCCGGGAGCGGACGCCACTTCGGGAGTCCCCGCCAGAGCCCCTCCTCCAGGAGCGCCTTCCGGAAGAGAGAGCCCAAATCGGGCGGCCTGGAACGAATCCCGATCAATCCACTCTCCCCGGGAGAGGATGACCGCCCTCTCGATGGCGTGGGAGAGTTCCCGGATATTCCCCGGCCAGTGGTACTCCACCAGGAGTTCCAGCGCTTCCCGGGTGAGCCCCTTGACCTCCTTCCCCAACGCTGCCGCAGCTCGTTTCACGAAGTGGTCGGCCAGCCGAGGGATGTCCTCCACCCGTTCCCGAAGGGATGGGACTCGAAGGGGGACCACGGAGAGGCGGTAGTAGAGATCCTCCCGGAACCGCCCGCCGCGGACCTCTTCTCCCAGATCCCGGTTGGTGGTGGCCACCACCCGCACATTTACCCGGATGGGGGTGGTCCCGCCCACCCGCTCGAACTCCTGTTCCTGAAGGACCCGGAGAAGCTTCGCCTGGAGGTCCAGACGCATCTCCGAGACCTCGTCCAGGAGGAGGGTCCCGCGGTGGGCCCGTTCGAAGGCGCCCTTCACCTGCTTCACCGCTCCGGTGAACGCCCCCTTCTCGTGCCCGAAGAGGGTGCTCTCCACCAACGTTTCCGGGAGGGCGGCACAGTTGATGGAGACGAAGGGACCGTCGGGGTTGTCTCCCAGCGAATGAAGGGCTCGGGAGAGAAGCTCCTTCCCCGTCCCGGATTCCCCCTCCAGGAGGACCGCCGCCCGGGAGGGGGCCACCGTCCGGATGGTATCCATGACCCGTTGGAGCGCCGGGCTGTCCCCGACAATCTCCCGACTTCCGCGGAGCTGGGTGACCTCCTGGCGGAGCTTGATGTTTTCTTCCCGGAGGCGAAGGAACTCCAACGCCTGTTCGATGGCCAGCTCGAGCTGGGCCGCGCGGATGGGCTTGGTGATGTAGTCGATGGCCCCGGCCTTGATGGCCGCCACCGCATTGTCGATGGAGGCGTACCCGGTGACCATGATGAGACCGATGTCCAACTCCCGCTGGACCAGGGTCCCGAGGAGTTCGAGACCGGTGGCCCCCGGCATCCGGTAGTCCGAGATGATGAGATCCACCTCCTGACGGTCCAGGACTCGCAACGCCGCCTCCAC
Source organism: Gemmatimonadota bacterium (assembly GCA_050485305.1). Lineage (GTDB taxonomy): Bacteria > Gemmatimonadota > Gemmatimonadetes > Longimicrobiales > Gaopeijiaceae > JBJHBD01. The sequence continues at coordinate 8,523 of JBJHBD010000113.1, forward strand.
GTTCCGGACGGCGATGGGGCGGTGCCCGGCCTCACGCACCACCGCCTCCATGAGCTCGAGAGGGGTGGATTCGTCGTCGACGAGAAGGATGGTGGCCATGGAGGAGGGGTTGGGTGGCGGCGGTGGCGGGAGCTCCCGCAGGGCTTCCCCTAAAGTCGCGAAGTCGATCGGTCGATAGAAGGCGGTGGGAAGGTAGGCGCGGTCGCTTTCGACGGGCAACCTGCCGTGTCCCCAACGCAGCCCGAACAGGCAGGACGTCCGGTGCGAATTACCAATCTCAATCTCCAGCGTCAGGCACTCTCCGGGATGATGCGGAATCTCCGGGAGGTGGACCAGGCCACGCGACAGGTGGCGTCCGGTCTGAAGCTGGAAACCGCGTCCGACGATGCGGCCGTGGCGGTCACCGTCATGCGCGTGGACTCACAACTTCGCGCCAATGATCGGTACCGCCAGAACCTCGTCCACGCCCGCTCCGCGCTGGGACTCGAAGAAGGAGTCCTGAGCCAGCTCACCGATGCGCTGGCGCGGGCCCGAGAGGTGGGGCTCTCCCAGGGAACCTCCACGGCGAGCACCGAAACCCGCCTCACGGCGGCAAAGGAGATCCGGGAACTCCTGGCCTTCGCCAGGGAGCTCGGGAACACCCGTCTGGGCGATCGCTACATCTTCGGAGGGGACCACGCCACCACCGCGCCCTTCCCGGAGGCCGGGGTGAACCCGGCCCGCCTCCCGGAGGGAGACACCCTCGTGGAGGTGGCTCCGGGACGGCACGTCCCCACCGTCCACTCCGGGGTGGAACTCCTCCTGGACACCGACGCACTGGACGCTCTGGACGCGCTGGCCGGCGCCATGGAAGCCGGTGACATCCAGGGGATTCGGGACGCCACCTTCCGGGTGGAGGGCGCGCACACCTCGCTCCAGACCCTGTTCGGGGAGCTGGGAGCCCGGATGATCCGGGTGGACATGTCCCTCCAGGACATGGCCCGTACCGACATCTCCCTCACCGAACTTCGTTCCGACCTTCGGGATGTGGAGCTCGAAGAGGTCATGACCCGCCTCACGAGTCGCCAGACGGCGTATCAGGCGGCCCTCCTCGTGACATCCAACACCCTCACCAAGACTCTGGCCGACTACCTGCGATGAATCCCCCATTCGGAAACTCCGCGCCGGTCCTTTCCCGGATCCCGGACATCGAGGAAGCCACCTCTCCACCGGAGATCCCGGTCATCACCTTCCCCCGGGGGATCCCCGGGTTTCCCACCGTGGTGGATTACGAGCTGGCCCCGGCGGGAGCCGGAAAGTTCTGGCTCCGGGGGCGAATCCCCGGGGGACCGACCTTCCTGGTGGTGGACCCTGAGCGATTTGGCGCTCACCCCCCGGAGCTCCCTACCGAGGTCCGCTTCGCCGTGGAGGAGAGCCCCGGCCACCCCACCCGGGTCCTGGCCATGGTGACCCTCCCAGGACCGGAACGCCCCACCCCCACCATGAACCTTCAGGGGATCCTGGCGGTGAACCCCTCACGGGGATTGGGGATGCAGGTGATCCTCCCCGAGGAGTCGGGTCGGGTTCGGGTCCCCCTCCGGCGTCCTGGAGACCCCTGACTCGG
>JBJHBD010000114.1:0-9881 GCA_050485305.1 Gemmatimonadota bacterium
GAGGATGGCGATGGCCGCCTCCACGGACGGGGGCGCCACGAAGACGGGCTGGAAGCGGCGCTCCAGCGCCGGGTCCTTCTCGATGTGTTTCCGGTACTCATCCAGGGTGGTGGCCCCCACCAGCCGGAGTTCGCCCCGGGCCAGCATGGGCTTGAGCATGTTCCCGGCGTCCACCGCCCCCTCGGCGGCGCCCGCCCCCACGATGGTGTGGAGTTCGTCGATGAAGACCACGAACCGCCCCTCCGATTCGGTGATCTCCTTCAGGACCGCCTTCATCCGCTCCTCGAACTCGCCCCGGTACTTGGCCCCCGCCAGCATGGCGGAGATGTCCAGCGCCACCAGCTTCTTGTCGGCGAGCCCGGTGGGGACGTCACCGGCCACGATGCGCTGGGCCAGCCCCTCCACGATGGCGGTCTTCCCCACCCCGGGCTCTCCGATGAGGACCGGGTTGTTCTTGGTGCGCCGCCCCAGAACCTTGATGACCCGGCGCACCTCTTCGTCACGCCCGATGACGGGGTCCAGCTTCCCCTGTCGGGCCAGATCGGTGAGGTCACGGGAGTAGCGGGCCAGCGCCTGGTACTTCTCCTCGGGGTTCTGGTCGGTGACCCGGTGGGAGCCGCGGACCTCCGAGAGCGCCTTCCCCACCAGCTCGGGGGTGACCCCGGCCTCTCTCAGAATTCGCCCGGCGTCGTCCTTCTCCGAGGTGAGCCCCACCAGGAGGTGCTCGGTGGAGATGTACTCGTCCCCCATCTCCCGCGCGGCGCTCTCCGCCTCGTCCAGGACCCGGCGAAGGTCGCGGGAGAGGGTGGGGTCGCTCCCCCCCTCCACCCGGGCATACCGTCCCACGGCCTGAGACACCCTGTCCCGGAGGGCGGGGACGCGGATCCCCGCCTTCTCCAGGACGGGGCGGATGATCCCCTCCTCCTGGTCGAGGAGGGCGGCGAGAAGGTGGACACCCGCCACTTCGGGGTGACCGGCCAGGCGAGCGGCCTGAGCGGCGTTCTGAATGGCTTCGCCGGCTTTGATGGTGAGGCGTTCGAGGTTGGCCATCTTGGGGGGCTATCCTTCGTGGCTCGTGGGCTTCGTGGGGCTCCCGGGGCGCGCCTGTCATTTCGGCAGGGAGACCGGGTTGGTCTTCCTGGGGAGAGTACAAGAAGCGGGCCACGGGCGGCCGTACTGAACCGGGGCGGACACCACCGGACCCCGTGCTTCGACACGCTCGCCTACCGGAGGGAGGGAGGTTGGGGCTTGCTAAGCGAACGAGCGGGGCTGGGGTGGTGGGGGCTGAGGGTGGCTGGGCTCCGCTCGTTCGATAGTCTGCGCACGGGGTCCGGTGGTGTCCGCCCTCCCGGGCTCGGCGTCGGATTGTTCTGGTCGTTGGGCTTCGTCGTGCTCTCCGGCGCGTGGTCCGGTTGCTCTTGTTCTTCCCCTTCTCTACGGGCCTACAACAGGGCGCGTGGGGTTCCGGCTCCATTCGACGAAGGAGCCGTCGTAGAATCGGGCGTCGAAGCCGAGCATGCGGGCGACGAAGTAGAGGTGGCCTGCCTGTCCACCGGTACGGCAGTAAGTAAAGATTCGATCTCCGGGGGTTACCCCGGCTTCGGCGAAGAGGGCGAGGAGCGATTCGGTGTCCAGGAGGAAGGGTGCTTCGTCGGGGCCGGTGGTGCTCCGCCAGGGGAGGCTCCGGGCTCCGGGGATATGTCCGGGGCGGGCCACCTCGTCACCGGCCACCTCTCCGGAGTATTCGGCGAAGGGGCGCGCATCCAGGAGGTGGAGCCCCGGGAAGGGATCCCGGCGCTGGGAGGAGCGAGCCCATACCATATCGGCCACCCGTTCCCCGGCCAGCACCCGATCGGGATCCGGGTGGAGAGTCAGCTCCCCCGGCTCCCGTGGTTTCTCGGCACCCGTCTCCACCTCACCTCCTTCACCGATCCATCCTGTGAGCTGTCCATTCAGGATTCGCGTCCGCCGACCCACCCCGGCGTAGTCCAGGACCGCCCAGGCCCGCCCGGCCATGAGCCCCTGCCCGCGATCGTACAGGACGACGCGGGTTTCATCTCCGACCCCCAGCCCCGAGAGGATTCGATGCACCTCGTCCATGTCGGGGATCATGTTGGGGAGGCCGTTCTTTCGCGCGGCCACGGCGCTCCAGGGGAGGAAACCGGCCCCTGGAAGGTGCCCTTCCTCCTCGAAGGCGGTGGAGGTCATCCCCACCTCCAGGACCACCAGGTCGCCTCCCACTTCCAGTTCGCTCCGGAGTTCTCCCGGCTCCACCAGGAAGTGGGCGCGCCGGCTATCCGGATCGGCCTCCTCCTGGGCCGGGAGGCCCACCTCGGGGTCTCCGGCGGGGGGAAGGGGTGCATCGCATGCCAGGACGAGGAGTGAGGTCACCCACATCGCGCTGTTCAGTCGGCGGCGGAAAGGCATGAGCGGAATCGGGTCGAGTACATGTGGATGGCTTCTTGTAGAGCCATCCAGACCCCGACGCATCCGGAAGGATCCGGAAATTCCCGCATGCGGGTCCGGGAGGCCTCGACTCACCGACCCGGCAGGCGCTCCAGATCGGGGACCGCTCCCGCGACGAAGAGGGTGTCGCTCTCCTTCAGGGGGGCATCAGGGTCGGGGACGCCGACAACCTCGTCGCGAAGCATGTCATGGAGAGCCACCACGGAAATCCGATGGGCGTTCCGGAGATCCAGCTCCCTGAGGCTGCGTCCCACCCAGGCGTCCGGAACCGCCATCTCCTGGAGCGAGAAGCCCGGGCTCAACGGGATGTAGTTCAGGATAGCGGAGCTGGAGAGGCTCTCGGCCAACCGCACTCCCGTGTCCCTCTCGGGGAACACCGTGCTGGTGGCCCCGAGCTTGTCGGCGGCCCGAGCATGAGCCTCGGACACCACCTTCACATGGATCTGGGGGATCTTCAGATCCTGGAGCGCCAGAATGGCGAGGATGGACGCAGTGATGTCATCCCCGGTCCCGATGACGGCCACATCGGCGCGCCCCCCACCCACCTCCGCAAGGACTCCCGGGTCGGTCCCATCCCCGACCACCGCCCGCGCGACCCGACCGGCCACCCGATCGACAGCGTCCTGATGCAGGTCCACGGCAATGACGTCGTGCCCCTTCCGGGCCAGGGTGTCCGCCACCGCGGAGCCGAAGTTTCCGAGCCCGATTACGATGAATCTCTTCATATTCCCGTCCTGAGGTGGAGGTTACCCGATGGAAACGTCTTCTCGGGCAAAGGCGTAGCGGCTGCGGGGCCTGCCGGCTCTGAGGGCCAGGAGAGCGGCGAAGGAGAGAGGACCGATCCTCCCGACGAACATGAGGAGGGTGACGAGCACCCTTGAGAGTGGTTCGAGCTCTCCGGTAGTTCCGAGGGAGAGGCCGACGGTGTTGAAGGCGCTGACCCCCTCAAACATGATCCAGAGGAAGGGATCGACGACCCCCCCATTCGTTTCCAGGATGGTGAGGGCAAAGATGGCGGCGGTCACCGTTCCGAACGCCACCACGAAGAGCCCGACCGCCCGTTGCACCGTCTCGTCGGGGATGGTCCGTGACCATGCCGAAACGGTGGTCCTTCCCCGGAAGCGCGACCAGGCCAGGAGGCCGATGACGAAGAAGGTGGTGGTCTTGAGCCCTCCGGCGGTGGATCCGGGCGACCCTCCGATGGACATGAGGAGGATGGTGAGGAAGTTGGAGGAGTCGGCCGCCGCCGCATAGTCCACCGTATTGAAGCCCGCGGTGCGGGCGGTGACGCTCATGAAGAGAGCGTTTTCCACCTTTCCCCACACACTCATCCCCTCCAGTACCCCTCCCGCCTCCAGAAAGAGGTACCCGGCGGCGCCTCCCACGAGGAGCACGGCGGTGCTCACCAGGACGATCCGGGCGTGGAGGGAGAGGCGAAATCGGGCCTCGGTCCCCCGGGCCCTCCTCAGTTGATTCAACTCCTCCAGGGTCAGGAAGCCGATCCCTCCGAGGATGATGAGCCCCATGACGGGCCAGAGGACCAGGCTCGATCCGGTCCACCCTTCGAGGGAGTCGGAAAAGGATGAGAACCCCGCGTTGCAGAAGGCGCTGACGGCCTGGAAGATGGCGTGCCACAGTGCATCGGCTACGGGGAAGTGTGGCAGAAATGCCACGAAGAGGAGCGCTGCCCCCACCCCCTCGAACAGGAGGGTGAAGAGCACGATGTCCCGGGTGAGGCCACGAGCGTCCACCTTCGGGACCGATGACGGGAGGTGGGGGACTACGGCCTCGGTCCGGAGGGAGATTCGTCTTCCCAGATTCAGGATGATGAGGGTGGTGATGGTGATCATCCCCAACCCGCCCAACTGGATGAGGAGGAGGAGGAACCCCTGTCCAAGCCGTGTGAAGTGGGTGGCGGTATCCACCACGATGAGCCCGGTCACGCACACCGCGCTGGTGGCGGTGAAGAGGGCGTCCACCCACCCGAGGGGCTCGCCGTCCGCGTAGAAGGCGGGAACCAGGGCCAACCCGAGGGTGCCCACAAGGATCAGGCCGGCGAAGGATCCGGCAAACAGTTGGGGAGGAGAGAGGCGCTGCCAGAGGGGGAAGCCCCCGCGAGAACGGAGACCACCACCTGGAATTGCGCCCCTGCCGGTATCGTGTGTCACGCACCTCCCTGGCTGCGAGGATGGGTCCTCGCCGGAGTTTCGGAGTTCCATGGACCCCTCCGGCGCCCGGTAAGATGGCTATCCATGGGGGACCCGTCTACCGGGAGACGGCGGGCTTCGCAGGCGGGCGTCCGGGGAGAGGCGGCGGAACCGTAAATCGCGCCCTCGCTGCACGGCTGGCTCTACCCGGCTTGCCAGAGCGTCCTCGCTCCTGCACTCTCCGGACACTCCCGTCCCACCCTCACCCGGATCAACCCGTGATTCGAATCGCCCTCGTTCTCGTCCTGGTCGTCGCATTCCTCCCGGAAGGCGCCCGCGCCCAGTCCACCACCCCGGCCCATCCGGCGCTCGCCGAGTTCGAGCACCCCGAGCCCAGCGATCTCCGGGGCGCGGTGGAGCGCTACACCCAGGACCGGAACGTCCTTCTCCGGCGGTATTCGGTGAACTCCCCCACCCGGCGGGCGCGGATGGGGGCCTTCTACGCCGAATGGACCGATCTCCTGGAGGAGATGGACTACGAGGCGCTGAATGTGGAGGGGAAGATCGACTGGCAGCTCCTTCGGAACCGGCTCCGGTACGAGCGGGACCGACTGGCCATCGATGCGGAGCTGGAAGAGGAGCTGGAGCCCATCCTCCCATTCCAGGGGACGCTGGTGGCGCTCCATGAGGCCCGGCGTGACCTGGGGAGGGTGGACCCCCGGGGGGCCTCCGAGACCCTCCACGAGGTGAACGAGGCGCTGGATGAGGCCCGGCGCGCGGTGCAGGAGGCGCTTCGGGGGGACCGCCGGCTGGGGGGAACCGAGCTCACCCCGGTGGTGGCCATGCGGGCGGTGGCGCGTCTGGGCGAACTACGCCAGGCCACCGACGCCTGGTTCAACCACTTTGACGGGTACGACCCCCTCTTCTCCTGGTGGGTGCGCACCCCCCACGAGGCCTTCGGCGGGAAGGTGGAGGCGCTGACTCAGCTCCTGCGGCGCGATGGAGCCGGATTCCGCCCTGGAGAGGAGGAGCCCACCATCGGGGACCCGCTCGGGCGGGAAGCCCTCGTCCTCGACCTCCGGAACGAGATGATCGCCTATTCCCCGGAAGAGCTGCTGGAGCTGGCCCGCCGGGAGCTGGACTGGGGTGAGGCGCGCCTCCGTGAGGCCGCCGCCGAACTGGGGTTCGGTGATGACTGGCAGGCGGCGGTGGAGCATGTGAAGGGGCTCCATGTGGAGCCGGGGGAGCAGATCCACCTGGTGACGGAGATGGCCCGGGAGGCGGAGGAGTGGGTCGAGAGTCGGAACCTGGTCACCGTCCCGCCGCTGGCGAAGGAGGTCTGGCGGATGGAGATGCTCTCCCCCGCCCGCCAGCGGATCGCCCCCTTCTTCCTGGGCGGAGAGGTGGTGCAGGTGGCCTTCCCCACCGACGCCATGACCCACGAAGAGAAGCTCATGAGCCTTCGCTCCAACAACGAGCACTTCTCCCGGGCGGTGGTGCACCACGAACTCATTCCCGGGCATCACCTCCAGGGGTTCATGACCTCCCGGTACAGCACCCATCGCCAGCTCTTCTCCACCCCCTTCTGGGGAGAAGGATGGGCCCTCTACTGGGAGCTCCTCATGTGGGATCTGGACTTCCCCCGGGGCCCGGAAGACCGCATCGGGATGCTGGTGTGGCGGAACCACCGGGCGGCCCGGATCCTCTTCTCCCTGGGCTTCCACCTGGGGATCATGACCCCTGAGGAGGCGGTGGAACTCCTGGTGACCCGGGTGGGATTCGAGCGGTCAGCCTCCGAGGCGGAAGTGCGCCGCTCCTTCGGCGGGCAGTACTCTCCCCTCTACCAGGCCGGATACCTCCTGGGGGGGATCCAGCTCCGGCAGCTTCACCGGGAGTTGGTGGAGAACGGACAGATGTCCAACCGGGACTTCCACGACCACATTCTCAAGAGCGGTCGCATGCCCATCGAGATGGTGCGCGCCTCCGTCACCGGCCAGGCGCCTCCCCGGGACTTCCGGGCCGCATGGCGCTTCTATTCCCTGGAGGATGGGTAACCGCGAGTCCATCCCCCTGCGCCGGGAACAAGGCGCACCGGACCGGCAGTCAGTTCCCCCCCACCACCCGCTTGAGGAGGGTCCCCGCGGGGATCGTCTCACCGGGAGCGCGGTGGTTGATGGTGGCCAACGTCTCCAGGGAGACCGCAGAGGGGTAGCGCTGGTGGAAGGTCTCGATGGTCATGGCCTCCCCGATCCGCTGGAGGCGGATCCGGTCGGGCTGGGCCCCCAGGATCGCTGCGTCCGTCTCCCGCCGGAAGGAGGAGAGGGCCGCGCGAATGACACCGGCGCGCGCCTCCCACCGAGCCTGAGGCGTGTACCCCAGAAGGCGGAAGATCCTGCCGTCGTGCTCCACGAAGAGGACGGTGCCCTGGAGCGTCCCCTCCTGCGTGGTGGCGGTGAAGTCGGCTCCGGAGGCGGTGAGGCCGTTCACCGCGTCGTCCCGTAGCCCGCTCCCCCGGATCCCCTCCCCGGCGACGAATCGGTCTCGAGCCGCTCGCGGCGTCGTTGCCTCTACGAGGGTGAGGAGGAGCGCCGCGTCCTGCTCGGCGCTCACCGCCTGGACCCCGGTGCGCTGGTTCTGCGCCTGCCACCCCTGAGGGAAGGTCACCCTGAAGGCCATCTCGGGGTGATGGTACACGCCGTTCCGGAAGAAGCCGTGCCGGGGGTTCGTCCCGAAGACGAGGCCGTCGAGACGCTGCAGATAGCTCTCCCGCTCCACCCGCTCTCCCGCCACCTCCCCGGCCTCGATCCGGTTCAGGATCCGGTCCCGCCGATCGAGGGGGTCCGGATGGGACGAGAGGAAGGCGGGAATACGCCCCCCTTCACGAGCCCCCGATGCATTGGCCAGCATCTCGAAGGTGGAGGCCATTTCCCTGGGATCGTACCCCTCCCGGGTCATGTAGCGGAGCCCCAGGTCATCGGCCTGACGCTCCGCGTCCCGACCGTACGAGAGGAAGAGAAGTCCCATCCCCGCCCCCGCCAGCTCGGTGAGGGGCGCCCACCCCTCCGGGGCGAGGATGCTCCCGAGCCCCAGCCCCACCTGGGCAAGCTGCGCCCAGCTCACCCGGCTCACCCCGTGCCGGGCCGTAACGTGCCCGATCTCATGCCCGAGCACCCCGGCCAGCTCCGCTTCCGAGTTGAAGTGGGCCAGGATTCCCCGGGTGATGTAGATGTACCCCCCCGGGAGGGCAAAGGCGTTCACGATGGGGTCGTCCACCACCCGGAAGGTCCAGGGGAGGGTGGGGCGCTCCGACTCCCGGGCCATTCGGTCGCCGAGGTTCTGGAGGTAGCGCTGCCACTCCTCGTCCTCCACCAGCCCCAGGGAGGCCACGATGTCCTGGTCGGCCTCCTGACCGATCTGGATCTCCTGCCGCTCGGAGATGAGGGAGAGCTGTCGCTGGCCGGTGACCGGATTCACGGCGCACCCCACTATCCCTCCTGCCATCACCACCAAAAGGGTGAGAGGGAGAACCGAGCGAAGGGGCTTCAGGAGTCCGTTCATGGGAAGTCCGTGGCGGTCACCGGAATGAGGTCATCAGAACGCCGGAGAGAGGAGGATGGCGTTGGCGTAGAGCTGGTACCCCCCGTACCAGAAGAGGCGGAAGAGGGGGTCGTCCGCGAAGAGGATGACCTTCCCCGATCCCATTCTCCGTTCGGCCAGCCAGGCGCTCCGGTCCAGCCGCTCCAGGTTCCGCTCCGAGATGACCCCCGAGATCCGGTCCAGCCCCTCGGGGAAGAAGGCCACCGATTCGAAGCGGGTGGTGGGCTCGAACCCCACCCCTGAGGAGAGGACGAAGACCCGGTCTCCATTCCCGGGTGCCGAGGCGCCGAAGCTCAGCGGATGGGCGGGATCCAGCTCCGCGGCGAGGATCGTACCGGGAATACGCTCCCGCCACCGTTCCTGTTCCCTCTCCTCCCGGGTCATGAGGGCCTGGGCCAGCCGCTCGTCCCGCCCCCCGTTCCCCTCGTCCAGGGAGGTACGCTCCTCCACCTGGGCCAGGGGACCGGCCAACCGCTGAGCCGCCTGACCGATGGCCACCAGCGTCCCTCCGCTCTGCACCCAGCTCCGCAGGCGATCAAGACCGCCGTCGCCCAGCATCCCGACGGGGTTCCCCGGGGGGACGATGATGACGTCGTAAACGCTCAGGTTCGTTCCGCCCACATCTCCCACATTGAGGTTGTCGAAGGGGTAATCGAGGACCTGCTCCAGGAAGAACCAGTGCGCCCCGAAGCCGGTGGGGGAGCTCCCCTCCCCCCCCAGGAGCGCGATGCGGGGCATGCGGAGAGCGGCGGCGTCATTGCTCCCCAGATCGATCCCTGTGGTGGAGAACCCGGTGGAGATGGGGGTGACCACCCCCCCCAGCCCCGATTCGGTGAGGCGGCGGTCCAACTCGTCGTTCCGCCCCTGGGGGAAGAAGAGGGTTCCGCGAGGGTAATGGCTCCCGCCGAGGGAGAAGGTGTCGGCCATGGCGAAGGCTCGCCCTCCCTCCTCCAGGAAGCGCCCCAGCGCCCGGGCGTTGGAGAAGGAGGGGGGGAGGAGGTACCCGTAGCTCCCCGAGGACGGCAGGGGACGCCCCGTACGCTCCGCCCCCGCCTCGACCCGTTCCCAGGAGCCGGAGACCTCACCGGTTCCGGAGTGGGCCTCCACGCCGTAAGCGTAGGGGAGGGCCCACGCCGTGATGTCGTAGGAAGAACTCCCCTCCAGGAGGTTGTCCGGTCGGAGGAGGGCTCCCGCCAGGCGTCCACGGGGCTGCCGCGCCCGCACCCGATAGCTTCCGGCAGGGAGTGCATTCCGGGAGAGGTACCCGGCATGGGCCCCCACATTGGCCCGAACCTCGGCACCAAGCCGCTCCACCTCGATCTCGTGCCGGAGGAGGAACCGCACCAGCGCCTCGGCCCGGGTGGGGTCGTCGCCGGGAATCAGGTAGATGTCCTCCAGCCCCTCGTCGATGTTCCGGTGGAAGCCGGCGAAGCCCAGAAGGAGGTCGGTCTTCCCGGCGGCGGCCACCCTCAGGGTCGCGTTCCCGGTGGTGCGGTGCCCGAAGGCCCGATCCTGGAGGGTGAGGATGGTCCCGTCGGGGCGCTCGATCTGGCGCCCCCCGAACCCTCCCCCCCCCTGCTCGTACGTCATCCCCACCGCACCCAGGAGAGAGGGCCAGGAATCCCCGTACCCCGGGTAGAAGAGGTCGAAGTTCTGCCCGGTGTAGTAGAG
>JBJHBD010000115.1:0-9835 GCA_050485305.1 Gemmatimonadota bacterium
CCAGAAGGCGATCCCCGCCGCCTGTCGCCCCACGGCGACATCGGCTACTCGCTGCAGGGCCGCCAGGTCAATGACGTCCACCTTCCCCGGTTCGTTCCCGATCCCCTCCACACTCACGAAGGCGTAGCGACTGTCCGGGCTCATGGCTACGCCGTGGGGGATCCGGGTGGAGGTGGGGATATGGGCCAGGCGAGTACCCTCGGCGATGTCGAAGATCTCCACCGCATCCCCCTGCTTGAGGGTCACCACCTGCCGCGCCCGTCCCAGCGTCCCGTGCTCCACCTCGCCGGGATCAAGGTTTTTCAGGGGGACCCCCCTCTTGGCGAGTTTGGCCACGAGGACGTCGTAGAGCGCCTTCACCTTGTAGTCGTCGTCGGCGTCCAGCTTCACCGTCCCCGCCCCCCGGTCGAACTCCAGGGTGCAGTTGGTTCCCTTGAAGTCGTAGCGTTGGGCCACCTCCTTCGTGGCCTGGTTGACGGCGTTGTCCACCTCCTGGAGGTCCACGCCGGTGGAGATGTCGAAGGAGTGGTTCTGGGCCATGGTCGCGGGAGTGCGTTGGAGGGTGCGGATAGGGAAAGAGCGCCCTCAAGGTACGCCGTCGCCGGGGAGGAGGGAACCGGGGACCCCCCGGCGGAGCGCGTCGGCGAGGGCCTCGGCCGAGTCCAGGTCCGCCCACCCCTCGTCCCGGGTCATGGGGAGCCCCTCCATGATCCCGTCGGCGATGAGCCCGCGAATCCCGGCACTGATGCTCTCCTCCCCTCGGGCGGCGGCCTCCTCCATGGTCCGGAAGAAGCGACCGTCCAGCCGGAAGACCCCGCAGTCGAGGGCGTTGTAGCGGGTCAGCTCCTTCCCGATGGCGGTGATGCGGGTCCCCTCCACCTCTACCTTGGTGGCGTCGTCCAGATCGAAGGTCCGCTCCGGCCAGGGATCCACCAGGAGAAGGTTTCCCGCCGAGTCCGAGCCCCGGAGACGCCGGAGCGCCGAGGGGGAGACCAGGTGATCCGACATGGTGAGAAGGAAGGGCCCATCCCCCACCACCTCCCGGGCGGCGAGGACGGAGAGGCCGTTCCCCCGTCGCCACTCGGCGTTCTCCACCACCACCACGCGGGCTCCGGGGACCGGATCGCCCTCCAGGTACTCCGTCACCTCCCCCTTCCGGTACCCCACCACCACCACGAACTCGGAGAGTCCGGCCTGGAGGAAGGAGCCCATGAGGGTGGAAAGCAGGGTCCCATCCCCCAGGGGGAGGAGTGTCTTGGGAGCCCCCCCCGTCTCGGATCGGAGCCGGGTCCCCGCCCCCGCCGCGATGATGACCACCCGGTGCGCCGCCCCCGTGCTCACCCCCGCCCTCCCGTCGGATCGTTCTCGTGGCCGCCGGCGTGGTGGAGCTCCTCGACCTTCGCCTTGAACCGTTCGGAGGCGCGACCGTCCAGGCGGTGGAAGAGGTCGCCCCGATCCCGGTCGGCGGCCGCCCGCATGGCGTCGGTGGGGTGGAGGGCCCGTTCGATCCCGTCGCGTAGCTCGGAGGGGTGCGCCACATGGACGAAGGCGTCTTTCAGGAACTCCCGATTGTCCACCTCCAGGAGGGGCTCTCCGTCGGAGTGGCGGAGGCGGTCCGAGGGAAGGTCGAAGACGACCCCGGTCTTCCCGGTGGCCAGGAAGTCGAAGACGGTGCTGGAGGCCTCGCTGATGAGGGTGTCGGCGGCGGCGTAGAAGGGGACGATGTTGTACTCGTCGAAGGGGAGGAGGAGGGCGTGATGGTACCGGCGGACCCGACGCTCGTAGATCCGGTGCTGCCGGTGGGGGGCGTACTTCCCCATCCAACTGTAGGGGTGGAGCTTCACGATGAGGTTTTTTCCCCGGGTGGCTTGGAAGACGGCGTCCTTCAGCCGGTAGAGGGAGGTGGGCTTGTAGGTGGGGGCGTAGAGGACCGTCTCCCTGGAGGGGTCCAGCCCCCATCGCTCGAGCACCTCGTCCCGGTGGTACGCTCCCTGAAAGAGGGGGTCCAGCTTGGGGAGCCCCACCAGATGCACCTCGTTCCTCCCCAGCGCCGGGGAGCCCTCGAGGGACCGGACCCGATGCTCCCCCTCCACGAAGATCTGGTACCGGTCGTTCGGGACCCGGGCCAGGTTCCGGTAGAGGATGGTCTTGATCCCCGTCCCATGATTGAGGAAGCAGAGGAGGGTCTTCCCGTAGGCGGGGGCGTCCGGGAGGGTGTCGCCGGTGATGACGATGTCGAAGCCGGCCTTTTTGTCGGTGAAGCGGTACCCGTCCGCCTCCCACTCCCGGATGAAGGGGGAGCGGTAGGGGAGGTCCAGGAAGCCGAAGCGCCGCCGCACCTCCAGATCCAGGGAGAAGTGGACGTCGTACGCCGGATCGTTCCGGAAGAGGTCGATGACCGGATCGAAGGCCGCCTTGTGGTAGACGTACCCGATGCGGAAGAGGAGACGAATGGGGCGGGACATGACCTGCCGGTGGGAGTAATGAAACGCTGAAGGTTGACCGCCCCGGTGGGCCCCCTCAACCCAACCGGCTCCACCCACCCCCGTGCCGTATGCCGCCGGTCCCTCCCTTCCCCCCTCTCCGCCAGCGATTCCGCCGGTGCTGCGATTCGTTTATCGGTTGGCGTGCCCTCACGAGATGGGAGTTCACCCTCCGCCCGGTAGACGCGGCGCCCCGCATGCCAGAAGTTTGGGTGGATTCCGCCCTATCCCTCCTCCCCCATCCTCCATGACCTACGCCGGCATCACCCGCTCCCTCGGCGCCCTCACCGTCATCGCCTTCCTGGCGGTGGCGACGCTTCTGATGACCCTCCTTCTCCCTGCAGGACGCCGACTCCTCCGGGAGCAGGTCGCCGGAGAGACGCGCACCCTCCTGGGGCTTGCCTGGGGAGCGGCGGCGGTGGCGATGGGAGGGAGCCTCTGGTTCTCCGAGTCGGTGGGGTTCATCCCCTGCCTCCTCTGCTGGTACCAGCGGATCGCCATGTACCCCCTGGTCCTGATCCTGGGGGTGGCCACCTTCCTGGCCGACGGGCGGGTCTGGCGCTACGTCCTCCCCCTGGCCGGGGTGGGGTTCCTCATCTCGACGTACCACGCCCTCATCCAGCTCCGCCCGGCGCTGGATGTGGGAACCTGCTCCGCCGCCGCCCCCTGCACCGCCCGCCACCTGGCGCTCCTGGGGTTCATCTCCATCCCGGTGATGGCCGGGGCGGCCTTCCTCCTCATCGGGGCCCTCATGCTGGTCCTCCGGGAAGGAGAGAGGGCCCCGGCGAGCTGAGAGAGAGGCGCGCTCAGTCGATGGGTTTGAGCCCCGCCACGATTTCGTCCCGGCGCCCCTCCAGGAAGGGAGGGAGGACGATCTTCTCTCCCAGGGTGGCCTCGTCCTCGTCCACGGTGAAGCCGGGGCCGTCGGTGGCGATCTCGAAGAGGATCCCGTTGGGTTCCCGGAAGTAGAGACTCCGGAAGTAGTACCGGTCCACCTTCCCGCTGTTGGGGATCCGGAGCGCGTTCAGGCGGGCGGCCCACATTTCGTACTCCTCATCGGGGGTCCGAAAGGCCACATGGTGCACCCCTCCCGCTCCCGGATGCGCCGCGGGGAGCTCCGGTTCCAGCGCCACATGGACCTCGGCGTGGGCTCCCCCCTCCCCCATCTCGAAGACGTGAACCAGAGGAGCGGGCTCCCCGGTCCACTGGTATTTCCGAACCTTCCGGAGCTGGAGAACCTGCTCCAGGACGATCTGGGTGGGCTCCAGGTCGGGGACGCTCATGACGATGGGACCCAGCCCGCGAATCTGGTGCTCCGCCGGGACGGGGGAGTCGGCCCAGGGGACCGGCGGATCTCCGGCTCCCCCATCCTCCACGAGGGTGAGGCGCTGCCCCTCCGGGTCCTCGAAGTCCAGCGACGCCCGACCGTCCCGCTCGGTCACCGGGTCGGCGGCCACCCCCTCCTCGGCGAAGCGCTCGGCCCACCAGTCGAGGGTGGCGGCGTCCCGCACCCGGAGGAAGGTGCGGGTGATGGTGTGGGTGCCGCGCCGCTCCCGGGGGACGTTCCAGTCGAAGAAGGTGAGGTCGGTACCTGGGGTGCCGACGGCGTCGGCGTAGAAGAGGTGGTAGGCGCTCACGTCGTCCTGGTTCACGGAGCGCTTCACCAGCCGCATCCCCATGACCCGGGTGTAGAAGCGGAGGTTCTCCCGGATCTGCGACGAGACGGCGGTGAGGTGATGGATCCCGGTGAGCTGGAAGGTCATGGTGGTTCTGCCGTGGTGGTGAGCCGCCGGGAGGGGGGCCGGGGGCTCACCCTCCGGTTCCCCCTCCCGGCTATTATTTCAAACTTCAATTACACTCGCTGCTCACCACCTCGCCGTCAATGACCACGCCGCAGACCCGGGTGGTGTACTCCATGGGATCGCCGTCGAAGATCACCACGTCGCCGTCCTTCCCCACCTCCAGCGATCCCACCCGGTGGTCCAGCCGGAGAATGCGGGCGGCGTCCAGGGTGACGAGGCGGAGCGCCTCTTCCATGGTGAAGCCGTAGGCCACCAGGGGGCCCGCCTCGAAGGTGAGGACCCGGGTCTTGGGAACGTACGGCTCGTAGCCGCTCTGGATGGTGACCGGGATCCCGGCGTCCACCAGGATGCGGGCGGTCTCGAAGGTGGCGTCGGCCATGGCCCCCTGATGGCGAGCCATGGGAGGGTGGAGAATCACCGGAATCCCCGCCTCCCGGATCACATCGGTGAGGACGTACGACTCCGCCCCTCCGTCCAGCACCATGTCCAGCCCGAACTCCTCCCGGAGGCGGAGCGCCGCCAGGATCTCGGGAACGCGGTGGGCGGTGATGAGGGCACGCACCTCGCCGTCCAGGACCCTGGAGAGGATCTCCAGCTTCAGATCCCGGGCCGGGGGGGTCCCCTCTCCGGCATTGGCGCGGCGGCGGGCGTACTCCTGGGCCCGGATGAACTCCTGCCGCACCATGGCCATTCCCCGGGATCGTGTCCCGGGGCGCCCGGAGAAGTTCTGCGCCACCTCGGGGCCCAGCGTCATGGCCACCATGGTGACCGAGTCCACCACCGCCTCACCCACATGGCTCCCCCGGGTCTTCACCACCATGGTCTGCCCGCTCATGAGGGCGCCGGGGGCGTGCCCGGTGTGGACGGTGGTGACGCCGTGGAGGCGCACCCACTCCACCAGAAGGTCGCGGGCGTTGTAGGCGTCGAAGGCCCGAAGCTCGGGCTGAATGGCGTTGGAGGTCTCGATCTGGTCCTGGTCGTGGGCATGCCCCAGGGGACCGGCGAGCCCGACGACCGAGCGGCCGTCCACCAGCCCCGGGGTGACGACGGCGCCGGAGAGGACCCGGTACCCCTCGGGGATGGGGGTGCTGGCCGCCGGCCCCACCGCCGTGATCCGTCCGTCGGCTCCCACCAGGACGACGCCGTCCCGGATGGGCTCGCCGGAGACGGTGTGGACCACCTCGCCCCGGACCGCCACCTGGGCCTCCACCGGGGTGGGGGCCACCGTCATGGCCCCCGCCGCCGGCAGGGCCAGGAGAAGGAGGGCCCGGAGAACGGATTCCCGGAGACCGAGGGCCCGGAGACGCTGAGGCGCGAAGCCTCCCACCGTTCCGCAGCTCATCGGCCACCCCCCGAACCCGCCGGGAGGTTCAATCGGTCCACCAGGGGTAGCCCGCGGTACCCGCCCACGGCGTACATCCGGTCCACCGGGTCGTTCAGGTCGAAGACCCGCTCCCCGTCGATCCAGCTCTCCTGCACCCGGGTGTACACCGAGAAGGGGTCGCCGTTCAGGATGATGAAGTCGGCGTCCTTCCCCGCCTCCAGCGTCCCCACCCGGTCGGCCAGATCCATCTGGATGGCCCCCTCGATGGTGAGGGCCCGGAGCGCCCCCTCGCGGGACATCCCGGCGCGCACCGCCACCCCTCCCTGCCGAAGGAAGAAGCGGGAGTCGGAGATCCCGTCGTCGGTGTGGAAGGCCACGGCGGCCCCGGCGGCCTCGAGGGCGGCCCCGGATCGGTAGCTCACATTCATGGCCTCCAGCTTCCCTCCGGGCGAGTCGATGAGGATGATGGACGACCCCACCCCGGCCGCGGCGATCTCCTCGGCGGCGAGCCAGGCGTCGCTCACATGGTGCAGCACGGTGCGGAACCCGAACTCCTCGGCCAGCCGCAGCGCCGTCAGGATGTCGTTGTGCTGATGGGTGTGGAAGTGGACGATGCGCCGCCCCTCCAGGACCTCCACCAGCGCCTCGAGCTGCAGGTTCCGGGGCGGGAGGCGCGAGGCGTCGTCACCGGCGGCGGCCACCCGGTCCCGGTACTCCCTGGCCTCCTGGAAGCGGGCACGCACCAGGGCGGCAGCCCGGGCCCGGGTCTGGGGGAAGGAGGGGTTCCCCATGGGATTGGTCCCGTTGGCCATCTTCATTCCCCCGCAGATCCCGTCGTGGGGGCAGACCAGCATGTCCTCGATGCGGCGGGCGTAACGGAGCTTCACGTACGCCGTCTGCCCGCTCATGAGGTGTCCGGAGCCGGGCATGATGTTCACCGTGGTGAGCCCCCCGGCCCGCGCCGTCCGGAGCCGGTCGTCCATGGGGTGAATGGCATCCAGGATCCGCACCTCCCCGTGGATGGGCGCCGAGGCGTCCCCCCCATCTCCGCTCCCGATGTGGGAGTGGGTGTCCACCAGCCCCGGCATGATGACCTGGCCGGAGACGTCGCGCCGCTCGGCGTCGGAGGGGATGGAGACGGAGGCCGAGGGGCCTGCCGCCACGATGCGTCCCCGGTGGATCACCAGCGTTCCGTCGGGGATCTCGGGGCCCGCCACCGGAATGAGGTGGGCGCCGGTGAAGGCGATGGGCCGCTCCTGGGCCTGGGCGGGGAGGGCGGCGTATGCCGCGCCCACCGCCAGGACCGCGGCCGTGAGGGACCAGCGTCGAAGGCTCATGGATGGGTCAGGGTTGGGGGGATGGGTTTCCGGGACATTGCGGCGTCAGGTCAGTTCCCGTCGTCGGTGACCACCCCGCGTCCGAGGACGTAGCGGTCGAACCAGGCGTTCTGCTCCCCGTCCAGATGGAGGCGGTGCCGGGGCTCGGTGATCCCGTGCCCCGCCCGGGGATACCGGATGAACTCCACCGTCTTCCCCATCTTCTTCAAGGTGCGGAAGTACTGCTCCCCCTGGGTGATGGGGACCCGGAGATCCCGCTCCCCGTGGGTGATGAGGAGCGGTGTGGTGACGTTGGCGGCGTAGCGGATGGGGGACCACCGCTCATAGGTCTCGATGGTTTCCCATGGGAGCCCGGCAAAGCCGAACTCCAGGAGGAAGGGGATGTCGGTCTGGCCGTAGAAGGCGTACCAGTCCGAGATGGCGGCGTGGCCGATGGCGGCCCTGAACCGGTCGGTCTGGGTGACGGCCCAGAAGGTCATGAACCCGCCGTAGCTCCCCCCCATGATGGCCATCCGGTCCGGGTCGGCCACCCCCATCTCGATGACGTGGTCCACCCCGGCCATGATGTCCTCGAAGTCCTTTCCGCCCCAGTCGCCGATGTTGGCGTTGCTGAAGGCGAAGGAGCGCCCCGAGCTCCCCCGGGGGTTCCCCTGGAGCACGGCGTACCCCCGGGCGGCCCAGATCTGGGCGCCGAGGCCGAACCCCTTGGCGTAGCGGCCGTGGGGGCCCCCGTGGACCTGGAGAATGAGGGGGTAGCGCTCCCCGGGCTGGTAATCCACCGGATAGGTGAGGATCCCCTCGATGTCCCATCCATCGGCGCCGATCCAGTGGATGGGCTCGGCGCGGGCCACCTGGTAGTCGGCCATCCCGTCGGTGGGGTCGAAGAGGAGGCGCATGTCGCGGCCATCGGGCCCGGAGACGAAGACGCGCCCGGGAGACCGGAGCGAGTTGGCGGTGATGATCCACCGGGACCCATCCTCCGAAACCGAGGCCAGGGAGTAGATGTTCTCGTCGTCGGGGAGAACGTCCACCAGAATGCCGCCTGCAGCCGGGGCCTTCCAGAGTCGATCGCCCAGCCCGTCGTTGGCCGAGAAGTAGATGTGGCGCCCGTCGTGGGACCACTCGATTCCCCCGGCGGAGCGGTCCAGCTCGGTGGTGAGGGTCACGGGGTCGCCCCCGGAGGCCGGGATGACCCGCACCTGCATCTGGTTGGCGCTGTTGTTCTCGAAGTCGCTGGAGGTGTACGCGATCCAGCGTCCGTCCGGTGACCAGCGGGGCCCGGAGTCGGGGCCGGGGTGGGTGGTGAGCTGGATGACGGCGCCCGAGTCGGCGGGGACCTTCAGGATGTCGCTGTTGTCGTTCCGGTCCGGGTCGCCCATGCGGGCGCCGGTGCGGTTCGAGGTGAAGGCGATCCATTCCCCGTCCGGTGACCAGACGGGACCGGTGTGATCGAACTCCCCGGTGGTGAGCTGCCTCCGGGTCCCGGTCTCGATGTCGTACACCCAGATGTGGTTCCAGGTGAGCTTGTGCTCCCAGTAGTAGCCGTCGTCCCGGGCCTTCACCCGACGGTCCCACTCCTCCTGATCGGCCCGCTTGGACTCCTCGGTGAAGGCGATGCGGGTGAAGTCCGGGGAGAGGGTCCCGTTGGGGGCCTCGTCATCGGCGATGAAGCGGGTAGCCTCCCCACCGTCGGGGTGGATGACCCAGAGGCGGTTCCGGTCGTCCCGGTTGGAGTTGAAGAGGATGCGCCCGTCAGGGAGCCAGCGGGGGTTGGACTCCCCATTCTTCGAGAAGGTAAGCTGCCGGGTTTCGCCGGAGCGGAGGTCGTGGAGGTAGAGGTGCGAGGTGGTCTCGAGCGAGTCCTCGTCCCGGTGGGACTGGGTGAAGACCAGACGTTCCCCGTCGGGCGAGAGGGTGTAGGACCCCCATGCGGGGAAGAAGAGGGAGGCCTCGATGGTGATGGGTTGCGCCTCGCCTCCGTTCTGGGCCGCCAGCCCGAGGGGCGCCGCCGCGAGAAGGAGGAGGGAGAGGAGCGCCGGGAGTTTCGGACGGCGACGGATCATGGGACCTCGACAGGGTTGGGAGGGGGTCGAGCGAAGGTACGCCGCACCCCGGTAGGGGGAAAGTGGAAGCGGGCGCCGCCGACGGTGGTCGACGACGCCCGCCCCTCCCCCCTTCTATCCGTCAGGGGGTGAACTGCCCCATCCGGGAGGCGGTGAGGTACTGGTTCCCGTCGGCCCATGGAGCCGACACGATCCCTCCGGGCTGGGTCCACCCCAGGGCGCTCACCGTCCAGGTGACCTGGGTCCCGGTGCGGAGCCCCCACTGGGCCTCCCACCCGGTCACCCCCGAGAAGTCGGGGATCTCCAACTCGGCATTCCCGCCGGGGGTGCCTCGGTACCCCTGAGTGAGGTGAACCGTGGTGGCCCGGAAGGTGGAGCCGGGCTGCTGGAAGTTCGCGATCCAGTAGCGGTCGTACTCGCCCTGGATGGAGAGCTGGACCTGGGCGCGGGCGTACCCGGCGGCGTTCAGCGGCTGCACCGTCGGGGTGTTGAGCTGCGGCCCCAACTCCACCGTCACCGCTCCCACCTCGGCTTTCATGGCCACCGTGGTGCGAGAGGGGGCGAACTGGACCAGTTCGGTGGCGGTCACGGTGAGGAAGTGGAGATCTCCCGCCTCCCGCCGGTTGTTGGGGACCCCGTACCAGGTGGTCCCCCCCCCCCCCACCCCGACGGTGTGGTTACCGCAGGTCGTCCGGGCGGGGCGGTAGCGGGTGGTGGTGAACGGGGTCTGGAAACTGGGGGCCGGGGCCGAAAACACCCGCCGCCAGGCGCCGCCGGGGGTCAAGCTGTCGCGCCGGGCCTTCGGCCGCGACCGCCGCTACCCGAT
>JBJHBD010000116.1:0-9587 GCA_050485305.1 Gemmatimonadota bacterium
CCGCCGTGGGGCGCGCGGCGGGGCCCGGCACCATGTGGCGCTTCTCCTTCATCGCCGCCGAGGGAGGGGGCGCCGCCTTCGTCCTCCTCTACATCGTCATGGTGGCCCTCATCGGGGTTCCGCTCCTTCTCTGTGAACTCTCGGTAGGGCGGAAGACCCACCTTTCTCCCATCGGCGCCCTGCGGCAGCTCGGAGGGAAGAAGTGGGTACCGCTGGGGATTCTCTTCGTGGCGGCGGGCTTCCTGATCCTCTCCTACTACTCGGTCATTGCCGGGTGGACCATGCGCTTCGCCGTGGAGTCGGCGGTGCAGGGGTTCCCGGGGGATCCGGGTCAACACTTCGACGAGATCGCGTCGGGGAGGGGTGCCATTCTCTGGCACCTGGCCTTCATGGTCCTCACCATCGGGATCGTAACGGTGGGGGTCCAGAAGGGGATCGAACGGGCCTCCACCATCCTCATGCCGACCCTCTTCCTCATCATTCTGGCGTTGGCCGTCTGGGCCTTCTCCCTGGATGGGGCCGCGGAGGGGTATGCCTTCTACCTGCAACCGGACATCGGGGAGCTCATGAACCCCACCGTGATCCGGCAGGCGGCGGCTCAGGCCTTCTTCTCCCTCTCCCTGGGGATGGGGGCCATGCTCACCTTCGCTTCGTATCTGTCCCGGGACACGGACCTGAACCAGGAGTCGGTGACCATCTCCTTCGCCGACTTTATGGTGGCCTTCGTGGCCGGACTCGTGGTCTTCCCGGTGATCTTCGCCCTTGGGCTGCAGGACTCGGTGAGCGAGCAGACCGTGGGGGCCCTCTTCATCGCCCTCCCCGGGGCCTTCGAGGCCATGGGCGGGGTGGGGCACCTGGTGGGGCTCCTCTTCTTCTTCGCGCTGGCCGTGGGAGCCATCACATCCGCCATCTCACTCTTGGAGGTGGTCACCGCCTCCATCATCGACGAGTTCGGGATCACCCGGCGGAACGCCGCCGTGGGGATGGGGATTCTCATCGCACTCTTCGGACTTTTCTCGGCCACGAACACGAATGTGCTGGGGCTTATCGACCAGGTGGCCGGTGACCTCTTCCTGGTGATGGGCGCCCTGGGGATGTCCATCTTCGTCGGATGGGTGGTGAAGGATCCCGGAGCGGAGCTGGAGCGGGGGGCAAGGCCCGGCTTCAAGGTGGTGATCCCGGCGGTGATCTTCCTCGTTCGGTTTGTTCTCCCGCCGGTGATCACCGTCGTCCTCTTCTTCTCCTTTCAGGATGCCTGGGCCGAGATCGTCAGCTTCCTGGGAGGAGGATGAGTCAGCCGGCTTCCACCGGTGTAGCGTCCACGGCGGATTCAGGGGCCTGCCTGAGGGGGAGATAGACCGTGAAGGTGGTTCCGGCTTCGGGGGAGGTGGAAAACTCCACATCCCCTCCGCTCTGGCGCGCAATCCCGAAGACGGTGGCGAGCCCCAGCCCGGTTCCACTCCCCAGCGGCTTGGTGGTGAAGAAGGGCTCGAAGATCCGCCGCTGGAACTCTTCCGGGATTCCGGAGCCGTTGTCCGAGACCGACAGGATGGCGTAGGTGCCGGGGAGGCGTTCGGACCCCGCCGGGGCGTTTTCGGGGTGAACGACCGCGGTTTCCACCATGATCTCGACCACCCCGTCGTTCTCAACCGCATCTCGAGCGTTCACCACCAGATTCATGAGGATCTGCTGGATCTGGATGGGGTCGACCCGGACCCAGGTGGGATCGGAAGAAGGGATGATTCGTAGCAGCCCATGGTCCTGCATGAGGCGCTGGAGCATGACGCGGGAGTCCACCACCACCTCGTTCAGATCCACGAGACGGGGGCGGAGGACCTGTTTCCGGCTGAAGGCGAGGAGCTGCCGGGTGAGTTCTGCGCCCCGATCTGAAGAGGCCAGGATCTGCTCGGCCGAGTCCCGCCGGACGTCACCCTCCGGAAAGCTGAAGGCCAGTTCGTGGGCCTCGTGGGTGATGACGGTCAGGAGGTTGTTGAAGTCGTGGGCCACCCCGCCCGCGAGCCGTCCCACGGCCTCCATCTTCTGAGCGTGGAGGAACTGCTCCTCGAGGAGCTTCCGCTCCGTCACATCCTCCACGAAGAGTTCGTACCGCTCGTGTCCCTCCTGGTCCTGGATGGGGTGCCCGTAGATACGTGCCTGTACGACCTTCCCGTCGTCTCGCCGCCACTCGGTTTCCTCCCCGGAGAGGACCGCTCCGGACGCCATGAGCCCCAGGAGGTGATCCCGGTCCTGGGATGAGGGGAATCGGTCGGCCAGCGAGATTCCGCAGAGCGCCTCGGGGGAGGCCACCCCCAGGAGGGTGGCGAGGGCGGGGTTCCCATCCTCCAGGACCCCTTCGGGGGTAGCGAGCGCAATGCCGAAGGCCGCGTTCCGAACCACGGAACGGTAGCGTTCTTCGGCGCGGATCCGGGCATCGAGGGTGCGGGCGAAGTGCTGGGCGACCTCCACCACCTCCCGAGGGCCCACGAGAGGGGTGTCGATCTCGGTGCCCTCGGCGGCGGCCTGGGTGCGGTTCACCAGATCGCGGAGAGAGGCGCTGATGCGACCGTAGATGACGGTGGTGAGGACGGTGACGAGCGCCAAGGCTCCCAGGAGGACGAGAAGCCTCCCGACCATGGCGGTACGCACCGGTTCGTAGATGTGGTCGATGGGGATCCCCGCCCACACCCTCCAGTTGGATCCCGGGACGCGTGAGAACCCCCAGACCCGATCGATCCCGTCCACTCCGGGGCCGAAGGTGATCCCCCGGGGCTGGGTGAGGAGTTCGGGTGGATTGTTGCTGGAGGGGAGGGTTTCACCCAGCCATAGCTCCGGGTTGGTGGAGCGGGCCACCACCGTTCCGGCCAGGTCGTCGATGGTGATGACGGCTCCGGGGGCGAGGTTGGGAGATCGGAGGATGCCGTGGAATCGGAGAAGGTCGAGCCCCACCCCCGCCAGACCGATGATGGCGGTTTCCTCGTCGTTCCAGATGGGGAGGATGAGCGCCGAGTTCCATCGACCGGAGAGCCGCCCCACACTGGGACGGGCCAGGAGGTATTCGCCGGGGGTGTCGATGGTGAGGGCCCGCGTCATGTCCGGTGAGTTGGCGGGACCCGTCCGCGGGGGGCCTTCGAGTCCCGAACAGACCAGTTGGGTGGTTGCGTCGGTTACGAACAGGTTGGTGTACTGCGGGAGGAAGTAGAGGAGCTCCGTGAGGAGGGGATCACATCGCTCGCTATCCATGGCACGGACTTCGGGACGCCGTGCCACATCGAGAAGCATGGCCAGTGCGTCGTCCAGGAACGCCTGGATGTTGGCGCTCGTGACCTCCGCCAGACTGAGGGCGCTCTCTTCGGCCCGCTCGGCGCTGAAGCGGAACTCCGTGTAGGCGCCGTAGGCGCCCACGCCGACGAGGGGAATCACCACGGAGAGCACCAGGATCACCACCTGACCCCTGATGGAGAGATTCTTCACCGGTACCTCCCTCCGATGGGTGATTCCCCTCGCCTCGACACCCTACCTCCCTTCCCTGAAGGCCGGGAGTGGACAGGTGCCCGTTCCCTCCGGGCACCCGGGGGCGGAAAGGGTCCGCCAGAAGAGTTCATAGATCCGGCGGTACTGATCCACCCAGGACACGGGCTCGATCATCCCGTGGTTCTCGGTCGGGTAGACGGAGAGTTCCCAGTTCTCCTTCCCCAGCTCGATGAGGCGCTGGGTGAGGCGCACGATGTCCGAAAAGTGGACGTTCGTGTCGTACATGGGGTGCCCCATGAGAAGGTGCCCCTTGAGCCCTTCGGCGTGGTAGATGGGCGATGACTGCACGTACGCCTCCCGGTCCTCGTGGGGCCGGTTCAGGATGTTGGACGTGTACCCTTCGTTGTAGTGGGCCCAGTCCGTCACGGAGCGGAGGGCGCCCCCGGAGGTGAACACGTCAGGCTCGGTAAAGAGCGCCATGAGGGTGATGAACCCCCCGTACGAACCCCCGTAGATCCCGATCCGGGTCGGGTCGATCCCCTCGTGCTCCACCAACCACCCCACTCCATCTGTATGATCGGACAGATCCTTCCCGCCCATGAATCGGTAGATGGCCGTCCTCCAGTCCCGCCCGTACCCGGCGGAGCCCCGATAATCGATGTCCAGCACGGTGAATCCCTGCGCCGCGAGGTAGTGATGGAACATGTACTCACGGTAGTAGCTCGACCACCATTCGTGGACGTTCTGGAGGTAGCCGGCGCCGTGCACGAAGAGGACGGCGGCCCCATTCGGTTCGACCCCCATGTCCGAGGGGCGGTAGATCCGCGCAGGTACATCGATTCCGTCCCGCGCGGTGAAGTGCACGATCTCGGCGCGGATCCATGGGAAGGAGAGCCACTCCTCCGAGGGGGAGGTGGTGACCTGCGTCATGGGGGCCCCTACCCGGTTCTCCGCCACGAAGAGCTCGGTGGGGCGGGTCTGGGTGGAGTGGAGGATGGCGAGCCGTTGCCCGTCCGGTGAGACGGTGGCATCGAAGTGCCCGAGCCCGTCGGTGATGCGGGTCCGGTTCCCCCCGTCGAAGTCCATTCGGTAGAGGTGCTGGCTGAAGGGCGACCCTTCATTAGTACGCATCCGGAAATGGGTGCGCCCATCGTCCATGGAAACCTGGAGCACCTCCCACTCCCCCGAAGTGAGGGCGCGGCGATCCGACCCGTCGGCATTCACCGCGTAGAGGTGGGCGAAGCGGGTTGCCTCGCTCACGAACCAGATGCGGTCCTCCTCGGGGAACCACCCCATGCACTGCCCGCAGGGGCCCGCCACCCACGCCGAGTCCGCCAGGTGGTGGAGCACCGTCAGCGCGCCGGTGGCCCCCTCCACCGAAAAGATCCACCGGTGTTTGTTGTCGTACGACCCCGCCGAAACGAGGCCGTGGGTGCCGGCATCGTTCCACCCCCGGAACTGTACCCCCTGAATCCGGAGATCTCCGGCCTTCGCCGCGTCATGGTGCTCCGGGAGGTGGATTCCTTCGGGAGGATGGGTTTCCGCGTGGTCCTTCACCGCCGCCGCCACGTCCAGCCAGAGGATGGTGTCCGACCCAACCGGGTGGATCCCCACCCGGGAAGACCCCACCCCGTCGCCCACCTTGGTGCGGGTGGGGTCCAGGGCGGTGTACCCGTCGTCGGTGATCCATCGGGGGACACCGGCCTGCTGGGTTCCCTGGGCCTGGGTCACCGCGGTGACGGCCACGAAGCGGCCATGCCGATCCACGGAGAGCCCCTGGGGGCGTCCGTTCCGCCCGGTCCAGACGGTCTGCACCCGCTCCTGACCCCGGCGCAGCTCCGCGATCCGCTCCTGCTCCTCCCGCTCGGCGGCCCTCCGGCGAAGGTGCTCGAAGAGCTCGACCTGCTGGTCCCGGAGGAAGGCCCGATGCCCTTCGGGATCGGTGTCGCCCCGCTCACTCCCGTCGCGGATGTCGGTGAGCTGGACGAGGGCACCGGAAGCGAGCTCCAGGGCATAGAGCTGCCCCCCTTCCGCGAAGCGGATGGTCCCGCCGTCGGCGGAGAACTGGGGGTTGGCCTTGGCATTTCGGGTGTCGGTGAGGCGCCGGACGCTCAGGGTGCTCCGATCCACGAGGTACAGATCACCCCGCCAGGAGGTAACCCGCTCCCGGAGGTCGGGAGAGAGATCTCCCCCCACATAGGTGATCTGGAGGGAGTCGGCCACCAGCGGATCGTCGATGAGTTCGGGCTCACCCCCGGCGGCGGGGACCCGCCAGAGCTTCCGAGGCGCGTTCCACGCCTCGCCCGCCGGGACCCAGGTGAAGTAGATCCATCGGGAATCGTCGGTCCAGTTCACCTGGGCGGGGGACTGCCCCACCACCTCTTCGGCCCGCATGAAGTTCCTGAGCGAGAGCTCGAAGGCCTCGCCGCGAACCGCGGGGGGGACGTAGTCGGCCACCTGCGCACCCTGCCCCGATACCGGGGCCGGGAGGGCGAGAAGGAGGGCGACGAGGGGAAAGAGGAGCCAGGGAAGAGCACGCTTCACCATCGGGAGGGCCTCGGGTCTTCAGGGTCGTCATCGCCGCCCCTCCGGTGGGGTCGTCCACCGGGGAGCGTGGGAAAGCAGCGGGAAGATAGGTTCCCGGAGCCCCATGCGCTCCCTCTCCCGGAAAGATCCGGGTGAAATCCCGCAGCTCAGTCGCCGAAGCCGATCCCCA
Source organism: Gemmatimonadota bacterium (assembly GCA_050485305.1). Lineage (GTDB taxonomy): Bacteria > Gemmatimonadota > Gemmatimonadetes > Longimicrobiales > Gaopeijiaceae > JBJHBD01. The sequence goes on from JBJHBD010000116.1 coordinate 6,188, forward strand.
GGTTCCGGGCGGTCTGCATGACGTCGCCCTCCACCGGGACGAGCTTGGTGGAGGCGATGGCCTCCTTGAGAGGGACGGCGCGGATGTCCGGAGGGTCCAGCGCCACCATGCACCCGAAATCGCCCCGGGCCGCCATCTCCACGGCCGCTGCCCCGAAGCGGAGCGCCAGGAGGCGATCATAGGCGGTGGGCTGACCCCCTCGCTGGAGGTGCCCGAGAACGAGGGAGCGGGTCTCGAAGCCGGTTCGCTCCTGGATCTCGCGGGCCACCCGTTCCCCCATCCCCCCATAGCGCTCGGCCTTCCCCGGCTGCGCTTCCTCCACCACCGAGGTAGTGCCGCCAACGGGTTTTGCCCCCTCGGAGACGGCCACGATGGCGTAGCGGGGGTCGCGCTCGTAGCGGGCGCGGAGGTGCGCCTCCACCCGCTCCCACCGGAAGGGGATCTCGGGGATGAGGATGACGTCGGCAGAGCCCGCCACCCCGGCGAAGAGGGTGATCCACCCGGCGTCCCGCCCCATGAGCTCCACCACCATGACCCGCTCGTGGGACTGGGCGGTGGAGTGGAGGCGGTCCATGGCGTCGGTGGCCGTCTGCACCGCGGTGTGGAAGCCGAAGGTGACCTGGGTGGCGGCCAGGTCGTTGTCGATGGTCTTGGGAACGCCGATGACCGGGAGTCCCCGATCGGCCAGCTCGGAGGCGATGCGGAGCGATCCATCCCCCCCGATGGCGACGAGGGCGTCCAGGCCGTGCTTCTCGAACCCCGCCAGGATCTCGCCGGAGCGGTCCACCTCCTCCACCGTTCCGTCGGGGAGGCGAAGGGGCCAGCGGAGCGGGTTTCCCCGGTTGGTGGTCCCCAGGATGGTCCCCCCCTGGGACGTGATCCCCTTCACGGCGGCCCGATCCAGGGGGACCACCCCGTCCCCATCCATGAGACCTTCATATCCGCGGTGAATCCCGAACACCTCCCACCCATGGTGGATGGCGGAGAGGACCACGGCGCGGATCACGGCGTTGAGCCCGGGGGCATCGCCCCCCCCGGTGTTCACGGCGAGGCGGAAGGGGCGGTCGGCGGGGCGGGCACCTCCGGAGGCGGAAGACGCGAACGGTTCGGCACGCATCTCAGAACGTCCTCCAGTCTTCTTCGAGGATCTTCCGGAACACGGAGGATTCGGTGAGGAGCTGAACCACGGCACCGTCGAGCTGGCCGTCCTTCGCCTCCATCTCCAGGATGGAGATGGCCCGTTCGGCGGGCATGGCCTTCTTGTACGGGCGATCCGAGGCGGTGAGGGCGTCGAAGATGTCCGAGACCGTCATCATCCGGGTCTGCATGGGGATGGCGTCGGCACCCAGCCGGAGGGGGTACCCGGTGCCATCCAGCTTCTCGTGGTGGCCATGTGCGATGGCGGCCACATTGGCGAGATCTTCGGTCCAGGGGATCTGCTGGAGGAAGTTGTAGGTGTGGGTGACGTGGGACTCGATCTGGAGCCGCTCCTCCGGATCCAGCGATCCCTTGGGAATCCGGAGGAAATGGAGCTCCTCCCCGGTGATGTAGGGGGCCGGGTCTCCGGCCAGGTCGGGGAATCGGGTGGCGGCGATCTCGTGAAGGATCTCCGCCGACTCCTCGGGGAGGACGCGGGGTTCGTTGGCTTCCCGAACCGCCGCCTGGAAGCGGTCCACTCGCTCCTGCGAATCCCGGTACTCCCCCTCCAGCTCCCGGAAGAGGCGGGCGGGGTCGGCGCCCGGGCCCTCCCGCATGAGGAGTTCGGCCCGCTGCCGATGGAACTCCGCCTCCAGCGTCCGGCGAATGAGGTCGAAGCGGGACTCGATGCGCTCCAGCATTACCGGAGGGAGCTTCTTCGACTTGACCAGCACCTCTTCCCGCACCCCCACCTTGCCGAAGTCGTGGAGAAGGCCGGCGTAGCGGAGCTCCTTCATCTGCTCCCGGGTGAAGCGCACCTCTCGGAAGGGGCCCGCGACGGCGCGATCCGCCACCTCCGCCAGGTCGCAGGTGAGGGTGGCCACCCTCACCGAATGTCCCGAGGTGGTGGGGTCCCGCTGATCGATGGCGGTCACCGCCGCCTTGATGAACCCCTCGAAGAGGTGCTCGATGCTCCGGTAGAGCTGCCCGTTTTCGATGGAGACCGCCGCCTGCCCCGCCAGGGAGCGGACGATCTCCACGTCCCGCTCGCCATAGGGGACCACTTCGGCCTTCGCGCCTGCCTCGTCCCGGATGACCCCGTCGGCGCGTCGCTTCCGGTTGATGAGCTGCACCACCCCCACCATCCGGTCCCGATGGTCGGTCATGGGGACCACCAGCATGGATTGCGCCCGGTACCCGAAGTTCTCGTCGAAGGTGGTGTTGAAGGTGAAGGGAGTGTCGTCGGGGAGGTCGTAGACGTCGTCGATGACGAGATCTTCCCCGGTGGCGGCCACGTACCCGGCGAGGCTGGCGCGGTCGATGGGGAGGGTGAAGTCGGGGGCGGGGAGATCCGGGAGGGAGTCGTTCTGCGCCAGCCGGAAGCGGAGGTGCTCCCCCTCATCCCCCTCCTCCACCAGATAGAGGGACCCGGCGTCGGAGAGGGTGAGCCGTCGCGCCTGGGTCAGGATCAGCCCCAGGAGTCTGTCCGGGTCTCGCTCGCTCATGAGCGCCATCCCCACCCGGGTCAGCTCCCGGAACTCGCCCTGGATCCGGTCCAGTTTGCCCTGTGCCTGCGCGGCTCCCCGGAGCACCGCGGCGTGCTCCAGCGCAGCCCTCACCCCCCGGAGGATGGGATCCTCCCGATCCTCACCCGCCAGCGAGAGGAAGAGGCGTCCCGCCGCCGTCGCCACCCGCGCCCCCTCGCCGTCGAGGGAGACGACGGCCACCTCCGGCGGGAGGTCCCGCACCCCTTCCACCCCCCCGGCCGCCGCCAGCACCCCGTCCAGAAGGAGGGCGCACGCCCCCTCCTCTCCCGGATCGACCCCGGCGAGGGTGGTGATCTCCAGGAGGTCGATCCCCTCCCCTCGGAGGGGGGGCGGGACCCGGCCCTCCGGGACGAAGAGCCGGAGCGTCGGTTCGGGAGGTGTCGGTCTGGGGCGCATGGCGAGTCGGATGTCTGGGGAAGTCTCTCGTCAGGGGGCGGGCACCGGAATGGGAGGATGGGTCACCGTCCACTCCCCCCCCTCCCAGGCGGCGTCCACCTCCGGCCCCCCCCGACGCGCGGCCTCATTCCGGAGTTCGTCCAGGATCCGGTCGAGTTGGTCGTCGGAGCGCTCGGGAGCGTGGTGGAAGAGGATGAGGCGCCGGACCCCCGCCTCCAGCGCCAGCTCGAGGGCCTGCCGGGGGGTGGAGTGTCCCCATCCTCCCCGGCGGGTGTACTCCTCGTCGGTGTACATGGCGTCGTGCAGGAGGAGGTCCGTCC
>JBJHBD010000117.1:0-9506 GCA_050485305.1 Gemmatimonadota bacterium
GCCTCGAGCGCCTCGTCCCGGAGCGCCTTGTCCGCCACCGGGAAGGGAGCCAGATGCACGCTCTTCCCGCCGGTGAGGGCCCGATGGAGCCAGTCGGCGAAGAAGGGGGTGACCGGCGCCACCAGGCGGGCCACCGTCACCAGCGCTTCCCAGAGGGTCCGGAAGGCGGCCCGGGAATCGGCGGCGTCGGTGTTCCCCCAGAAGCGGGGGCGGGAGCGCCGTACGAACCAGTTGGAGAGATCCTCGTTCAGGAACTCGCCCACGGCCCGGTACGCTTTCGTGAGCTGGTAGGCGTCCAGCTCGCCCCCCACCTCGGCCACCAGGGAATGAAGGCGGGAGCGGAGCCAACGGTCCAGGACGGCGCCCGCCTCTCCCGGGGATGCGCCGGCGGACCCGGCTCCGTCCGCGGACACCGCCGGCTGCGAGGGGGGCCCATCCTCCCGGAACCCATCCTCCGGAAGCCACCCTTCGGCGTTGGCGTAGAGGGCGAAAAAGCGGTAGGTGTTGAGCGCCGTGTCGAAGAAGCGGCGGGCGCTTTCGCCCAACCCGTCGGGATCGTACCGCTTCGGGACCCAGGGGTTGGACGAGGTGACGAGGTACCAGCGAATGGCGTCGGCGCCGAAGTCCCCGATGGCGTCCCAGGGGTCCACCGTGTTCCCCCTGGATTTGGACATCTTCTGCCCCTCGGCGTCCAGGATGAGGCCGTTCACAATGACGTTCCGGTACGCGGGCCCCAGCTCCAGGAGCGACGACAGCGCCATGAGGGAGTAGAACCACCCCCGGGTCTGGTCCAGCCCCTCGCAGATGAAGTCGGCGGGGAAGTGGCGGCGGAACTCGTCCTCGTTGGCGTGGGGCCAGTGCCACTGCCCGTAGGGCATGGCGCCGGAGTCGAACCAGGCGTCGAGCACCGAGGGCTCGCGGCGCATGGTGCCGCCGCACTCACACCCCCAGGTCACCTCGTCGATGTACGGGCGATGGGGGTCGAAGTCGTCCGGCAACCCGCCGGCCCGGTCCGCCAGCTCGGCCAGCGATCCGATCCATTCCACCCGCTCGGGCTCCCGGTCACAGACCCAGGCCGGGAGGGGGGTCCCCCAGAACCGGTCCCGGGAAAGGGCCCAGTCCACGTTGTTGGCCAGCCACTCGCCGAACCGCCCCTCTCCCAGTTCGGGGGGGTGCCAGTTCACCTGGGCGTTGTTGGCCAGCATGACCTCCTTCCGGGTGGAGGTGGCAATGAACCAGGAGTTCCGCGCCATGTAGAGGAGGGGCGACCGGCACCGCCAGCAGTGGGGGTAGCTGTGGGTCATGGTGCCGGTGCGGAAGAGGCGCCCGCCGTCGCGGAGGGCCTCCACCAGGAGGGGGTCGGCCTCCTTCACGAAGACGCCTCCCACCAGGGGGAGCCCGGCCTCGAAGCACCCCCGGTCATCCACCGGGCGCAGCAGCGGGAAGCCGTGGCGCTGCCCGGCGGCAAAGTCATCGGAGCCGAAGGCAGGGGCCAGGTGCACCAGCCCCGAACCGTCGTCGGCGGTGACAAAATCCTCGGTGACGACCCGCCACCCCTGGCTGCGCTCCTCGTGGGTGAGGGAGACGATCTCCAGGGGGCGGGCGTAGCGCTGCCCCGCCAGCTCGGCGCCGGTGTAGCGCCGGACGATCTCCGTCCCTTCGCCGAAGAGGGCCTCCACCCGAGCCTCTGCCAGCACCACCCGGCGCCCCTCCCACGCCACCTCGGCGTAGGTGAGGTCATCCTTCACTGCCAGCGCGGTGTTGGAGGGGACGGTCCAGGGGGTGGTGGTCCATACCAGGAAGTCCCGCCCCTCCGGGTCGGCGTTCCCCTCGGCGTCGGTCCAGGCGCAGAGGAAGTAGAGCGACGGGTCGTCCACCTCCTCGTACCCCTGTGCCACCTCATGGGACGAAAGCGCCGTCCCGCACCGGGGGCAATAGGGGACGGACCGGTGCCCGCGGTAGAGGTACCCCTTCCCCGCCAGCTCCTTCAGGATGGCCCACCCCGACTCGATGTAGGGGGTGTGGAAGGTGACGTACGGGTTGGAGTAGTCCAGCCAGTAGCCGATGCGCTCCGAGAGGCGTTCCCAGTCTTCCTTGTAGGTGAACACCGACTCCCGGCAGACCCGGTTGAACTCGGCGATCCCCATCCGCTCGATGTCGGGTTTCCCCGAGATCCCCAGCGCCTTCTCCGCCTCGATCTCCACCGGGAGGCCATGGGTGTCCCACCCGGCGATTCGGTGCACGTACCGCCCCTGCATGGTGCGGTGGCGGCACACCAGGTCCTTGATGGTTCTGGATATGATGTGATGAAGTCCCGGTTTTCCGTTGGCGGTGGGGGGGCCCTCATAGAAGATGAAGGGCTCGCCCTCGGCGGTGGCCGCCAGCGTCTGCCGAAAGAGATCTTCGTCGCGCCAGAGCTGAAGGATCCCCTCCTCCAACATCTGGAGGGTGCGGGGAGCGTCGGGGTAGTGCATGAAGGTCAGGGTCCCGCGGGGCGATCAGGGTTGTCGTCGAAGAGGCTCACCTCCTCGTCATCGTCGTCGTCGTTCAGGAGGGCATCCAGCTCCCCGGGGGCGAACCCGGGACGCTCCCCCTCTTCAGGTCCTCCAAGCCAGCCACCGCCGTCCACGGGCGGGGCCGGATTCGAGGTGGGATCCGGTTCGGTGAAGGGGTCGAAGTCGGTTTCCCCGCTCGCCGAGTGGGAGGCCGGCTTCTCTTCGTCGTCCCGGGAGAGATCGTCGGACCACTCGGAGCGCTCCTCCACCTCCACCACATCCATCTCCCGCTCCAGGAGAAGCCGGAACGCCTTGAGAAAGCGCCCCCGTTCCCGGGAGAGTTCCCGGAGCTCCCGATGTCGGTCGGCAAGCGCCTTCTCCGCCACCGCGAGGATCCGCTCCGCTTCGGACTCCGCCTCCCGGACGATGTTCTCCGCCTCCTTCCGGGCCTGATCTCGAATCTCTTCCCGGAGTTCCTGGGCGGTCACAAGAGCGTCCTGGACGGCGCGTTCCCGCCCCTCCTGCCCCTGGACCTGCTGGGCCAACCGCCCGGCTCGCTCGGTGAGGGTGAGGTTCTCCCGAACCAGCTCCTCCATCCGTTCGGCCACCAGCTCCAGGAAGGTGTCCACCTCCTGGGGTTCGTAGCCGCGGAGCCCTTTGCGGAAGTCGCCCCGCTTCTTGCGCACATCCAGCGGCGTAAGATCGATCATCCCCCTCTCTCCCCGAAAAGCACGGTTCCCAGTCGGACCATGGTGCTCCCCTCCTCCACTGCCAGCTCGTAGTCGTTGGACATCCCCATGGACAGCTCATTCCCTCGGTACCCGTCATAGCGGGCACGGGCCTCCTCGTGAAGTTCCCGAAGGCGTCGAAAGCTCCCGCGAAGGATCCCCTCCTCTCCGGTGAGGGGAGCCATGGTCATGAGTCCCCGCACGTCCAGCGTTTCCATGGCGAGGATCTCCGGGAACTCCCGGAGGAAGGCCTCCGGTGCAAACCCGGCCTTCGCCTCCTCCCCCGCCGTGTTCACCTGCACCAGGATGGGGAGGGGTTCGACACCCTCCGGAGCGGTTCGCTCCAAACGCTCCGCCAGCGCCACCGAGTCCACCGAATGGACGAGGTGGGCCAGCTCCCGAGCCCGGGGGGCCTTGCGGCGCTGGAGGCGACCGATCATATGCCACCGCCCTCCCCACTCTCCCAGGGCGGAAACCTTCGCTTCCAGCTCCTCCACCCGGTTTTCACCCAGGTCGGTGAGGCCTGCCTCCACCGCGACACGGCAGGTCGCCACGGAGTGCCCCTTCGTGACCGCCACCAGCCGGACCTCGGCGGAGCTCCATCTACCGCGCTCAGCCGCCTCCCGGATGCGCCGACGGACCTCTTCCACCCGTTCCCTCAAGCGGCTCGTATCCATGAACCGGGAAGGTACTTCTTCACTTCTCCCGATGGAACCCGCCTCCCCGGAACGGAAACGCCCCGTCGGTCCGGGACCGACGGGGCGTTCGACCGTTGGCAGGCCGTCGTCCGGCGATCAGCGCGCTCGGAAGGTAATGGGGATCATCACCCAGACGGGGACCACCTGATCGTAATTACGGGCCGGGGTGAACTCGAGTTGCGGAGCGATTCGATCCGCAGCCGCGTCGAGCGCCTCATACCCGGAACTCTCTGCCACGAAGTGGTTATCCACCCTCCCCTGGGTGTTGATGAAGAAGTGGATGACCACCGTCCCGCCGATCCCCGCATCCCGGAGGAGGGCCGGGTACTCCCGCTCGAGGAGTCGCTCGAACTGGGCCCGGTTCCGGAGCTCGGGGCGCACCGTCATGGGGGTGAAGGTCGGCTGGTCCGACAGGTCCACCGCCCGGTCGGTGGGAGGGGGAGGAAGGTCATCGATGGGATTGTCCTCGAAGGTCGTCGGGGCAATCGTGATGTCCTCGTCGATCTGGGCATCGGTGATGACCGGGTTCGCCGGCCGCTGGATCTGCTCCGGTGGCGGCGGAATCTCGATCTCGGGCGGAATGTCGATCATCTCCAGTTCATCCTGGGTATACGCCACATCGGAGGCCTGAAGCGTGGGCCAGAAGGCGATGATGGCGAAGTGGATGAAAGCCGCGGCCACCATGGATCCCCAGAACCAGGACCCGAACGACCGCTTCAGGCGATCGTTGGCGGTGTCCATCATGGTCGGCTGGATTGGCGTGTCGTTGCTCATCGTCTCTCCCGCGTTATGCGCCGCTCAAGCTCCGTGGCGAACACCACGTAGACGGAACCGGCCGCCTTGAGCTGCTCCTGAACCTGATCGATGAACCGGTAGGGCGTCATGGCATCCGCACGAAGCGAGATGATGAGCCGCTGCCCGGAAGCGAGCCACTGGGGCCCCACGATGGCGGCCACATCCGCCATCGGGATCAGTCGGTCATTGATGTACACATCCCCGTTCCGTTCAACCCACACGTAGAGGATGTTGTCCCGCCTCTCATCGATCTGCTGGGTGGCCTGAGCTTCCGGCCACTCGATGGGCCGTTCCGCTTCCTCCCGGAAGACGGTGGTCACCATGAAGAAGATGAGAAGGAGAAACGCGATATCTGCCAGCGAGGACGAGGGGATCTCGTCCGACGCCTTCGACTTCCGCTGGAAACCTCCACCCTTGAGCGCCATCGGTTATGCGTCCAGTACCTGAAGTGAGATTCGCGCCGCGCCCGCCACATGGAGGGCATCGAGCACCTGGATCATGAGACGGTGGGGTGCCTCCGGATGGGTTCGCACCACGGCGATCAGGTTGGGGTTCTGGGCGACCTCAACCCGCCAGAGGTCCTCCACCTGCCGTGCCGTGATCGTCGACTCGTCGGGGCTCTCCCCGCGACGGATGATCACATTCCCCTGCGGCATCACATGGATGTGGAGGATGTTCCGCTGCGACACCTCCACCTCCTCCTGCTGCTCCGGAAGCACGATCCGGAGCCCCTGATCCTTCGGGAAGACCGTCGTGATCAGGAAGAAGATGAGGAGGAGGAAGGCGATGTCGGCCATGGACGAGGATGGGATCTCGTCGCTGACCTTGGAATTCTTTTTGAGGATCGCCACTCGTGTTCTCCTAAATGGGACGTCGTATGGTTATACAGTATACGAGGGGGATGGGTTCCGCAACGATTTTTTTAGTCTTCGCCTCTTCCCGGATCGTCCAGTTCGGGCGCCGGGGGGCTGGCGGGCGGGGTGGTGGCCGAGTGGTCGGGGCGGGGGATGCCGGCACCGGTCGGCGCCACGGAGGGCGCCTCGGACTGCACCTTCAGCTTCCCTTCCTGCTCCATGTCCCACGCCAGGTTCAGGAGTGCCTGGGTCCCCTGCTCCATGTCGACGATGAGGGTATCGATCCGGGTCACGAAGAAGTTGTACCCGATGTTCGTGGGGATGGCGATGAGAAGCCCCGTGGCGGTGGTGAGGAGCGCCACCTTGATCCCTCCCGCGACCAGGGTGGGATCCACGTCTCCGGCCACCTCGATGGCGGCGAAGGCCATGATCATCCCCGCCACCGTCCCCAGGAAGCCCATGAGCGGGGCCACGTTGGCGATGGTGGCCAGAATCACCAGTCCCCGCTCCAGGAAACCCAGCTCGATGGTCCCGGTGGTGCTGATGGCCTGCTCGAGTTCGTCTTCACCGATCTGACCATCTTCGATGCGCCGGAGCCCGGCCAGGAGGATGGCCGAGGTGGGCCCGGGGGTCTCGATGCAGCGTTGCATGGCCTCCCGGATCCGACCGGCCCGGGCCAGCTCCTCCACGTCGTTCAGAATCGTCTGGGTGTCTCGGTGGGCCAACCAGAGGGTCCAGGCCTTGGCGATGATCACCCCGAGGGAGATCAGGGAGCAGAGGACGAGGGCGTACATCATGGGCCCGCCGTCATGGAAGAGGCTCAGAAGCGAATACTGGAGGTCGCTCAAAGCTGATCTCCTTTAAGGGAATGGATCGGGGCGAGGGGAATGGTACCCCACGCCGCGGAGGCGAATTTCTCTGGGGGGTGACTTCGGCGGCAATCTACGGGGCCGCTCCCGAGCGTGTCAACGCGAACCGGCCCATCGGGCGTCATCTGTTGTTGGAGAGGAGTTTCAGCGACTTCCCACCGTCGGGGAGGGCTCCCTCCAGGATGGATCGGAGCCGCGCAGGATCCACTCCGATCTCCAGGTGACCCCTCTGTGCCACCGAAATCCGGGAGGTTTCCTCGCTCACCACCACCACCAGCGCATCCGACTCCTCGGAGAGCCCCACCGCCGCCCGGTGACGGGTTCCCAGCGACTTGTCCGCCATGGGAGTCTGGGTGAGTGGGAGGATGGCCCCCGCCGCCCGAATCGTGTCTCCCACGATGATGACCGCGCCGTCGTGGAGAGGGGAATAGGGGGTGAAGATGGTGGTGATCATCTCCGCCGACACCTTCGCTTCGAGGGCCGAGCCCGTCCGAGCGTACTCGTCGAGCCCCACCTCGTTCTCGATGGCGATGATGGCCCCGCACCGATTCCGGGAGAGCTGCTCCGCGGCCTCCACCAGTTCGTCCACCACCTTCCGACTCTCCATCTTGGCGAACATCCGGAAGAACCGGTTCTGCCCCAGGCGAGCCAGCGCGGCCCGCAGTTCGGGCTGGAAGACGACCAGCGCCGCGATGGCGCCGTACTGGAAGAGGGTCTCCAGTATGGTCCGGATGAGGGAGAAGTCCAGCATCCGGGCCAGGACGTAGACCCCTCCCAGGAGCCCCACCCCCAGGATCATCTGCATGGCCCGGGTGCGCTGGAGGAGGATAAGCAAGCGATACACCAGGATCGCCACGATGGCGATCTCGATGAGGTCACCCCACCGGGGCCTCAGGAGCTGGATCTGTTCCCAGAGCACGCTCATCCCTCTCTCACCGTCCGGTTCCCGGAGGAGTCACCGCCTCCCGGATCGCCTCGGCCACCCGGAGCGCCTCCACGGTAGGGCGCACGTCATGGACGCGGAAGAGGCGGGCTCCCCCCAGGTACGCCATCACGCAGGCCGCCGCCGTTCCCACCCCCCGCTCCCTCGGCGGGAGGTCGAGGATCTCACCCAGGAATCGCTTCCGACTGGGCCCGACCAGAACCGGATACCCCAACTCGCGAATCCGGTCCACCGATCCCAGGAGGGTCAGCGACTGCTGATGGCCCTTGGCGAAGCCGATCCCCGGATCAACCACGATGGCCGCGGGATCCGCCCCGGCATCGAGAGCCCTCCCCACCGCCGCCGCCAGCTCGGCCGTCACCTCGCCCACGAGGTCGGCATACTCCCGCTCCCCCTCCATGGTCTCGGGAGTCCCTCGCATGTGCATGAGCACGACCCCGGCGCCACTCCGCGCCACCTCCCCGGCGAGAGCCGGGTCGAAGGCCAGCCCGGAGACGTCGTTCACGATGGACGCACCGGCCTGGAGGGCGGCCCGACCGGTGGCGGCCTTCCTCGTGTCGACGGAGATGGGAACCGGGAACTCCCGTCGGAGCGCCTCCACCACCGGAACGACACGGCGGATCTCCTCCGTGGCCGGGACGGAGACGGCTCCGGGCCGGGTGGACTCCCCCCCCACATCCAGGAGCGCGGCCCCCTCCGCGATGAGGCGTTCCGCCCGGCGGAGAGCGGCGTCCACCCCATCCACCTCTCCCCCGTCCGAAAAGGAGTCCGGAGTGAGGTTCAGGATCCCCATGACCTGCGGGCTCTCCAGGGAGATTACCCCTCCCCCGATACGCCAGGAGGAAGAGGAGGGAGAGGCCAGGGCGAAGCTCACCGGGACGTATCGGGCTCCGGCGCCTCCCGGGAGCGTCGAGCCGATGGGGTGGGGATGGCGGTCTCTCCCGTCGAGTCCTCCACATCGCTCTCCGCCGAAAGAGGGAGTTCAGCCTGGGAGTCGCCTCCATTGCCCTCCTCCCCTCTCGACTCCTCCCCGGAGTCGGCGGCTTCCGCCGGGGACTTTCCCGCACCGGCATCCGTCTCCGTCACACCTTCCATGGCGCGGGGAGGCATCTCTCGCCCCTCGGCCAGCGCCTGGATCTCGGCCCGGTCCAGCGTCTCCCGCTCCAGGAGGGCCTGGGCAATGGACTCGAGGAGATCGCTCTCCCGTTCCAGCACCTCTCGCGCCTTCTCGTGGGCATCGTCCAGGAACCGTTTCACCTCCTGGTCCACGAGCTGGGCCGTGTGTTCGGAGATCTCCCTCCGCTGAGCCAGCTCCCGTCCGAGGAAGACCTCCTGCTCCGAATCCCCCACCGCCATGAGCCCCACCACGTCGGACATCCCGAAGCGGGTCACCATCCGTCGCGCCAGCGAGGTGGCGCGCTCGATGTCGTTCCCGGCCCCGGTGGTCACCTTCCCGTGCCCGAAGATCATCTCCTCGGCCACCCGCCCTCCGAAGAGCATGATGAGCTGGGACTGGAGCCACTCCTTGGTGTAGGAGTGCCGGTCCTCCTGGGGGAGGGAGGCAGTGATCCCGAGGGCTCGTCCACGGGGGACGATGGTGACCTTGTGGATGGGATCCATCCCCGGCACCCGCAACCCGATAACGGCGTGCCCGGCCTCGTGATAGGCGGTGAGCTTCCGCTCGTTCTCGGTAAGGACCAGACTTCGCCGCTCGGCGCCGAGCATGACCTTGTCCTTGGCCCGCTCGAAGTCGTCCATACTCACCCGATCGGCGTCGCGGCGGGCGGCGTAGAGGGCGGCCTCGTTGCAGATGTTGGCCAGATCGGCGCCGGAGAGCCCCGGCGTCCCCTTGGCGATGATCCCCAACTCCACATCTTCGTCCAGAGGAAGCTTCCTGGCGTGGACCCTGAGGATCATCTCCCGCCCCTGCACGTCGGGAGAATCCACCACCACCTGCCGATCGAAGCGCCCCGGGCGGAGGAGGGCCGGATCCAGCACGTCGGGGCGGTTCGTGGCCGCCAGGAGGATCACCCCCTCGTTGGCCTCGAAGCCGTCCATCTCCACCAGGAGCTGGTTCAGCGTCTGCTCCCGCTCGTCGTGCCCGCCGCCGAGCCCGGCGCCCCG
>JBJHBD010000118.1:0-9421 GCA_050485305.1 Gemmatimonadota bacterium
GGCCCGCATCGTGAAGGAGGCGCTCCGGGGGGGGAAGGAGCAGCTCGTGGTGACGGAGATCCCGTACGGGGTCTCCAAGTCCAAGATCATCGAGCAGATCGTGGACCTCTCCCGGAAGGGGAAGCTGGACGGGGTGAGCGACGTCCGGGACGAATCGGATCGGGACGGGTTCCGCCTCATCATCGAGCTGAAGCGGGGGGTAAAGCCGGGACCCATCCTCTCGACGCTGTACCGCCGCACCTCGCTCCAGAGCACCTTCGGGGCCATCCTCCTGGCGCTGGACCATGGGGAGCCGAAAGAGCTGAACCTGAAGGAGATCCTGGAGCGGTGGCGGGACCATCGCCTGGACGTGGTGGTGCGCCGCGCACGCTTCGACCTGGAGAAGGCCGAGGCGGAGCGTCATGTGGTGGAAGGGCTCCTGGTGGCGCTGGACCACATCGACGAGGTGGTGGCCATCATCAAGGGTTCGGAGGATCGGTCCCAGGCCTCGGACCGCCTCCAGGACCGCTTCGGGCTCTCCGAGGTGCAGGCCGACGCCATCCTGAACATGCGGCTTGCTCGCCTCACCTCGCTGGAGGGGCGCCAGCTCCGGGAGCGCCTCGCCGAGCTGGAGGAGCTCATCGCACGCCTTCGAGCGCTCCTCGACAGCCGGGAGGCGCAGCTCGACCTCATCCTGGAGGAGCTGGACGGGGTGGTGGCGAAGTTCGGCGACCCCCGACGGACCCAGATCCTCACCGACGCCGAGGAGCACGAGGCTCCGGTGGAGCAGGTGGAGGCGGACGAAGACGTGGTGGTGACGGTGAGCCGACAGGGGTTCGTGAAGCGGATCCCCGTCCACCTCTACCGCCGCCGGGTAAACGCCGGGATGGCGCTGGCGGGGATGGAGAACTACGAAGACGACTGGCTGGAGCGGGTCTTCACCGCCCGCACCCAGGGGTGGCTTCTTGCCTTCACCGAGGGGGGGCACTGCCACTTCCTCTCGGTGATGGACGTTCCCGAGTCGGCCCGCGCCTCCCGGGGGCAGTCGGTCTACGCCCTCCTGGGGGCGGAGCGGAGCGACCGGATCGTGGCGCTCCTCCCGGTGGACGACCTCGCCGAAGAGGGTAAGGTGCTCGTCTTCCTCTCGGCACGGGGGACGGCCAAGCGCACGTCCCTTTCCGAGTTCTCCAACCCCCGCTCCGGGGGGATCATCGCGGCCGGGGTGCGGGAAGGGGATCGCATCACCGACGTGGTCATCTCCGACAGCCGGGCGGAAGTCATGATCATGACTTCCGAGGGGAGGGCCATCCGGTTCCAGGAGAAGGAGATCCCCGTGGTGGGGAGATCCGCCCAGGGGGTGAAGGGGATCGACCTCAAGGGGGATGACGCGGTGGTGGGGATGATCCTCGTCCGTCGCGACGCGTCGGTCCTCACCGTCACCGAGGACGGGTGGGGGAAGCGTACACCGCTGGATGAATTCCCTCTCCAGAAGCGAGGGGGGATGGGGACGCTGGCCATCCCCGGCGGAGGGGGCGGGCGCATCGTGGGAGCGCTGGAGGCGCTCTCCGGAGATGGGGTCACCCTCATCACTGCCGCGGGGGTGGTCACCCGTCTCGACGCAGGCGAGATTCCGGCCCAGGGTCGGCGCACCCGGGGGAGTCGCCTCGTCCGTCTGGAGGGGGGTGACCGGGTGGTGGAGCTGACCCACGCCCTCCTGGAGCGCCGTCGTGAAGACGGCGGCGACCCGGGAGATCCCGAGGAGGAGAACGTCGCCGAGGGAGAGGAGTCGGCTTCGACGGAAGCGGGTGCCGATACCCCCGGAAACCCATCCTCCCATCCGGATGAACCCCAGCCGGACCTCTTCGGCGGGTAACCCGACAGGACATGAACCGAAGCGGGCTCGCGGGGGCGCCATGGTGACGCCCCTGAGGGCCCTTCACGATTGGAAGGAACGAGGTGACGTCATGAAGGTGGTCGTTCTCGGAGGTGGAGCGCAGGGGTCGGCGGCGGCGTACGACTTTCTGAAGATGGGAGAGGGGATCACGAAGGTGGTCCTGGCCGACCAGTCGGTGGATGGGGTGCGCCCCTTCCTTCGCCCCTTCCTGGGAGACCGGCTGGAGGTGGTGTCGGTGGATGCCTCGAACCCCGATTCGGTGCGCCCGGTGCTGGAGGGAGCGGCGGCGGTGGTGTGCGCCCTCCCCTACTACTTCAACTTCCCCATGACCCGGCTGGCCATCGAGGCGGGAGCCCACTTCGCCGACCTGGGGGGGAACACCGAGATCGTGGAGGAGCAGCGGACGCTGGATGCCCAGGCGCGGGAGGCCGGGGTGAGCGTCATCCCGGATTGCGGGCTGGCGCCGGGGCTGGTGAACATCCTGGCTCAGGCGGGGATCGACGAGGTGGGGGAGGTGGATTCGGTGAAGCTCCTGGTGGGGGGGCTCCCGCAGAACCCCGAACCGCCCCTCAACTACCAGATCGTCTACTCCATGGAAGGGGTTCTCGACTACTACACCACCCCGGGTCTCGTCCTGAAGGATGGGGAGCCCGCGGAGGTCGACCCCCTCGACGGCCTGGAGACGGTGGAGTTTCCTGCTCCGCTGGGGACGCTGGAGGCCTTCTACACCGCCGGCGGGATCTCCACCATGCCCTTCCGGTACCGGGGGGAGATCCGCTCCATGGAGTACAAGACGCTCCGCTACCCGGGGCACGCCCAGCTCATGAAGGCGATCCGGGAGCTGGGGCTCATCGACGACACGCCGGTGCAGGTGGGGTCGGAGGAAATCACTCCCCGTCGGTTCTTCATCGACCGGGTCACCCCCAAGCTTCTGAAGCCCGAGGGGAAAGATCTGGTGGCGCTGCGGGTCGAGGTGAAGGGGCGCCGTGACGGATCGGCGGCGGGGGTGCGGTACGATCTCCTGGCCCGCTACGACAACGCCACGGGGATCACCGCCATGATGCAGACCACCGGGTACTCTCTCGCCCTCACCGCCCTCATGCAGATCGCGGGGGAGATCCGGGAGCCGGGGGTGCGGACACCCGACGAGACGGTGGTCCCTGGCGCCTTCCTGAAGGGGCTGGAGGCCCGGGGGATCCGGGTGGAGCGGTCGGAGATCTGATCCCGATTGCGGTTGCCGTTACCGGAGCCGCGCCAGGAAGTCCTCCACGATCCTGTGGGTGAGCCCCCAGACGATGCGCTCACCCAGATCGAAGGCGGGGAAGGTGAGGTCCACCCCCCCGAGGCGCCGCCGGTAGGTGGTTCGGGTCTTCGGGTCGTAGAAGTGGGACACCGGGACCCAGAGGGTCTCCGCCAGCTCCGGTGACGCCACCCGCGCCGGGGTGGACTCCGGGACGGTGAAGACGAAGGGAACCACCGAGAGGGGTGGGAGGTGGGGGGTCCGAGGAGCCACGAGGGAAAGGCGACCGAGAGGCGAACCCACATCGTCCAGGGGGAGGGCCGTCTCCTCCCGGGTTTCCCGGAGGGCGGTGTGGAGGAGGGAGGGGTCGGCAGGATCTTTCCGCCCCCCCGGGAAGGCCATGTGGCCGGACCAGGGATCTCCCTCGAACACGGCCCTCCGGATGAAGAGGAGTTCGGGAGAGAGGGGAGCCGGGCGCAGGATGAGCGCCACCGAGGCGAGGAATCCGTCCGGGTGGGGGGTGGGGTCGTCCTCGGCTCCCGTGTATGGGAGTAGGCGCGGGGAGAGCTCCGCCGGTTCCAGGTACGGGGGTGCCGGATTTCTGGCCATGCCACGCCGTACCCGCGGGGGGCTAAGGGGTTCTTGCCTCCCTTCCCTCCACCCGGTAGCGCACCACCTGCTCATGCCCCAGCGGGTGGGTGACCACTGCCAGGACCTCATCCAGTGAGAAGCGACTCTTCCGGGATCTGACGAATCCCTCCGGGAAACTCACCGGTCCCATGTAGCGCCCGTCTGGGTCGAAGACGTCGAAGATGTCGGGTTCCTGCCACACCGTACGGGGGGTGCCTTCGGGGGACATGGGGGTCCAGTCCGGATTCTCCACCTCGGTGGCCTGTACGTGCCGGTAGAGCCAGACCGAGCCGTCGACGCCCACGGTGATCCCACGGAAGAAGGGTTTGGTGTCGGGGATGTCGATCCCCTGCCAGCGCCACGCAGGGTCGATGCGGCGGAAGCCCCGGGTGATGCGTTCCCGGTGGTCGGCTCGCTCCCCCGGGGCAACGGGCGCGGCCTCCGCAACCCGCTCCACGGCAAGGATGGTCCCGTCGGGGTTCCACCGCTCCCACCGGGGCCGCCCGGTGAAGAGGTAGATGGGGGTGCCTTCGGGGGTGAGCGCCCACCGCTCCCCCGAGGTGAAGGGGACGGTATTTCGCGAGATCGACCCTTCATTTCTCACCTCCACGAAGGGGGCCTCGATGTCCCGGGTGGGGACGTCCACCGTGTCCACGACCATCCCTGTGGCGCTTTCAAAAACCGCCAGAGCGGTACGCCAGGATCCTATTTCGGCTCCGACGTTTCGGATCGTGGGGTGCCGGACCTGCCCGTTCCGGTCCAGGTGAAAACCGGTGCTCGTCGAAAACCCCCCCTGGAGCGGCCAGGAGCGGAGGAACTCTCCCTCGGGAGAGAACACCGAGAACCGGGCACCCTGCTGATCCCGGACGATCACCTCATCTCCAGGTGTCACCCTGAGGTCATCCGGACGGGTGAACTCGCCGGGCCCTCCCCCCCGACCACCCACGGTGAAGAGGTATCTCCCCTCCCGGTCGAAGACGCGGATCTCGGCCGCCTGGCCGTCCGCCACCCAGATGCGCTCCCGGGAGTCCAGATCCACCGCGTCGGGGCTCCCCAGGAGGTAGGGTTCCTCTCCTTCGAGCTCTCCAACCGCCACCATGGGAACGAGGACCATGGAATCGCCCCATACACTCCCCTCGAGGGTGCGGACCACGACGGTATCCCCTTCCTGGACTTCTTCCGATCTCCAGTCGGCGTAGATCCCCGATTCTCCGCCTCGATCACCACACGCGGTGATGAGGAGGATAAGGGCGAGGAAGAGGAGTCGAGTGGCGTGGCGCGGTGCGGAGCGCGGAGATCGGTACACGGAGATTCCTTCTGCGGGGTTGGCGTGAGGGCACACCTCGGCGGCGAGGCGTTCGGTGATACGCAGGAATAAGACGGGGCGGAAGGGGGGATGGTTGCATCCTCCCTTCCGCCCCTCAGATACCGAACGTGGCCGGTTCTCCCCTCAGCCCCCTCCCGCCAACGCCCGCTCCAGCGCCGCCGCGCCTCCCACCACCGGGAGGGTGAGAGAGGTCCCGTCCAGCTC
Source organism: Gemmatimonadota bacterium (assembly GCA_050485305.1). Classification (GTDB taxonomy): domain Bacteria; phylum Gemmatimonadota; class Gemmatimonadetes; order Longimicrobiales; family Gaopeijiaceae; genus JBJHBD01. The sequence continues at coordinate 5,275 of JBJHBD010000118.1, forward strand.
CACCGTGAGTTCGGCCCCCGGCGAGGGCCGGAGGGTGAATTCGGGGTCCGACGAGAAGATCATGAGGGCGATCCGCTTCCCTTCCGGGATGACCTGATCGTCGGGCTGGAGGGTGAAGGTCAGGGTGCGGAACTCCCCCGGGACGATGGGATCGCTCTCGGTGAGGGAGCGGTGGTTCTGCGGATCCGCCCATCCCCGGGTGATGACGCTGAAGTTGGGCTGCCGAGGGGGAGCGTCCTCCCAGGGGAGGGCCACGAGCCAGACGGAGAGATTCACCGCCGGTTGGTCGGCGGTCATCCGGATGGTCACCTCCGGGGTTCCCGAGATGTGCACCGGGGCGGAGAGCTCCGCCGTCCGGTAGAGGAGGCGGTGCCGGGACTCGCCGGCCAGGGCGTGGTCCCGTCCGCTGACCGATACATCGTCCACCAGCGTTTCCGGGGTGCGGACCGAGGGTGGGGACAGGGCGAGCGTCCCCGCCGCGGTTCCACCCCCGCCGGGGTGGAGCGTCACCGGGGCGGCTTCGGGGTGAGGCCAGTCCGGGTACGGGGTGGGGGCGAGGCGATCCTCCCCCTCCCGTACGATCCAGGCCCGCGGCTCATTCTCCACCCCGTTCTCCACCTCCAGGACGTACCGGGTGAACCACCGGTTCATCATCTCGAGGGGGGGAGCCCCGCCGTGTCCCCCCTGGTGGAAGTACATCTTGAGGGGAACGCCCCGCTCCTTGAGCCCCTCGATGACCCGGACGGAGTGCTCGGGCATGACGTTCCAGTCGTTCCAGGCGTGGGCCATGAGGACGGCGGCCCGCAGCGAATCAAGTTGCAGCGCGTAGTCCCGGGAAGCCCAGAAGTCGTTCCAGTTCCCGGTGACCCGGTCGAGGCGTTCGTGCATCTCCACCCGGTAGGTGGCGTTGCAATAGTCCCGCCGCTCGGGGTCTCCGCTGTTCACGTAATCGTAGAGGGAGTCGATGTCCTCACCCAGGTACCCGCCGGGAGAGCGCACCAGCCCGTGGGAGCGGTAGTAGTGCCAGTACGAGGTATTCGGAGCGATGGGGATGATGGCGCGAAGCCCCTCCACCCCGGTGGTAGCCGCCGCCAGAGGGAGGGTCCCGTTGAAGGAGGTTCCGGTCATCCCCACGGCGCCGGTAGCCCAGTCGGCTCGCACCTCTTCACCCCCCACCGGGGCGGTGTAGGCTCGCGCCCGACCGTTCAGCCAGTTGATGACGGCGGCGGGGGCCAGCGACTCGTTTTCTCCCCCCATGGTGGGGCACCCCTGGGAGAGCCCCGTCCCCGGTGACTCGGAGTGGACCACGGCGAACCCCCGGGGGACCCAGGTGGTGACGTGGGAGTTGGAGATCCGATCCCGCTCCGGACGCCATGGAACCGCGGGAGGCCCCCCGCGAGGCGGAGGCTCGCTGTACAGCTCGTGATTCACATCCCACATGATCTCCGAGATGGAGGCTCCCCCGGCGTAGTAGGGGCTCGTCTCATAGATGACGGGGACCCGGATCCCGTACATGTCGGTCTGGTAGGGTCGAACGATACTCACATGCATCCGGTCGAGGCGTCCGTCCCCGTCGGAGTCGAACCCCGTTTCCACCCAGACCCGTTCGAAGATCCACCGGGTGGAATCGGCGAAGGCCTCCACCACGACGGCCTGGCCGTCCACCACCACCGGACCGTCGGGGACGCCGTCGGGGAGAGGGGTCCCTCCCGGGTGCTGTCCCGCTCCGGAAAGGGGGAGGAGGAGGGCGGCGACGAGGGCGAAGATTCCGCGGGAGAGAAGGCCCATCCTCCCGGAATGGGGCGCGGGGAGGGATCGGGGATGCTCGGCGGATCGGCGCATGGACGCTCCGTTTCGGAGGTTGAAGGACAGATCGGGGGCAGAGGGGGCGCGGAGCGAGGTCAAACGCCCTTCCGCTCGGCCCCCCAGATGTGTTTGTGAAGTTGGGTCTGCATTCGTACCGGGAGCCCGGCGGCAAGGATCCACGAGGCGAACGCCTCCAGATCGGGGCCGTCGCCTCCCCACACCGGTGAGACGAGGAGCGCCTTCAGCGACCCGTCGCGAACCCGGGCGTCGAGCCCCCGCTCGCGGATGGTGCGCTCGGCCCACTCCCAGTCCTCCCTGTGGGCGATGACAAACTTGACCTCGTCGTTCCCGTCCAGGTGGTCCAGATTCTCCCATCGGTTCCGCGCCGACTCTCCGGAGCCCGGGCACTTGAGATCCATGATGACGTGGACCCGGGGGTCGAGGGGCGAGATGTCTTCGGAGCCGGAGGTTTCCACCAGAACGGTGAACCCCTCCTCCAGGAGGCGATCTGCCAGGGCGAAGGCGTTCCGGTGCGCCAGCGGCTCCCCCCCGGTGAGCTCCACCACGGGGCACCCGAAGCCCCGGACCCGCTCCACGATCTCATCCAGCGTCATCCGCTCCCCCCCGTGGAAGGCGTACGACGTGTCGCACCAGACGCAGCGCAGCGGGCACCCGGTGAGGCGGACGAAGGTGCAGGGGACCCCGGCCCAGGTGGACTCTCCCTGAATGGAGTGGAAGATCTCGGTAATCCGGAGAAAGGGTGCCGGAGGATGGGTTGCCGGAGACCCATCCCCCGATGCGGGATCAGGGTTGCTCGCGGGCGCTCCCCTTCCGGGCACGGCGCGGGGGTCGGTCACCGATCCCGCTCCCTGCGGGAGCCGCCGAAGAGGGCGCCCAGCGGCGACTCCCGCACGACGCTCCCCATGACGAGGGCCAGATTTTCGGGGCGCTCGGCCAGGCGGCGCATGAGGTAGGGGTACCACTGCTCCCCGAAGGGGATGTAGGTGCGGACGGTGTACCCGGCGTCGCGGAGCTCCTGCTGGAGGTCGCGCCGGACCCCGTAGAGGAGCTGGAACTCGAAGCGGTCGGAGGCGATCCCCTCCTCCTCGACGATACGGCGAACCCCTCCGATGATCTCCTCGTCGTGGGAGGCGATGGCGGGGTAGTGCCCCTCGGTGAGGAGGACACGGGCCTCTTCCAGGAAGACCTTCCGGATGGTGGGCATGGAGGTGTGCGCCACCGAGGCGGGCTCGGAGTACGCCCCCTTGCAGAGGCGGACCCTGGCGCCCAGCTCCACCATGCGGCGGATGTCTCCGGGGGTGCGCTTCAGGTACGCCTGGAGGACCACCCCGATGTTCCGCCACCCGTCGGCCCAGAGGCGCTCGAAGGCGTCCAGCGTGCGGGTGGTGTAGGCCGAACTCTCCATGTCGAAGCGGAGAAAGGTGTCTCCCACCTTCGCCTGCTCCAGGACCCTTCCCAGATTCTCCGCCAGAAACGCTTCGCCGATGTCCTGCCCCATCTGGGTGAACTTGAGGGAGGCGTTGGCGTCGAGCCCCTCCTCCTGGATTCGACGGAGGAGGGTGACGTAGCTGTCCGCCGCGGCGCGGGCGTCGGCTTCGCTCCGAACCGCTTCGCCGAGGTAGTTGGCCGTGACTCGGAACCCCTCCCGATTGGCTTCGGAGGTGGCCTGAACCAGCTCCTCCACCGTTTCGCCGGCGACGAAGCGCCGACTCATGGAGCGGGTGAGGGGGGTCCCGGTGAGGACGGACTTCGCCGCGGAGGAGTTGGAAAGGAAGAGAAGGCCCTGACGGAGCATGGTGATCCGGTTACTCGGTTGCGCGCTTGAGGGCGTCGTTGAGGAGGGCCTGGACCCTCGTGAGGGGGAGTTGGCTGAGGGTGCGCTCCACTTCGGCTCGGGTGCGCCCTTCGGCCAGAGTGGGGGTTTCCACGTGCCCCACGACCCCTACCCCGGTAGAGGCCCAGCGGGGGAAGACCAGGTACCCCTCGTAGGGGTGGAGGAGGTTTCCCGTGCTCTCCACCTCGATGGAGACGGTATACGGTTCGCCGTCGGTGGCCTCGAAGGCCGGGGGGCGGTCGTGTTCCCGGAGATACCCGCCGAGGGTGGCGTCGGGGGTGCCGTGGATATCCAGCTCTTCGAGGGGGGGGTCTGAGGCCGCCATCCCTGAAAGGTAGGGGGAGGGCGGGGGGGAGGTGAAGCCGGCCCACCGGGGCGTCCGGTGCGGCGCCGTCCTTACCCGGGGTGTTGGGGCCCGCTCCGACATCGCCAGACCCCGTGGGGGGGGGGGTTTGGAGGGGCGCGGTCCCTGGAGTGGAACCGCGC
>JBJHBD010000119.1:0-9238 GCA_050485305.1 Gemmatimonadota bacterium
TGCCCGATCCGGGGCGGTGGATCACGGCGCTGAACCGGTTCTATCGGGGGCTCCTGGACAGGATTCTCGACCACAGGGTCCCCACCGCCGTGTTCACGGTGGCCCTCTTCGCCACCGGCGCCTGGATCCTGGCGGATCTCCCCCGGGAGCTCATGCCCGAGACGGACAACCGCTTCATTCGCCTGGGGGTCAACACCCCACGGGGGATCTCGGTGGAGGAACGGAGCGACATGTTCCGCCGCGCCGAGGAGGTGATCCTCTCCCGGGCCGAGGAGCTGGAGATCGAAAACGTCTCCGCCTTCAGCGGTGGGACCTTCGCCAACATCTTCATCACCCTGAAGCCCTTCTCGGAGGGGGGGAAGATCCCCACCGCCGAAATCTCCGAGGAGCTCACTCGGTCCCTCCCGGTCATCCCCGGGGTGGAGTGGCGATCCCGGCGAGGGTTTGGTGGGCCCGGGGGTGGAGGCGGAGTCAACGTTCGCCTCATCGGGGAGAGCACCACCGAGCTGGCGCGACTGGCCGAACTGGTGGCCCTCGAGCTCGACGACGCCATCGAACAGCTCATCAACCTGGACAACTCCCTCGCCGCCGGAAACGAGGAGATCCGGGTCCGGGTGGACCGCCGGGCCGCCGAGCGCCAGGGGCTCACCTCCGAGGAGGTAGCCCAGGCCATCGCAGGCGGGCTCCGGGGGCGGGTGGCCACCCAGTTCCGCTCCGGAGAGCGGGAGGTGGATGTGGTGGTACAGCTCCGGGACGAGGACCGCCTCTCCATCTCCCAGCTCGGGAATCTGGCGGTGGGGAACGCCGATGGGGTGAGTGTCCCCCTCTCCAGCGTGGCCGACATCCAGGTGGTGGGGGGACCGCAGGACATCCGCAGGGAGAACCGGCAGACCTCCATCCAGGTCTCCGGCGAGCTGGCTGCGGGGGCCTCTCGGGAAGAGGTCATCGCTCAGGTGCAGACCGTCATGGCGGGGATCGAACTCCCTCACGGGTACCGGTGGGATCTGGGGCGGAACTGGCAGGAGGAGCAGGAGCAGTTCGGAGACATGATCGCCGCCGGGGGGCTCGCCCTCGTCCTCATCTACATCATCCTGGCGGCGCTCTTCGAAAGCCTCCTTCTCCCCCTCATCATCTACTTCTCCATCTTCTTTGCCATCCCCGGGCTGGGGCTCATCTTCCTCCTCACCGGAGCAAACTTCTCCACCCTCTCCTTCCTGGGGGTCCTCATCACCGTGGGGATCGTGGTGAACAACTCCATCGTCATGATCGACCTGGTGAACCAGCTCCGGGATCGGGGGATGGAGCGCCGGGAAGCCCTCCTCTTCGGGTGTACCGCTCGCCTCAGACCCGTTCTCATGACGAGCCTCACCACCCTCATCGGGCTCGTCCCCATGGCCTTCTGGGCCGGGGAGGGGATGGCGCAGATGTTCGCCCCTATCGGGCAGGCGGTCATCGGGGGGCTCACCACCTCCACCCTCCTCACGCTGACCCTCACCCCCACCCTCTACGCCTGGTTCGACGACATCGGTCAGTGGCTCACGGCGGTGCGGAAGCGGGCCTGGGCCATAGCCTCCGGAGTCGGTTCCCGGGAGGATGGGTCCCGCGCCACGCTCCCCGAGGGGGCGGTGGCCTCGTCGGCGGGCGGCTCCGGTTCCGCGGTGCTCCGGAGTCCGGAAGAGCCCGCCTGACGCCTGCGGGAGCCGGGATCCTCAGGCAATGCGAACGGGCACCCCGTTCATGTCCCGGGTGAGGATCCCGCCGCCGTCCCCGTCGGAGTTGGGGAGCTCCTCCACCGGGAACCCCTCCCTCTGGAGGGACTCCCGAAGGGCATCCACCCGCCCCTGATCCGGAAAGTGGAGGGCGTACTCCGTCATCCCGGTGGCATCCGGGTTCCTCCGGGCGTCAGGTGAGACCCCCCAGGCGTTCACCCCGATGTGATGGTGGTATCCGTCCTCCGCGAGGAAGAGGGCACCCGGGTACCCGTCGGTGGTGATGGCCATCCCCAGCGCACCGTGGAAGAAGCGCCGCGCCTGGTCCAGCGCCCCCACCCGGAGGTGGACGTGTCCCATCCGGGTCCCTGGCGGCGGCGGAGCCGAGACCCCGGCGGCCTCCTCCGCCAGCCTCCGCAGATCGAGGGGGAGGGTAGCCATGGCCACCTTCCCATCCTCCCACGGCCACCCCTCCCGAGGGCGATCCGCGTAGAGCTCCACGCCATTCCCCTCAGGATCGGAGAGGTAGAGTGCCTCGCTCACCCGGTGGTCCGACGCCCCCGCGAGGGGGGTGCGGTGGTCGGCGAGGTGGAGGAGGGCGCGGGCGAGGGAGGGGCGATCCGGGAGGCGAAGGGCCAGGTGGAAGAGCCCGGGGGTGCCCGCGAAGGGGCGCGGGGCCTCCGGGTCGCTCATGAGGCGAAGGAGGGGAGGGCCTCCCCCGGGAGCCAGCAGGAGGTCACCGTCCTCGGGGTCGGCGGATGGAGCGCCTTCCATCCCCAGCACCTCGGTGTAGAATGCCCGCACCCGCGCCGGGTCCCGGACCCTGAGGGTTACGGGGCCCAGTTCCAGGGAGGAAGGAGAGGGGTTGGCCGGTTCGTCCATGGGATCGCCCTCGACATGGAGTCAGCTTCGGGGAGTCAGGATGTCCCACTCTCCCCACCTCTGCCACGGAACCCCAGGATGCTCGCCGAGGTCCACACCGCCACCCTCTCGGGGGTCGAGAGCATCCCCGTTCGTGTGGAGGTGAGCTTCACCAGCGGGCTCCCTGTGGTGAACGTGCTGGGGCTGGCCCAGGGGGCGGTTCGGGAGGGGAAGGACCGGGTCTGGGCCGCGCTCACCCGGGAGGGGTTCGCCATACCTCCGCGGCGAATCACCATCAATCTCGCCCCGGCCGATCTTCGGAAGGAGGGGAGCGGGCTGGATCTTCCCCTGGCGGTAGCCCTCCTCCTGGGCGCAGAACACCTGCACCCAGGCGAGGTGCAGGGGTGGGCCTTTGCCGGGGAACTGGGGCTCGACGGGACCCTTCGGCCCATCCGGGGGGCGCTGGCGGTGGCCAGGGGGTGTCGCCAGGCAGGGGTCCGGGCGCTCCTCCTCCCCCGTGCCAACGCCGCCGAGGCGGCGATGGGGGACCCCCTCGTTCAGGTGGTGGGGGCCGACACCCTGGCCGAGGTGGTGGCCCACCTCCGTGGAGAGGCGAGGCTCCCACGCGTCCGACTCGATCCGGAGGAGCTCCTCTCCGCCCCACCCCCTCCAGGGACCGACCTGGCGGAGGTGAGGGGGCACGCCATTCCCCGCCGGGCGCTGGAGATCGCGGCGGCCGGCGGGCACAACCTCCTCTTCGTGGGCTCTCCCGGTTCAGGGAAGACCATGCTGGCCCGAAGGCTCCCCGGGATCCTCCCCCCTCCCACCGTGGAAGAGGCGCTGGAGGCCACCACCCTCCACTCCATCGCCGGATTTATCCCTGACGGCACCCCCCTTCTCACGCACCGCCCCTTCCGAGCTCCCCATCACACCATCTCCCCGGCGGGGATGGTGGGGGGTGGCTCTCCCCTCCGCCCCGGCGAGGTGAGCCTGGCCCACCGCGGCGTCCTCTTCCTCGACGAGCTTCCCGAGTACCCCAGAGGGGTACTGGAGGCGCTCCGCCAGCCGGTGGAGGATGGGTGGATTTCGGTGGTCCGCGCCCGGGAGCGCCACCGCTTCCCGGCGCGCTTCACCCTCGTGGCCGCCATGAACCCCTGGCGTTGCGTTGCCCTTCTGTCACGGTTGGAGGGGACGGGGGGGAGTAAAGGAGGTCGATCGTGACCGAATCCTTTCCAACGGTGATGCGCTCCACCAAGTCCTCGACGATCCGCCGCTTTTCCTCCGGGGCAAGGGAGTCCCAGTGACTGTAGAGGTCACGCGCATGAGAGATGATCTCCTCCCTTGAGAGAAGTTGGACGGCGAGAAAGTCTGCCTCCCCTTCTTGCCGTGGGATCTCTTCCGCGAGCTGGGCCAGTCGGTCTTCAAGCGGCCGGTACCGTTCCCCGAACCCCTGGGAGCTGATCGTTCCGTCGAGGTAAAGGCGGTAGGTCTTGTCCATTTCAACACGCACCCTGCTTTGCTCGGCACTCATCGAGGACACGAGAACGCGCTTTTCTGCGAGCGTCGCATCGGCCTTCTCGACGTAGCTACGCACGTCATCAGAAGAAAGTGAGAACCCTTGGAGCTGCTCTCGGAAGACAGCTTCGAGGTCTTCGACCGGGATCTTGTTCTTGCATGCACGGCAGATGTACTTGGGCGAGTTTGAGGGCACAGCCATCCTGCTGCCGCATTCGCAGAACACGAGTCCTGTGAATAGATGGACGACCTTCTTCGTCGGCTTCCTGCCCTTCTTCCAGCTCTCCATGATCGCGTTGCAGACGTTCCAGAGATCCTCGGACACGACGGGCTCCACCGGCGTGTGGATCCAATCGTCCGGAGACTTCAGAATCCAATGCTTTCCTTCGCCAGTGCTCTGGGTGTAGTTGGACCGGCGAACTCCCTTGGCGGTGGGATCTTCGATCAGGCGACGGATCGTCGTGTCCGAAAAGCGACTGCCGTTCCGGGTACGGTGTCCCGCTTCGTTCATTAGCCTCGCCACGGTCTTGAGGCGCTTGTGTTCGGCGAATAGCTCGTAGATCCGCCTTCGGACCGGCGCCTCCGCCGGATCTGGCGCCAGTTGACCGTTTTCCCATTGATATCCGAAGGGCGCCGCGCCCCCCGTGGACTTCCCCATTCGTGCGCGGACCTTCACGGAGGCGCGAACTCGATCAGCGATCTCCTCTCGTTCCCATTGGGCGAGAGCCGCAATGAGCGTGTAGAAGAACCTTCCGGCGGGAGTCGAGGTGTCGATAGACTCGGCCAGCGAGACTAGGTCGGCCCCGTGGGCATCGAAGTACTCCGCGAAGTCGAGGAGTTCGCGGGTGTTACGAGCCAGTCGGGCGAGCTTGGAGAAGATGAGCCCTGTGACCCGTCCGTTAGCGATATCTTCGAGCATCTGTTTCGCCTCGGGATGCTCCATCACAGACTTGCCGGACACTCCGGAGAGATCGTAGAGCCGCACCACCTCCCAATCCTTGGATTCGGCGTACATCCGGGCCCGGCGCTCATGATGTTCCGGGCTCTCTCCCTTGGCTTGGTCTTCTGTGGACACCCGGATCCAGATCCCGACCGGCTTACGACGCGCCGGGGAGCCCGGTTTCGTGGTGGTTCGTTTGATCACGTTGCACCTCCTCTGATTCGCTTCACGCTTTTCAACATCACATCCGCCACCGTTCGACGACGGCTCTCCTCATCAGTGTCGCCACCGCTCTTGTGCCGAACCTTGACTTCGTACCCGCGCACCGTCGACTCGCGCACGTCCGGGCCCTGTGCCTTGAGGAACGCGAGAAGCTCCTCGGGAGACAGCGCACTGACCCGTTCCAGATCCGCGGCACGGACTCGTTCTCGTAGCGCCTCGCCGAGGTCCGACAGAAATGTGCGGTCGAGAGACACCGCCACGACATGGCCAAATGGGCCAGAGAGGCATTTTTCGATGTTCGCGACTTCCTGATCGATCGTGGATGTCCCGGCGATCTCGCAGGCAATCCTCTCCTCTCCGCGGACCAAGGCCACGTCCACGCGCCTCCCGTCCGACAGCTGCATCTCGATCTCCGAGCGAAATCCCTGTGCCCGCCCCCATTCAGTGACGAGCCCTTGGATGTATTTGTGAACGGCTCCGCCACGGCCAGGAAGTGTCGAAGCATCAAGGGGGGACGGCGCACCCTCCGTTGGTGTGAGTTTACGCTCATGGGTCCGAGAGCGCGCTTGGGGGGAGGAACTCGGGCGCGCCTCTCCGCGCCGTCCATGGCGGTCCAGACTCCCGCGACGGGCGGCTTCGCGGCGACTCTCACGAGCTTCGTCCGAAACGGCTGCGAGGGGCTCGGTCCGGAGGCGAAAACTCTGGTCCTTCCTTCCCACCCGGCAGATCGCCTCGCCCCTCCCGAGGCTCGTCAGGTCGTCGGAGGTGAACTCCCCCATTCCCTTCTCGAGTTTTCTTGCGTCCTCGTCCGATACTCGGAAGACCACTCGGGAGTAGGCGTTTGTAAGGACTGCCCTCTCCACCTCCGGCATCTCCCGGTGGAGCTGATAGAGGTCTTGATGAGCCACGGTGAGACTGAGCCGATACTTCCTCACGCCCGAGAAGAGGGCCGCCATCGAGGGAGTGGCGACGTGATGGAATTCGTCCAGGTAGAGATGGAAGGGTCGTCGGGACTGGACTTCCGTGTCCTGTCGAGAGAGGCCCACCTGGTGGAACTTTGAGACGAGGAGCGACCCCAGAAGAGCCGCGTTTTCCTGACCGATAGCTCCTTGGGAAAGCTTGGCGAGGAAAATAGCGCCCTCGTCGATCATTTCACGGAAGTTAAGTGGCTTCTCTTCCTCACAAACGACCTCCCGGACCATCCGTGACCGAAGCAGGGTGTCGAGTCGGGTGAGGATGGGTCCCTGGGGCTTCTTCCCCGCAAGGAGGGGGAACTCTTCGGTCCAGAAGGACGAAACATGATCGTCCCGGACGGTGGAGAGGAACGCGGATCGATACGTTTCGTCTAGGAGAAATCGTCGGAGGTCCTTGAGTGTGCCACCGCGGTCCGATTCGAGGAACGCCAGGACCGCGTTTGCCAGGACCGCGTTCATCTGGTCTCCCCAAGAGGTGGAGAGGCGCCGGAAAACCGCGACCAGGTCCGAGGCGAGGAGGTCCTTCTCAACCTCAGAATGCGCACCGAGGATATTCCATCCGGCGGAGGCTTCTGGATCGGCGGGGTCAAAGAGGATCACGTCCGGGATCCTCCCCTCAGGCATTCGTCCGAGCACATCCTCAATGAGGTCTCCGTGAGGGTCGAGCACGCCAACCCCCTCCCCGGATTCGATGTCCTGGAGAATCATCCGTTCAAGGAGCGTCGATTTCCCCGTGCCGGTCCCACCGATGACATACGTGTGTTGGAGTCGAGCAGCGGACGGGAGGCGGACCGGGACCCAATCTCCTCGGTGCCGTGATAGCCCCAGAATCGTGCCTGATCCCTCCCGAACTTCCTCCGGCAAGAGGACCTCCGGCTCCGGAACCCGAACGAGTGCCGGGCTGCGCATTTCGGCGCCGGGAAGGCGGAAGAGCGAGCCGAGTTCGGGAAGGGAGACGATCATTCCGCTCCGTCGAGTTTGACGCTCAAGGATATCTTCGATGAGAAGGGCCGAGTCTCCGCCCGCGAGGGGCACGAGGTCGTTCCGGTCCGGAGCTCCGAACTGCGCCAGGGCTCCGGTGATTGCGCGAAGGAGGCTCCAGACCCGCTCCGGATCCGGTGACTGGGTCGCGATTCGGATGGCCGCTGCGTAAAGCGGGTGCGTGCATTTCTCCCGAGCGAGATCCGTGATTTCGGGAGCGTCGAGAAAAAACGGCTGACCATCAGGGGCCGTGACAGCGGCGATCATGCTCGGGGCCCACGGGAAGCGCGCCTCCTCAGTAAGAATCTGCACGAGGGCTACTTCCCCGGCCCTGGTCCCCGCAAGCGCGCCCATGAGCGGTGTGAGGGGGTCCGGGACTGCGCGAAAAACCCGTAGCGGGATCATGCACTCTCGGGCGAGGCCAAACTCAAGGGCGAAGGCCGAGCTGTCGGATCTTCCTTCCCAATTCTCCTTGAGGGAGGTCGCCTGGCGGAGTGTTGCTCCCGGAAAAAAAGCGTGGAATTGGCTTCGAAGTTGCGCCACTTCGTCCTCCGGGATGGCCATCCTCAGCCAAACCCTCCCTGCGGAGCCCACGATCTCGAGACTCACTGGACCAGCGCTGGCCAGAACCGATCGGAGCCATGCTTCTGAAGTGGCCGGATCTATCTTCGCCTGGGGCGGGACAAGGATCTCCATCTCGGCGAGAGGTCCGGACCGACCTGCAGGGGGATGTGGCTCAAGATCGTCCAGCTCTCGATACGCGCGTGTCGGTCTCTGGGTCCGACCCGCGAGACCCTCCCAAATTGATGAGAGGAGCGTGGGCTTGCGGGCGTCATCTGCGATGACACCCCAGGGCGGGTAATGGCCCGAGAAAGCCTGAAAGGGTGGCTCAAGCTGCACCGGCTCCGGGTAGGACCTCCAACCCCGTCCGCCGAGTTCCCAGTCGTAGAAGCTTCGGGTGCGAGCCTCGACCCCTCCGGGAATCCCCATCACGACTCTCCGTACACTCTATCTATTGTCGGAGGAAGTCTCGCAGAATAGGCTGGCGCTCCCGTTCGGAGAGTGCCCGGAGGCCTTTGGCCGTCGTCAAGTCGTCAACAACCTCCAGGACTGCCAAGTGGATGGACTGCTGGAACATCAGGGTGGTGTCGATCCTGTAGTAGGTCTGCGGGCGGAACCACCGCTCATAGAGGATGCCGAAGAACGGGATCACGAGGAGAGGATCATCCCAGCCGGCGAGTTCGCCTGGCGGGTTGCGGGCCAAAAACCATAAGATCGCCGGAATCACGACAAGCAGGGTGAAGGTTCCCATCAAGAAGCTAATCTTGAATCCGATCCAGAGGAGTAGCAAGAAGGCTGCGAAGATCCCGAGGAGCTTCGCTGGGCCCGAGCGTAGCTCTCCAAGCCACCAGGAGAAGAAAAAGCCGTTACCGAAGGGGGCACCACAAATATCGAAGACGAGTCGGCCTCGGCGCACCCGCAGGTACTCGCGCTTGGCAGAGAAAGCTCCTCCTTCGAAGTGATCCACGCGAGAACGCTCTGCTTCGGGAAGCTGCTTCTGCTCCACTGCGTGCTCGACGGAGGAGAAGAACTCCATGGGTGAGGCCTGAAGGTTCTCGACAAGCTGGTACCAGTGCGAGAGAACAGTCGGTGCAGTAGCCATGGACACGTCCCGGTAAGGGGGAGGAAAGCGGACGAGGGAAAGTGAGTTGCTCCTCCCCAGCAGGCAAGCCCCCAGGTGACGTAATATGTATGGTACCTCATCTCAGAGGCCCGCGTCGCGCGATGATCAGCGGATGTCCTTGAGGGAGTCGAGCGTCGTGGCCGAAAAGGATTTCGAGGTTTCGCCCTCGATCATCAGCTTGAGGTAGATTGAGAACTTCGGGAGGCTCGTGAGGTCGGTGGGCGCGAACGTGGGTGCGAATTCGCGTGCCAGGTATGCGGCGTCCGCCGCTCCGACGCGAAACGCGATCATCGTTCCCACGTTCCCGAAGACCGCGTCACGGACCTCAGGATCCAACTGGCCCAGATATTGA
>JBJHBD010000120.1:0-9030 GCA_050485305.1 Gemmatimonadota bacterium
GGCGACCCCGACCCGGATGCTGCCACCCGAGGTGCGCAGGTCGATCAACCCTTCGGTGACCGTCCCCACGGTGACGGCGCCGCCGGCGGTCCTGGCGACGACGTCCGCAGCGGCCGAGCCGACCTGCAGGTCGCCGGTGCTCGACCGCAGACGCAGCGACCCGGTGGCGGACGCGATCTCCACGGGACCGGTGAGGTTCTTGACCTCGGCCGGGCCGCTCAGGTGGTCGAGGCGGATCGTGCCGAGGCCCTGGACCCGGGCCTGGCCCTCGACGTGGCGGATGGTGACGTCGCCGCCGCTGGTCCTCGCGGTGACGTCGCCGGTGCGGTCGAGCGCGATGGCGCCGATCTGGGTCCGGATCCGTGCGGCACCGATGCGTCCGTCCACCCGGACGTCGGCCACCTGGCCGGTCACCCGGAGCTCGATGCCCTCGGGGACCTCCACCACGAGGTCGACGGCGCCGGTGGTCGATCCGGGCCCGACGAGCCGGCCGAGGCGCCGCGGCTCGGTAGCCCGGATCACCAGCCGACCGTCGCTCACCTCGACCTCGGCGCGCTCGGCGAGCTGGACGTCCTCGCGGCGGTCGGGATCGGCGGGGTTGACCGTGACCGAGGTCCGGTCGTGCGCGTCGGCGATGACGTGGACCGCGCCGACGTCGATGAGGTCCGTCGATGCCGAGTGTGAGCTCGCCATCACCCTCGAGTACGCCAAAGCTCGAGCCGCTGCAGCGAAGGAGTCCGCTCGTGGCTAGGCACCCGCTCCGTCGCAGCCAGCTCGTCCGGCCGTTCGGGGTCGGCTCGATGTCGACCTTCCCCGACGGCGTCTCCCTCATGGTGGCCGGGCTCGATCCACATGGGAAGGGAGGTTCACCCGGAAGCCAGCTCTCCGAGGGCCTGGATGAAGGTAGGGAGATCCAACGGTTTCGGGAGAACGGCGCACCCGGTGCGGTCCCGGAGATGGGCGAGCTGGGTCATGTCGGCGTCTCCCGTCACCACGATGGTGCGGGCGAGAAGCCCGGGGTAGTCCTCCTGCAGGCGATCCATGAGCCAGTACCCGCTCCCCTCCGACATCTTCAGGTCGGTGACCAGGAGGTCGGGTTCCCCGTCGGCGAGGAGTTCGGCGAGGGCACTCCGACCACTCCACGCCTCCCGAACCTCATAACCGAGGCGCTCCAGCACCCGGCGCAGGCTGTATCGAACCGCCTCCTCATCGTCCACCAGGAGCACCGATCGGTGCACCCCGAGGGAGAGGGGGACGGCGTGGAAGAGGGGGAGTTCTCCCCGGGGAGCCGGGGGAAGTTCCAGGAGAACGCTCGTCCCCTCCCTCCCCGAAGCTTCGATGACGCACCGGCCCCCATGAAGCTCCGCCATGCGTCGAGCCAGGGGGAGCCCCAACCCGAACCGCCCCGGGCGTCGAGTGAAGAAGGGTTCGAAGGCGCCATCGCGGGTACCGGGATCCATCCCGGGCCCCGAATCCCGGACCCGGAAGCGGACCCATCCTCCCGGCATCCGCTCTCCCTCCAACGCAACCTCTCCGGCCCCGCCACCCTCCTTCACCGCATCGAGTGCGTTCTCAAGGAGATGGGCCAGCGCCCGCGCCAGGAGCCCCGGGTCCCCCACCACCGATTCGGCGGCGAGCTCCGGGGCAAGGCGGAGGGAGGGGGCCGGTGCCCCCGTGTCTTGGGGGAGAAGGTCTATGGCATCCGAGGCCAGGCGCTCCACCTCGATCCGCACCGGATCCGGCTCGGGACGTGAGGTGAAATCCTGGAGACGATCCAGGAGGGCACGAGCGGCCTCCACCCCTTCGGGTCGTGGATCTTCCCCCTTCTCGCCCAGGTGCGATCCCACCTCGTGCGCGAGGGAGAGGACGAGAGACCCCACGGAGGCCAGGCGACCATGCTCCTCGGCCTGGCTTCGCCAGCGGAACTCCTCCTCTACGTCCCTTCCCACAAGGAGGGTTCCGACAATGCGGCCCGTTTCGGGATCGAGGCGAGGGGTGGTGCGGATCAGCGCGGGGAAGTGGATCCCTTCGCCTCGGCGGTGCCACTGAATTCCCTTCCACCGCTCTCCACGAGCACTGGCGTCGAGCATCTCCTCCGCCACCTCATTCCCGGTGGGATCTCTGCGGAGGATGGAGGCAAGCGCTCGTCCCCTCAGCTCCCTCGGGTCGAGGCGGTGAACGCGCTCCACTCCCTCCATCTCCCGGATGACCCCACGAAGGTCGAGAACCAGGGTGAACTGATCGTCCACCAAGTCGTCCGGGGGGCGCAGCTCCAACTCTCCGGGGCCGTCCCGGGTCAATGACTGAAAGTCACTCAGGAAAAGGAGATACCTGTGCCCACTTCCAGGAAGATCGAGAGTTTCCAGTCGGGGAACCAACGCCCGAGTGGATCCGTTTCCACGCCGGAACCGGATGGGAGCCTTCCCATTCGCCTCACCGGTGACGAGGGCCCGAAGACGATCCCGGTCCGCCGGGAGCACCCTTCCCAGAAGGGGCTTCCCCACCGAACGATCCCGATCCACCCCGAAGGCCTCATCGGCTGCCGCATTCGTCTCCCGGATCACCCCCTGTTCGTCCAGGAGGACGACCGGAACCGGTGACCGGTTGAACAGAACCCACTTGACGTCCCTGGAGGTCATGACCGAAGGGATGAGGGGGAGAGAATGCAGGCACTCCCTTCAAGTTTCGGCTTTTCCCCCTCCGGGCTTGAGCGGGACCGTCAGGCGGCCTCGCTCCCCTCCCAGCCTCCCTCCTCTCCACCCCCGGTTCCCTGTCGGGAAAGGCTCACCAGCTCTTCCGGGTCCAGGATGAGCCCCACTCCGCCATCGGCGAGAATGGCCCCGCCGGCGACCCCGGGGGTACCGGAAACCGACTCGCTCAGCGCCTTCACCACGAACTGCTGCTGCCCCAGGAGTTCGTCCACCAGAATCGCCGTCCGACGAGCCCCCTCCCCCACCACCACGAGGATACCCTGGGTGAGATCCTCCTCGCATCCCCGGAGGTCGAAAAGGCGGTGGAGCCGCATGACCGGGAGCAGGGATCCGTGGAGCATCACCGTTTCGCCCCGATCCGCCACCGTCCAGACATCGTCGGTGGTGGGCCGAAAGGAGAGCTGGATCTTCACCGTGGGGACGATGTAGCGCTGGTCCCCCACCCGGATGAGCATCCCGTCGGTGATGGCCAGGGTGAGGGGGAGGTAGATGGAGAACCTGGTCCCCTTCCCCGGCTCCGACTGGATCTCGATTCTGCCTCGGAGAGACTCCACTGCCCGCTTCACCACATCCATCCCCACACCCCGCCCGGAGACGTCCGTCACCTTTGCGGCGGTGGAGAACCCGGGCTGGAGGATGAGGGAGAAGACCTCGTCGTCGCTCAGATGACGTTCCCCATCCACGATCCCTCGCTCCACCGCCTTGGCCAGGATCCGGTCCCGGTCGAGGCCCCGACCGTCGTCCTCGATCTCCACCACTACGTTCCCACCTGCCTGTCGCGCGGTGAGACGAACCGTCCCGCGAGGCGGCTTCCCGGCGGCGACCCGCTCCTCCTCCGGCTCGATTCCATGGTCCACCGAATTCCGGACCATGTGCACCAGAGGATCGGTGATGATCCCCACCATGCTCCGATCCAGCTCGGTTTCATCTCCGGACGAGAGGAACTGTACCGGCTTCCCCACCTTCCGGCTCACGTCCCGGATCACCCGGGAAACCTTCTGGAATGCGGGCTTGAGAGGGATCATCCGAAGCGAGGTGGAAAGATCCTGGAGCTCCCGGAGGATCTTCTGGTAGTGGCCGATCTTCTTCCCGAGATCTCCCCGGGTTCCGAGAATCTCCGGGTCCTGTGCAATCATGGAATGGGCCACCACCAGCTCCCCCACCAGATCCACCAGAACATCCAGTCGCTCGGTGCGGATTCGTACCGAGTCCTCCCCCCCACCAACCGTGACGGAGGTCGCTTCCTCCCGGAAGGTGACCACCCCGGACCCGGTGGACGCCCCCTCCGAATCCGCCGAACTCCGGGAATTCGCTCGCCCCCCGGCCCCCCCTCGGTCCGCCCTCAGGCGATCCGGGAGCGCGGGGTCACAGAGCTCTTCCAGGAGGTCTTCGAATGCCGCCGGAGCCTCGGCCACCCCCCCGGATACCACCTCCCGGATCCCCTCCAGGAGGGTCCGAAGGACATCTCCCGAACGGAGAAAGAGGTCCGCCGCGGAGGCGGTAAAGGGGAGCGACCCTTCCCGGACCTGCGCCAGGAGCGTTTCGGCCTCGTGCGCCACCCGAGCCACTCCATCCAGCTCCAGGAAGGCCGAGACCCCCTTGATGGTGTGGAAGGCGCGGAACACCACATTCACCGATTCGGCGTCCTCGGGATCCAGCTCCAGGGCGAGGAGAGCCTCCTCTGCCTGATTCAGGTAGTCTTCCCCTTCCGCCACGAAGTCCAGCACCAATCCGGTTTCCGCAGTGATTACCGAGGGTATCCCCGGGGGGATGGGCTCCCCTCCCTCTCCCTCGTCCCTCGCCTGGACCTGAGCTTCCGCGGGTGGATCCGGAATCGGAGCCTCCGCGACCTGCTCGGGAGCGCTCGGACCCGATGCCTCGGCGGTGACCACCGGTTCGGAGAATCGGTGCTCCCCTTCCTCCCCCGCAAGGCCGATCTCCTCTTCTTCGGCGAGGAGCGCCTCTTCCAGCGCCTCCCCGATCCGCTCCACCACCGAGGAGCGGGCCGCCTTCCGGCTCCTCGAGTTGGAGGCCACCCGGCGCGCTTCTTCCAGGAGGATGGCGAGGCGTTCCGCCGCGACCCCATCCCCGGGGTTTTCCGCCAGCCAGAGCGCCATCTCGTCCCCCAGCTCCGCGAGAGCCGTCAGATCGGTCGGGTCCATCTGCACCACCCGGGCGGCCAGGGTATGGAGGGTGATTCCCCTCTTCCCTTCATCGGGATTCGGGAGAGGAGAGGTGGGTGTCGGCGATGCCACCCCTCCCTTCCCGCCCAGGGGTGTCAGAGCTCCTTCCAGCTCCGCGAGGGACTCGGGCGAGGTGTGGAAGACCACTCCCTCACACGCCACCAGGACTCGGTCCACCTCGTCCGCCGGAATCCCTTCGGACTCCTGGATGAACTCGCTCAGGCGGCGGATGGCCGTCGCCACCTCGGAGAGGGTTCCCTCCGCGCGATCCGCCATTCCGTCGAGGAGGGGGAGAAGGGGAGCGATATCGCCTCCCTCAGCGCCCTTCCGGGCCACGATCCGTGCCTCTCCGATGAGCCTGAGGAGCTCCATGTCCACATGCATCGTTCCACCTCTGCCTGATGGCGTTCATCTTCCGGGGACGGGTTCCCGTCCCGCTCCACTCCCTATGGTCCCTCGCCGAACTATCCGGCTACCGGCACGGCCTCGGCTTTCCGTCCCTCCCGGATGACCGCGGTCATCAATGCTTCGGCCATTTCTCTCAGCGGGACGATCTCCTCCACCCCTCCCTCCTCGATGGCCACTTTGGGCATGCCGAAGACGACGCAGCTCGCGGCGTCCTGAGCGAGAGTGCGGGCGCCGGCGGCCCGCATCTCCAGAAGTCCCGCGGCGCCGTCATTCCCCATCCCGGTGAGAATCACCCCCACCGCATTCCGCCCCACCGTCCGCGCCACCGACTGAAAGAGGATGTCCACCGACGGCTTGTGGTAGTTCACCGGTGGCCCTCCCCGGATCTCGGCTACCACCCGAGCGCCGCTCCGCTGGACGGTCATGTGGTTCCCCCCGGGGGCGATTAGGACTCGCCCGGGAACCACCGGATCTCCGGCTTCCGCCTCCTTCACCGAGAGCGACGAGACCTCGTTCAGCCGCTGGGCGAAGGAGCGGGTGAAGTGGGCAGGCATGTGCTGCACCACCACGATCCCCGGAAAGTCGGGAGGGAGCTGTCGGAGAAGCGCCTCCAGCGCCCGGGTCCCGCCGGTTGAGGCCCCGATGGCCACCACCTGGTGCGTGGTGGCCACCCCGCCGAGGGAGGGGCGCGATGGGGGGGCCACTTCCGCGCCTTCAGGGGAATCGCCCCCCTTGCGTGGCGTGGATCGCGCCGCCGCACGGATGGCGCGAGCCAGGTGCCGGCGAACGTCGGGAACCGAGAACTGGGAACCGGGCTTGGGGATGACCTCCACCGCGCCGAGGCGGAGTGCCTCCAGCGCCGTGGGTCCGTTCTCCGGCGTGAGCGAGGACACCACCACCACGGGAATGGGGTGGTGCCGCATGAGCTTTGCCAGGAAGGAGAGGCCGTCCATCCGGGGCATCTCGATGTCCAGGGTGATGACGTCGGGGTTGAGCTGGAGGATCTTTTCCCGGGCCGCGTACGGGTCGATGGCGGTGCCCACCACCTCGATGTCCCCGGTGCGCCCCAGCTCCTCGGTGAGGACCTTCCTCACCACGGCCGAATCGTCCACCACCAGGACGCGGATCATGCGAGGGCGCCCGCCTCGGCGCCGTGGAGGTGGAGCCGAACGCGGGCCCATCCTCCCTCGATCCCCAGCGTCACTTCCAGTTCCCCCCCGTCCGACCCGGGTGCGACCTCGGTGGTCACCGCCGGAGGCGCCAGATGGAAGATGTCTTCCGGCCTCCCCAGCCCGGGGACCAGATTTCCGCAGATCACATTGGAGAGTTCTCCCACGGCGTCGGCCACCAGCTCGGCCTCCACATCACCATCGAGAGCGAGCATATTGCGGGCGACCTCGGCAGCCACCTCGCCCGTCACCTCGAGACGGATGGCGCCCTGGAGGGGACCGGTGAAGCGCACCGAAGCCGACCAGGCCAGCGGAACGGCGACCTGATCCTCGGAGGGGCTCTCTTCCGGGAAGAGGAATCCGAGCTCCTCAAAAGTCGAAGTCGCCGCCCTCCGGAGCACCGACTGCAGTTGTTCGTTCATGGTCCACTCCCGTGACGTTCAGGATCGTTTCCCGGAGTACCTCCACCGGGAACGGCTTGTGTACGAAGCACGCACCCTTCTCCCGGATCCGGTCGATTCGCGCCTCCGAACTCTCGGTGGAGACCACGATGATGGAGAGGTCGCGGGTTTCGGGGTTCTCCCGCACCCGATCGATGAGTTCCTCTCCGTTCATGACCGGCATGTTGATGTCCACCAACGCGAGATCCACCCAGTGGAGGGCGAGGAGGTCCAGCGCCTCGGCCCCGTTGGCAGCATGGTGAATGTCACCCAGGGGGAGCCCGGTGAGCTCCAGGGTCCGGGTGATCATCGTGCGCATCACCGCACTGTCGTCCACGACGAGGACGTTGAAGTTCATGGTTCGGTCCTCCCCGATTGAGCCGCGCGCGGGACGCGGCGTGTCAGTGTGAATTCTTCGCCGCCGGAGCGAACCCGAACCTCGCCGGTGGCGACGTCCAGGGAGACGGTGCGGGAGTGGTTCCCTCCCACATCCTGATCCCGCAGGATCACTCCATTCTTCCAGAGCAGCCGTTTCAACTCCACAAAATTCCGCTTCCCGATCTGGAATCCGTCCGGGCGTCCCTGAGCGGTCATGGACGCCCCCCCCGTCACCGTCACCACCACCCGCTCCTTGCGGGCTCCCAGGGCGTATGCCGCCCGGAAAAGCGCCGGGACTCCCGTCTCGACGAACCGGGCCGGATTGTGCTCTCCACCCACCGTGACGCTCCGTGGGGAGGGGAGCATGGCGTGGAGCAGCCCCCCAACCCCGGCCACCGGATCGTGGATGCACACGCCGAGACAGCTCCCGAGGGCATAGGTGACCAGGGTATCGGTCGGATCGGCCGAGACCTTGAGTTCCGCGATCCCCACCACGATGCGGGATCGCGTGGAGGGAGACCCCGCCACCGTCATGATCTCATCTCCTGTAGGTGGCGGGTTGGATGTAGGTGAGGCGATGGTCCAGCGCCGACAGGCTCTCGGAATGCCCCACGAAGAGGAGTCCTTTCGGGGCCAGAAGCTCGTGGAATCGAGACACAAGGGTGGCCCGCGTACGCTGGTCGAAGTAGATCATGACGTTCCGGCAGAAGATGACATCCATGGAGCCACGCATCGGCCACGGCCCCATGAGGTTGAGGCGCCCAAAGCGAACCATGTTCCGAAGCTTTTCCGCCACCTTCCACTTCCCGGAATCCTGGTCGCGAACGAGGTATTTCCCCCGGAAGGGTGCCGGAATCCCCTCGATCTGCTCCTCCGAGTAACTCCCCTCCACCGCCCGCTCCAGCATGCGCCGACTCAGGTCGGTGGCGAGGATTCGGGCCGTGGATCCGTATCCGGCTTCCATGAGGACCATGGCCAGGGTGTACGCCTCTTCACCGGACGAACATCCGGCGCTCCAGAGGCGGAGGGGCGGACGATCCGGTCCGAGGGCGACCAACTCTTCGGAGAGGAAATCGAAGTGGGAAGCCTCGCGAAAGAAGTGCGTCTTGTTCGTGGTGAGGAGATCCACCATCTCGGTGAGCTCCGCTCGCCCCTCGTCCTTCTGGATGAAGGTCACGTACTCGGCCACCGAGCTCCCCCATCCGATCTGGCGGAAGCGGCGCATCAGCCGGGAATGGACGAGTTCCCGCTTGCTCTCGCCCAGTGCAATCCCTGCTGTGGCATAGAGGAGGGAACCGATGGTTCCATACTGTCCCTCCAGAGGGTCAGGGCCCCCGGAAGTTCCTCCATCCCCTGTCCGCCGATACGTCGCTTCCGCCATGGTCCGACCTTCAGAAGTCGCCAAAGGCGTCGTCTTCTTCGAAGGGGATGAGGTTGGCGGCTGCCGCGACCGTCTCCCCTCTCCCTCCGCTCCATCCCCCTCGGGCCGGTCGGGCGTAGCTCACCCCGCCGGCGCCCGTCCTTCCGCCGGTCTTCGGCGTTGCCGCCGCAGTCCCGCTGAGGGCGAACCGCCCCACCAGCGTCCGCATCTCCTCCGCCTGGCCGGAGAGCTCTTCCGACGCACTCGACGACTCTTCCGCATTCGCCGCCGTCTGCTGCGTCACCTGGTTCATCTGCTCCACCGCCGACGTCACCTGCACGATCCCCTGCGCCTGCTGATCCGACGCCGCCGCGATCTCCG
>JBJHBD010000121.1:0-8831 GCA_050485305.1 Gemmatimonadota bacterium
GAAGGGGTGACCCCTGGCGGTCACCCCTTCTCACTTCCGTCCAGGGGAGGAACCGTCCCCATCCCCCGGATTTCGGTGACGGTGGGGACCTCTCCCTCATGGGCGGCCAGCCGCACCCGGTAGACCGGGAGCCCGGCGGCGAGCCGGGCCAGCGTCTGCCGAAGCTGCCGCTCTCCCAGGAGGCGCTGGGCCTCCACCGCGGCGGGGATCTCCGCTTCCCCCATCTTCTCGGTACCGGCCAGGAAGCGGGCGTGGAGCTCTTCGAGGT
Organism: Gemmatimonadota bacterium; assembly: GCA_050485305.1. Taxonomy (GTDB): domain Bacteria; phylum Gemmatimonadota; class Gemmatimonadetes; order Longimicrobiales; family Gaopeijiaceae; genus JBJHBD01. Next base: position 269 of record JBJHBD010000121.1, read on the forward strand.
ACGCTTCGGCGTCGGGGTGATAGACGAAGAACTCGGTGTCCTCGTACCTGGGGTGGATCGTCACCAGGCGACCGGACCGGGGCATCTGAAGCTGAACCACCGCCTGCTCCTGGTGAATCCCGCTCAGGATGTCGAGATGAAGGCGAGGATCTCCCTCCCAGAGGCGGCTGAAGAACCCGCGGATGACTCCCTCGGTGAGTCGGCGCCGGGTCCCATACACCTCCGGGTGCTCCAGGAGGAGGCGCAGGTGACCGCACCCCATGTGAGTGGGGATGAGGAGGGCCTCCATGAGGGTAGCCCGCCAAGCTTCCGGGGGGACCCGGAGAAGCCCATCCACCTGGGAGAGATCCACCCCCAGATGCCGGGCCAACGCCTCCTGAGCCACCCCGTCGGTGTGAAGGTAGAAGGCGTCGAAGTGGTCCAGGTACCGGGTGAAAACCCGCTCCATGGCCGCCTCGTCGAGGGTGCGCCCCGTGGCTTCTTCCCAGACCGAGAGGAGGCGTACCAGGAGCCCGGCATTCCCCCCGGGAGCCCCCGCCACGCAGGCGGAGCGGCGTCCGTCTACGCACCCCACGTAGAGGTGCTCCCGGAGAGCGGTGAGAGGAACCACATCGGCCTGGGGTAGGATCCGGACCAGGTGGCGCGCCAGGGCGTCCCGGGAGAGGGTGTCGGGCATGGATCAGAGCTTCTCGGCGAGTAGGGTGGCACCGGAGAACTCCGGAGCGGCGAGAGGGTCGGGGGATGGGGGAAGGGCCTCCGCCGCATCCACCGCGTCGCACACCTCAAGGTGGAAGTGGTCCCTCCCCACACTCCGGGACAGGCCGGCGCGCCGGAATCGGTCCATGACGGGTCCCTTCACCCCGGCGAAGCGGACCTCGACCCTGGACTCCTTCAGGTACCCGAGGAGCTCCTCGAGCTGATGGAGTCCGGTGGAGTCCACTCCGTTCACCGCGTGGAAGTCGAGGACGAGGGCTCTCGGAGGCGTCGGCACCTCCACGAGGAGGCGAATCTGGTCCCGGAGGAACTCGGCGTTGGCGAAGCAGAGGGCGGCGTCGAGCCGGTACACGGTGATCCCCTCGGGGGGTTCGGCGTCGGGGTAGCGGGCCAGGTTCCGGAAGGTCCGGGTTCCGGGGAGGCGACCGAGGAGGGCGGTGTGGGGGCGTGACGTGTCGTAGACCAGGGATCCGAGGGAGGCGAGGACCCCCACGAGGATCCCCTCTTCGATCCCGAGCCCCAGGGTGGCGGCGAAGGTGACGGCCATGAGGGTGAAGTCCCGTCGATCCACCTTCCAGAGGTGTACCGCCTCACGCCAGTTCACCAGGTTCGCCACCGCCACCATGACGATGGCGGCGAGGACCGCGTTGGGGAGAGTCCGGAAGAGCCCGGTGAGGAAGAGAAGGGTGAGGGCGATGATCCCCGCGCTCACCAGGGAGGCCACCGGGGTGCGCGCCCCGGCCTGGTCGTTCACCGCGGTGCGGGAGAACCCACCGGTGGTGGGGAAGGCCCGGAAGAACGCCCCCACCAGGTTGGCCGCGCCGAGCGCCACGAGTTCCTGATTGGCGTCCACCGGGTAGCGGTGCCGGGTGGCGTAGACCTTCGCCACGGCGATGGACTCCATGAACCCCACCAGCGCGATGACGAGCGCCACCGGGAAGAGCCCGGTGAGCGCCTCCCGGTCGAGGGCGGGGAGGCCGGGCGCCGGAAGGCCGCCGGGGATCTCGCCTACCACCCGGAGCCCCATCCCCCCGACTGCGGGGAGGGCGGCGATGACGGTGGCGAGGGCCACCACGGCGAGAGGGGCGGGGAAGGTGCGCTTCCACTTTCGGAGGCCGATGAGGAGGAGGATGCCCCCGACTCCCATCGCCAGGGTGAGGAGGTGGAGTTCCCCGATCCCCCCGATGAGGGCCCCCAGGACCACATCCAGCCGATTGGAGTCGGGGAGGGGGATCCCGGTAAGGTGGCGGAGCTGGCTCGCCCCGATGATGAGGGCGGCCGCGGTGGTGAACCCCGCCAGCACCGGATGGGAGAGGAAGTTAGTGAGGAAGCCGAAGCGGAGGAGGCCCATGGCGAGCTGGAGGACGCCCACCAGGAGAGCCAGGGTCAGCGCCAGCGCCACATACCGCTCCGGATCCCCGTCGGCGAGGGGCCCCACCCCGGCGGCCACCAGGAGGGAAATCATGGCCACCGGACCCACGGCGAGCTGCCGGGAGCTCCCCATGAGGGCGTACACCGCAAGGGGGACGAGGGCCGCGTAGAGCCCGTAGATGGGGGGCATTCCGGCAATGAGGGCGTACGCCATCCCCTGAGGGATGAGCATGACCCCCACCGTGAGACCGGCGGCCAGATCCGAGCGGAGGGTTTCCCGGTCGTACTCGCGGAGGAACCTCAGGAGCGGAACGATCCGCGCGAGAGTGGGCATCAAACCGATACCTGGGCCTCATCGGTGACGAACTCGCCCACCTCGAGCCACTTCCCCACCGGCTCGCCCACAAAGCGGACCGGGTACCCTTCCCGAGCGAGGAATGCGGCCGCGACGGCGGAGCGTCCTCCGGCGGCGCAGTGGACCAGGAGGGTCTTCCCTTCGGGGATTCGGGACTCGAGGTAGTGGGGGAGCCGGGTGTACGAGGCGTTGTGCGCGCCCGGGAGGTGGCCTCCGGCAAACTCGGCGGCGAAGCGCACGTCCACCACAGCCATCCCGGGGTCGGTCCGGAGGCGGGCCACCTCGGCGAAGGTGACTTCGGGGATGGAAGCGGACGCACCCCCACGATCGAAGTGCCTCGCCAGCCCCTCGGGGGTGATGTACGCCACCAGGTTGTCGTACCCGATGCGCACCAGATCGCGGACCGCCTCATCCAGCCGCCCCTCGTCCACCACCAGGAGGATGGGGAGCGTCTCGTCCAGCACCAGCGACCCCACCGCCGTGTTGAAACTCTTGTTCATGGGGGCGTAGAGGGAGCCCGGGAGGTGGCGGGTCATGAAGGCCTTTCGATCCAGGCGGGTGTCCACCACCAGCAGATCGTCCCGCTCCAGATACTCCCTGAGTTCGCCCAACCCGAGGTGACGGGGGCGGGGGAGCTCTCCCAGGAGGGGAACGCCCTTGTTGTTGTCCCGCTTCATCCGGGCGAAGTAGCTCTGGGGCTCGGGCTGCCCCGCCAGGATGGCGTCCACGAAGGCGGCCTCTCCCCCGTCGGCGGCGGCGAGAGAGGCGTTGTAGCGCCGCTCGTACCCCACCGTGGTCTGGGGGACCGCGCCGAGCGCCTTCCCACAGGTGGAACCGGCGCCGTGGGCCGGCCAGACCTGGGCGTATTCGGGAAGAGCGTGGAAGCGGGGGAGGGAGGCAAAGAGTTGGCGGGCCGAGTCCTCCTGGACGCCGTGCATCCCGGCTGCCTGCTCCAGGAGGTCAGGACGCCCCAGGTCGCCCACGAAGACAAAGTCGCCGGTGGCGATGCCGATGGGGGTGGAGGCGCCTCCCCCTCGATCGATGAGGACGAAGCTGATGTGCTCGGGGGTGTGCCCCGGGGTGTGGAGGGCCTGCACCTCGATGCCACCGACGGGGAAGGTGTCCCCATCCTTCAGGAAGGTGACGTCGTACTCGCCGGAGCGGGCCCAGTCGTAGCTCCAGTCGGGACCTCCCTCGTCGGAGAGGTAGACCCTGGCCCCGAACCGGTGGGCAAACTCGCGAGCGCCCGAGAGGAAGTCGGCGTGGATGTGGGTCTCGGCCACGGCGGTGATCCGGAGCCCCTCGGTCTCCGCGGCCTCCACATAGCGGTCGATATCCCGCTCCGGGTCGATGATGAGCGCCTCACCGGTGCGCTGACACCCCACCAGGTAGGCGTACTGGGCGAGCTTCGGGTCGAAGAACTGGCGGAAGAACATGGGAGTTTCCTTTTCGGGTGCGATGCGTTGGTGCGCAAAATCAGTGAGGAAGGTGACGGGCGAGGGCGGCGTAGCTCCAGGTCCCCAACATGGCGGCAATGAGAGCGACCGCCAGGACCGTCACGCCGGAGCCCACCAGGGCGAAGATGGGGCCGGGGCAGGCGCCGAGGAGCGCCCATCCCATCCCGAAGAGGGTTCCCCCCATCCAGTAGCGGGCTCCGGGGATGCTGCTTTTCCCCCACTCCTTCGGTGCGATCTCGATGGGCTCACCGCGAGCGGTTCGAAGCTCGAACCGCCGGATGAGGGCGATGGAGAGGGCTCCCACCCCTACGGCGGTCCCGATGATGCCGTACATGTGGAAGCTCTGGAACCGGAACATCTCCTGGATCCGGAACCAGGAGACCACCTCGCTCCGGACGAAGAGCATTCCCAGCCAGATGCCCACGAGGAGGTAGCCCAGGAGCGCCGCGGGACGGTTCCCCTCGGCGAGTGCCTGGTCGCGGGTCTCGGGGGAGACCTGCTCCACATCGAGGCACTCGAAGTCGGGAGGGAGGGGCGCGGATGTGGGGTTCGGCGTCATGGCGGTCACCCCAGGATCAGGGGGAGGAGTCCGAAGGTCACCACGAGCCCGCCCACGAAGAAGCCCAGGACCGCGACGAGGGAGGGGAGCTGGAGGTTGGCGAGGCCGGAGATGGCGTGCCCCGAGGTGCACCCTCCGGCCCAGCGAGCTCCGAAGCCCACCAGGAAACCGCCCACCACGATGAGGAGGAGCCCCGGGAGTGTCCCGAGGGCAGCCCAGGAGAAGAGCTCGGCGGGGACCAGCCCGCTGAAATCGGTGATCCCCAGCGCCGCCAGATCCTGTCGGGTGGCCTCCGAGATGTGGGCACCGGCGTCGGGGGTACCGAAGAGGGTCACCGCCAGGAAGCCTCCCAGTGTGACCCCCAGGATGAAGACGAGATTCCACCCTCCGGTGCGCTTCCAGTCGTAGCGGAGAAACTCCGGCTTCCACCCTCGGGGGGTGGGAGTGGCGGCGCAGAGGTGGCGGAGGTTGGAGGAGAGGCCGAAGGCCTTCCCTCCAAAGTAGAGGAGGAGGGGGACCACCAGACCGATGAGAGGGCCCGCCACGTACCAGGGCCAGGGGGCGGAAAGGTACTCTGTCATACCACTCTCCCGTAAAGGGGAACGTGCTTGTAGTTACTTGTCAGTACAAGTTGATCTGACTGGAAGTCTAACTCCGTCGAACGGGAGGTCAAGGGGGCGGATCGACCCACGCGCCAACGAGCCCTCCAGTATACCGCTTCACGCCTGTTGACCTCGGCTTCGGAGAGGCGCACCTTCGCGGTGGTGACAGGGTCCCCCAGGGGGATGGGATCTTCGTCGACCGTCGCCCCGTTCCGGGACACCTCACCGCCTGCTTCCGCCACCGCTCATGGCCGCCTCCTTCCGCCGACTCCCCTCAGCGCTCCTCCTCACCGCTGCCCTTCTCGGAAGCGCCGCGCCATTTTTGGGGGCGTCGGGGCCGAACCAGGAGGAGGTGCAGAGGGACCCGCGAGAGGCCGGAGAGCTCGCGGCATTCCTCGATTCCATCCTCCCGGCGCAGATGGAGCGGCACCACATTCCCGGAGCCGTGGTGGCCGTGATTCGTGGTGGAGAGGTGACGGCACTTCAGGGATACGGGGTGACCGGGGGCCCGGGCTCCCGCCCAGTGGATCCGGAACGCACCCTCTTCGATCTGGGATCGGTGGGGAAGCTCTTCACCGCCACGGCGGCCATGCGCCTGGTGCGGCGGGGAGAGCTGGCCCTGGACGACGACGTGAACCTTCTTCTGGAGGGATTCCAGATACCCGAACGCTTCGGCGCACCCATCACCCTCCGGCACCTCCTCACCCACACCCCCGGCTTTGACGAGCGGTTCTTTCTGGGGATGGTGGCCCCGGACTCCGACCGGATCGAGCCGCTGCAGGAGAACCTCCGCCGCCACCTCCCCCCTCGCATCTCCCCCCCCGGCACCGTCTTCCAGTACTCCAACGCCGGATACACCCTTGCCGGGCACCTCCTGGAGCGGGTGACGGGGCGGTCCTTCTACGAGGTGGTCCGCGCCGAACTCTTCCAGCCGCTGGGGATGACGCGGTCCACGTACAGCTTCCCCGCAGAGTGGGTGGAAGATCTGGCGGTGGGGCACGAAAACGCGCCTGCGCCCGCCACCCCCATGGCGCCCTGGCACCTCAACCAGCGTCCCGCCGGAGGGCTCCGGAGCACCGCCACCGACATGGCCCGCTTCCTCCAGGCACACCTTTCCGGATGGAGCCCGGAGGAGATGTTCGAGACCCGCTTCACCCTCCACCCGGCCCTCCCGGGGATGACCGCCGGATTCATGGAGCACCGATGGGGCGGGCGCCGCGCCTTCCATCATGGTGGGCAGTGGGTGGGGTTCTCGAGCCTCGTCTACCTCCTCCCCGACGAGGGGGTGGGGGTCTTCGTGGCGTACAACAGCGGGGATGGGATCCATGCCCAGTACGAACTGGTGGAAGAACTCCTGGAGCGCTGGTTTCCCCGGGAAGCACCCCTCGCCCCCGCGGCCCCGGCGGAGTGGGCTCCCGAGTGGAGCGCATCCGTCCCCGGGGTCTACCGCTGGAACCGCCGGGATCGCCACACCTTCCTTCGTCTCCCCTCGGCCCTCATGGCCCATACCGTCGAGGTTCGGGAGGATGGGCCCGGTGTCATTCGCACCGTCATGGTTCCACCCCTGGTTCCGGAGCGCCGCTGGGTCGCGGTAGCGGACGCCGAGGGAGTCTATCGGGAAGATGGGGGAGAGGGGCTCCTCGCCTTCACCCGGGAGGGAGAGGGACGAGCGATGCAGGCCCACCTGGCGTGGCCCCTCCTCATGACGCTCGACCGGAGGGCTTCCCACCAGGATCCCGGACTCCACCTGACGGCGCTCCTCCTCCTCTTGGGTGTATTGGCCACCACCCTCATCTGGCCCATCGGTCGGGGCGTTCGCCGGGTGCGGGGAGGGGGAGGGGAAGCCCCTCACCCGCAGGCGCTCCGACGGGCTCGGCGCCTCGCGGGGTGGAGCGCGGCGGTCACCCTCGCCTTTCCACCGGCACTTCTTCTCTTTCTCGCGGTGGACCCACCGGCCTTCCTTCAGCTCCCCCTGTACGTAAAGGGGCTCTTCCTGCTCCCCCTGGGAGGATCGGTCCTGGGGATCCTCCTCCTCTTCTCCCTCCCGGCACTCCGGCGGGACCCCGCCGTTCCCCGGGGCGCGTACCTCCATCTGGTGACGGTGGGGACGGCGTGGATCTTCCTCGTTCCCCTACTCCTCCACTGGCGGCTCCTGGGGTTCCACTTCTAACAACTTCATCTCGTCCCAGAGGCGGTCCAGCTCCTCCAGGGGGGCTCCGGGCATGGGGATGCTCCGCTCCTGCGCCAGCCGCTCCACGCCCTCGAAGCGGCGGCGGAACTTGGCGTTGGCCCGCTCCAGCGCCGGGAGGGGGTGGACTCCGGCGAGGCGGGCCACATTCACCACCGCGAAGAGGAGGTCGCCCACCTCGTCGAATCGGGCCGATTCATCCCCTCCCTCCAGCACCTCCTCCACCTCGTTCAACTCTTCCCGGAGCTTCGCCAGCGCCCCACGGACATGGTCCCAGTCGAACCCCACCCCGGCGGCCCGTTCCTGCATCCGGTAGGCGGCGAGGAGGGGGTCGAGTCCGGAGGCGAGCCCGCCCAGCGCCCCCTCGGGTGAGGGATCCCCATCCTCCCGGGCGATGTGGGCCTCCCGCTCGGCACGTTCCCTGGCCTTCACCGCCTCCCACCCCTCCTTCTCGCCCACCCCGAAGAGGTGGGGGTGACGACGCACCATCTTCCGCTCCAGCCCGTCAGTGATCTCCTCGGCGTCGAAGTGGCCCTCCTCTTCGGCCACCACCACCTGGAAGGCCAGGTTCAGGAGAAGGTCGCCCAGCTCGCCCCGGAGCGCCTCCCGGTCATCGGAGTGGATGGCCTCCACCGTTTCCCGGGTCTCTTCCAGGAGGTAGGGGACGAGGGAGCGGGCGGTCTGCCTGGCATCCCAGGGGCAATGGGCACGGAGGTAGCGGACCAGGGCGAGGGCCCGGTCCAGCGTTCCGGCGACCTCCGGATAGGGGCCCAGGGTGGCGCGGGCTCCCGCGGGGAGGGAAGGGGAGGGTTCGGACACGGCGGGCGGGGGAGAGGGCGGGGACAAGCCCCGCCGGGGACGGGTTGCTCCGAAGGTTCTTTCTCGCATCTTTCTCGCACCATGTCAACGCAGTCCACCGCCCGCGCCTGGATGGAGGTGAGCGGCTCCGCCCTCCGCCGGAACCTGGAGCGGGTGCGGGGGCGCGTCGGAAACGCCGTGCCCGTCATCGCCATGGTGAAGGCCGATGCGTACGGCCTCGGGGTGGCGAAGACCGTTCGGGCGCTTCGGGGAACGGAGGTTTCCGCCTTCGGGGTGGCCACCGTCGCCGAGGGGGTCGAACTCCGGGCACTGGGGGTAATGGAACCCGTCATCGTCTTCTCCCCCGTTTCTCCCGGTGCGCTCGGGGAGGGGGTGAAGGCCGATCTCTCCTTTGCCCTTTCCGATGTGGAGGCGGCCCGACGCCTCGGCGCGCTGGCCCGGGAGTCGGGGCGAGTGGTGGAGGTGCATCTGGAGATCGACACGGGGATGGGGCGGGCC
>JBJHBD010000122.1:0-8781 GCA_050485305.1 Gemmatimonadota bacterium
TCGTACTGGCGGAACGACGCCATGGCGGACTGGGTCACCAGGGGGATGTTCCGGATGAAGTAGGCCAGGGGGAGAATCCAGAAGCTCCCCACCAGGAGCACCCGCCCCACCCAGGGCTGGTTCGCCGAGAAGGTGGTGGCCAGCGCGATGGCGATGACCGTTCCCGGAAGGGCCCAGGGGAGCATCATGAGAAGGTTCATGGCCCCCTTCCCCCGGAAGCGCCCCCGCACCAGGAGGTACGCCAGGAGAAAGCAGACGACCAGGTTCGCCGCCGTGGCCAGGGTGGCCATCTGCAGCGAGTTGGTGATGGGGGCCCAGAGCTGCGCGTCCCGGAAGAGGTTCCGATAGTTGTCCAGGGTGTACGCCGAGGGAAGGATCTGGGTGGTCCACGCCCCCTCCGGAACGAAGGACACGAGGACGAGGGTGAGGTGGGGAAGGAGGAGCACCACCACCCCCCCCACCGCCGCTACCGGAATGAGGATCCGGGCCCAGCGCGAGCGCACCACCCGCCGGGGGGCGCCGATCCCCTTCCCCACCGCGGCGAACTCCCGCCCCCGCTCGAAGCGCCGGAGAATGGCCAGGAACGAGAGGGCCGCCGCAGCCAGCACCACCGTCTCCACCATGGCCATGGTGAGGTCGCCCTGCACCTTGGAGGCGAAGATCTGGGTGGTGAGCACCCGGTACCCGCCACCGAAGATGTAGGGCGCCGAGAACGACGCCATGGAGGTCATGAAGACCAGGACCGCCGCCGCACCCAGCGACGGCGCCAGCATGGGGAGGGTCACCCGGAAGAAGATTCTCCCGCGCCCCGCCCCCAGCGACTCGGCCGCCTCCCCCGCCGAGGCGTCCAGGCGGGCCAGCCCCGCCGAGACGAAGAGGTAGAAGTACACGTACATGGAGTACGCGTGGACGAAAAGGATGGCCCACCCGCCGGAGAGCCTCCAGGGCGCGCGTTCCATCCCCAGCGCCACCTGCACGCTCCGGGTGAGGATCCCGCTCTCGCCGTAGAGGAAGAGGAAGGCGATGACCCCCACCAGAGGGGGGAGAAGGACCGGGAGCGCCGCCAGCGCCCCGAAGAGGGCCCGCCCGGGGAAGTCGAAGCGGGCAAAGAGGAAGGCGAGGGGCACCCCGATGAGGGCGGAGAGGATCACCGACCCCACCGAGATCCAGATGCTCCCCCAGAGCGCCTCCAGCTCGGCGCGGGTGGTGAAGAAGGTCCGGTACCCCTCCAGCGAGAAGGCGCCGTCGATGCGGAGCGAGTCGCCCACCACGAAGAGCTGCGGGTAGAGGACGAGCCAGAGGAGGACGCCGAAGGCCGGCCAGACCAGCCACCGGGAGGTGCGACGGAGGGCTGCGGCGGTGGTCACCGCGAAAACGCCTGCCCGGTTGCCCCATCCGCCAGGGTGACCAGCACCTCGTCCCCGATGTCGGGGGTCCCCTCGGCGGACGAGGGCCCCACCACCTGCAGCTCCATGGCGGTGCCACCGGGGGCCTCGACCTGGACGCGGTAGATGAGGACGGGCCCCCGGAAACGGCGGTCGAGGACACGACCGGGAAGGCCGGCGTCGCCGGAGAGATCGGGGGCGCCCTGGGGCCCCGAGACAGTGTCACCCGAGACGGCCCTCAGCCGCAGCCCCTCGGGGCGCACCAGGAAGAGGGCGTCGTCCGCCCCACCCTCGCTCCCCGAGAGCGCCCACCAGGTCGCCCCGTCCACCTCGTTGGCCTCCCCCACGAACCCTGCTACGAAGCGGTCCGCCGGCTCCCGATACAGCGTCTCAGGGGTCCCGATCTGACGCAATTCGCCCCCCGACATGACGGCGATCCGGTCCGAAAGATCGAAGGCCTCTTCCTGATCGTGGGTGACGAAGAGGGCGGTAATCCCCAACTCCTTCACCAGTCGGCGAAGCTCGGTGCGCGTTCGCACCCGGAGCGCCTGGTCCAGGTTGGAGAGGGGCTCGTCCAGGAGAAGGATGGGGGGCTCGATGGCCAGCGCTCGTGCCAGCGACACCCGCTGCTGCTGCCCCCCCGAGAGCGCCTGGACGGCCCGCTCCCCGTACCCGGCGAGATCCACCCGTTCAAGGCTGGCCGCCACCCGCTCCCGGATCTCGTCGTCGGGGCGCTTCCGGCTCCGGAGCCCGAAGGCCACGTTCTCGAAAACGTTCAGGTGCGGAAAGAGGGCATAGTTCTGGAACACCATCCCGAACCCCCGGCGCTGCGGGGTCCAGGCCGTGACCGGGGTGCCCCGGAAGACGATCTCGCCCTCATCGGGAAACTCGAATCCGGCGATGAGGCGAAGGGCCGTGGTCTTCCCACACCCGGAAGGCCCCAGAAGGGTGACGAACTCCCCCTCGTGGAGGGTGAGGGAAAGGCGATTGACCGCGGTCACCTCACCGAAGCGGCGGGTGACCTCCCGAAGCTGGAGGATGGGTTCCGCCACCCCTCAGTATCCCTGAGCGGCGCCGCGGCGCCGGATGTTCGAGTCCCAGTGGCGGAGCCACTCGGCACCCCTCGCCTCGATGACCTCCGCATCCACCTCCATGGGGCGAATCCGGGGAAGGGCCTCCCGGAGCCAGGCCGGGAAGGCCTCCGGGTCCAGATCGGTGCGCGCCGGAATCCGGAAGAAGCGTTCGGCGGCCACTTCCAGCCCCGCACGGCTCCCTACGAACTCCACGAAGGCCCGGGCCGCCTCGGGGTGCCGGGTCCCGCGCACCACCGCGACCCCGTCCACCACGATGGGGGTCCCGCTCTCGGGGATGATGTAGTCGATGGGGAGATCGGTGGTGGCCCGCAGATGCTCGATGTCGGGCATGGCCCAGAGCGTCACCAGCCCCTCCTGACGGGCCAGCTTCTGGTAGAGGAGGGTGGGGTTCAGCACGTACTCCTTCGTCTGGGCGTCGAGACGCAGGAGCCACTCATACCCTGCTGTGGGGTCGCCCGTCCCCTCCGACTCCCGGTAGATGATGGAGGTGAAGATGGCCCGCATGGTCCCGGAGGCCAGCGGCTCCCGGATGAGGACATGGTCCCGCCAGCGGGGATCCAGCACGTCGTCCCACTCCTGGGGCGCCTCGTCCCGGGTAAGGGCGTCGGAGTTGTACGCAATCACCTCGGGAGTGAGGTAGGTGGCGAACCAGAGGTCGTCGGGCCCTCGACCCTCAGGGGGAAGGGCATCGGCCCAGCTCGGGCGATAGGGCTCCAGAAGCCCGTCGGCGACGCCCCGATTGAAGATCTCGGCAGGCGCCCCCCACCAGACATCGGCCTGGGGGTTGGCCCGCTCGGAGCGGAGGCGATCCAGCACCTCCTGGGACCCCATGTCGAGCCACTGCACCCGGATCTCCGGGTGGCGCTCCTCGAAGGCCGCGGCGAAGTACTGGAGCTGGTCGCGCCCATGGGGTGTGTAAATGACCAGCACATCGCCCGCCGGTTCACAGGCGGGGAGAAGGAGAAGGGCCGCAGCCAGGAGGGTGAAGCGGGATCGGGTCATGAGCATGGTCAGGGAAGGTCGCGTGCCTGCAAGGACACCAGGTTCGCCAGAAGACGATAGGCCCCGGGCACCCCCGCCGGAAGCTGGCGGAAGAGGGCGAGACCCGTGTAGACGTAGGCCCCCTCCCCCACCCGCGCCACTACCAGGCTCCCCTCGGTGGGGTCTTCGCCGGGGTCGGCCATGGAGAGGAGGGGGGTGAAGGCCGGATCCCACCGGCTCAGGAAGTAGAGCCCTCGCTCCTGCACCCACCCGTCGAAGTCGGCGGGGCCGAGTCGGTTGGGAGAGGTGAGAAGGGGGTGACCCGGCTCCAGGAAGGTGACCTCCGCCTCCGGGTCCGTCACCCGGTGGTGGGGGCGGGCCATCTCCACGGTGAAGGGAGCGAACCCCCCTTCCGGATACTCGTACTTGTTGTAAAGGGCCACCACCGTCCCCCCCTGCCGGGCGAAGTCCAGCACCCGGGCGTTGGCCGCCATGAGGTCGGTGCGGGTCTCGTAGGCGCGTGACCCGAGAACAATGGTGTGAAACTGCCTTAAGTCACCGAATCTAAGTTCCTGTTCCCCAAGAGGATGGGTTTCGATATCCAGATCCCGGAGCGCCCGCACTCCATCGTCTCCGGGTCCCTCCACATACCCCACGCGGAGCCCATCTCGAACCTCCACCGGGAAGGCCGAGAGGTGGAGCGCTGCCTCCCGGAAGAGGGGAACGGGATCCATGTGGGGGTAGTCGATGATCTCCACCTCTTCGGTGAAGCGCTCCCCTGCCGCAGCAACCTCGGCGCGGAAGGCCACCCGGCCGCCGGAGGGGGTGCCCGACGGGCGCACCCGGAAGAGGAGGGTGGTCTCCCCCTCCTCCACGGTGAAACCGGCGTTCCCCCCCTCCACCAGCCACCCACCCTCGGGAGCCACGAGGTCGGCGGTCCCCCGGAGAGGGGCGTCGGAGAGATTCGTGATGCGTAACGCCACCGTGAGGGGCTCGGTGCGCCCCATCGGCCAGGCCATGGTGGAGGGCTCCAGACGGAGGGAGAGTGCCGGAACCACCTCCACAGGGAGGCGCAACTCGCCGTAGGCCTTGTCGGCGTAGACGTGGATGGCCTCTCTCCGCACCTCCACCGGGAGGGAGTTCCCGACGTGGAGCGTCACCTCCGGGGTAATGAGAGGCGGACGGAGGGGGATTCCCCGGAGTTCGGTTTCGGCGGGCCGGCGGTACATGGAGCCGTCGCGGGGAGCCGCCAGGAAGGGGAGGCGGGTGGGTTCCACCCCACGGGGAATCTCGAAACGGAAGCGCCAGCTCCGGAGCTCACCGGCGGGAACCGCCATGCGGTCACCGGAAGCCCACTCCCCCTCCCCATTTCCCGCGCCACCCAGAAAGACCGGCGTCCCTTCATTGAGGGCCACCGTGCTCCCCAGCCGTGGAGAGTCGTCGGTCACCTCCCACCCCTCCGGGAGGCCTGGAAAGACATGGTCCACCGCCACCTCCTCGGCCCCTCCGTTCCAGACCACCACCTCCACCTCGCCGGAGGACCCGCCGGTGAGGTGGGGGCGATCGACCCGGGCCTCCACCACCACCCCCGAAAGGGCGAGGAGGGCCTCGATGAGGCGAGCCCGCCGCCAGGCCAGCGCCTCGGCGAGGGCGGTGGCGTGAAGCGCCTCAACGTCTCGGAGGATGGGTCCGACGGAGGGCGAGGGGGCGCGGCGAATCGCCTCCTCCAGCTCTTCCAGCGCCCGCCGAAGCGGGGGGAGCGCCGCCCCCGGATTCAGGGGATGGAGACGCACCTCGGCCTCCCGAATGGCCTCCCGATAGCGGGTGAGCGCCCGCTCCAGCACCTCCACCCCGGTGCGGGACTCCTCGTCGGAATGAAGAACCGCCCGGCGGGCCGCCCCCACCAGGGTGGTATCCACCCCATGGAAGAGCCCGGTCTCGGCACGAGCCTCGGCCACATCCCCCACCCGGGACTCCCAGAGGGTGAGGAGTGTGCGTCGGGGGCCGGGCGTCTCGGGGACCCCCATATCCTGCGACCGGTGCCGGGAGCGGCTCGCCATGGCCACCTGGAAGTGGGAGCGCCCCAGGAGGGGATCCCACACCCCCGTTTCCACCGCCAGGGTAGCCCCGGTCGGGTCCCGCCAGGCGCTGCGGTAGAGCTTGTCCGGGGCCCACGGCAGAAGCCCCTCGGCGTCCAACTCCGGGAAGCGCCCCTCTTCGGCGGCGGCGAAGAAGGCCTGGTGGGCCATCATCCCGGCCACCTGGTGGTGCCCGTGGCCGTCCCGCGGGGTGCCGGAGAAGACGGAGACGAGGATCTGAGGGCGGAAGGTGCGGATGACCCGGACCACATCCTCCAGGAGCGCCTCTTCAGGCCAGTGCGTGAGGGTCTCCTCGGCGGACTTGGAGAACCCGAAGTCGAAGGCCCGGGTGAAGTACTGCTCCGCCCCATCCAGGGTTCGGGCCGAGAGGAGCTCCCCTGTGCGGATGAGCCCCAGCCCCTCGGCCATCTCGGGGCCGATGAGGTTCTGCCCCCCCTCCCCCCGGGAGAGGGAAAGGTAGGCGGTGCGGGCCCCCATCCCCCGGGCGAGGGCGGTGAGAAGCCCGGTGTCCTCGTCGTCGGGGTGGGCGGCGATCATGAGGACCCGGCGCTCCCCGTCCATCTGACGGAGGAGGAGTCCCGCCTGCACGGCGGAGCCTCCGGCGGCGGGGAGCGAGGAGGTGGTGCCGGGGCCGCCGGGGCCGGGCTGGGCGGCGACCGCGGGAGCCAGGGCCGGAGCCAGGAGTGCGGCCAGGGCCAGCGCCGGAGTGAGGAGCTTCAAGGGTCGGGCCATGTCCGGGAGCGAGAAGGGAAAGCGGGGTCCGGTTGCGCGGAGCGCGAGGGAGCGAGAAGGTATCCGGAATCCCATCCTCCGTACCCCTCGAACCCCGTGGCTATCCATGCGCCGAACCCCGACCCTTCCGGCCTTGTTCCCCCACCTCAGGATCCTGACCCTGGTCCATGTCGCCCTCCTGGGGCTCTGGGGGTGCGTGGGGGAAGAAGAGGCGCGCACCCCCGACACCGGGGCACCTGCCGCCGCCGTGGGGGACATGAGCGACCTCCCCACGCCGACGGTGGCGCCCGAGTATGAGGAGGCCATCGCCGCGCTCCGGGAACACCCCCGGGTGCAGGAGGCCATGGAGTTCATGGAGGCGCTGGAAGAGCGGTCGCTGCAGGACCTCATCTACCTGACGGAGATCCCCGCACCCCCCTTCATGGAAGAGGAACGGGCCGCCGCCTTCGCCGAGATGCTCCGGGAAGCCGGCGCCGACTCGGTGTGGCTGGACGAGATCGGGAACGCCATCGGGCTCCGCCGGGGCACGGTGGGTGACCGAACGGTGGTGCTGGATGGTCACCTGGATACCGTCTTCCCCATGGAGACCGACGTCACGGTGCGCTTCCGGGGCGACACCCTCTACGCTCCCGGCATCGGCGACGACACCCGTGGCCTCATCGTGGTTCGCAACGTCCTGGAGGCCATGGTGGCCATGGATATCCGAACCGAGGCCGACCTCCTCTTCATCGGGACGGTGGGGGAGGAGGGGCTCGGCGACCTCCGGGGGGTGAAGCACCTCTTCCGGGAGGGGGCCCGCCCCATCGACGCCTTCATCGCCGTGGACGGGGGCGACGAAACCCGCATCGTGAACCAGGGAGTGGGATCGTACCGGTACCGGGTCACCTTCGAGGGCCCGGGCGGGCACTCCTGGGGCGCCTTCGGGTTGGCCAACCCCCACAACGCCCTGGCCAACGCCATTCGCCACTTCGTGGCCGCCGGCGATGAGCACACGCAGTCGGGCCCTCGCACCAGCTACAACATCGGTCGCATCGGGGGCGGGACCTCGGTGAACTCCATCCCCTTCGAATCCTGGATGGAGGTGGACATGCGGAGCCTGGACCCGGCCTCGCTGGACGCACTCGACGCACTCTTCAAGGAAGCCATGGAGCGGGGGCTGGAAGAGGAGAACGCCATCCGACGCCGGGGGGCCGCCCTCACCGTGGACATCGACATGGTGGGGAACCGCCCCGCCGGTGCCCTGGACCCGGAGGCCACCCCACTGGTGCAGCGCGCCATGGCGGTGGTGCGCTCTCTCGGGGGCGAGCCCGCGGTGGGGAGCGGCTCCACCAACGCCAACACCCCCATCTCCATGGGGATCCCCGCCATCACCATCGGCCGCGGCGGGCATGGCGGGAACGCTCACGCCCTGGACGAGTGGTGGCTCCCGGTGAACCCCCATCTGGCGGTGCAGAACGCCTTCCTTCTCGTCCTGGCTGAAGGAGGGTTCGGAGGATGAGACCCCGACGTCGCACCCTCCGGAGGGTGGCTCTCCTCCTGGGGGGCGCGGCGTTCGCGGGCGCGGGGGTGACCGGGTGCGCCGGCTCCCTCCATCTCGCCGAGAGCGACCACCCGAGGGTCCTTGCCCATCAGATCATCCCGGGGGAGAGTCCTTCCACTCCGGGGCTCCACGAGGTGGGGTTCCTGACTTACGGGAGCGGGACGGACCGGCGACGTCCCGAGTACGCCGAGGGGGTGAGCTTCACCACCGAGGCGGTGGATGCCTCGCGCCTGGCACGCCGCACGGAGATGGCGGGGTTCTGGCGTCGCTACTGGGGGTTCGACGAGAAGGCCTACCCCCTGAACGGGCGCGTCTGGTATCCCGAGGGGGAGGGCCCCTTCCCCCTCGTCCTCATCGTCCACGGAAACCATGACCCACGGGACTACTCGGACCCGGGGTACGAGTACCTGGGGACCCTCCTCGCAGGCCGGGGATTTATCCTCGTCTCGGTGGACATGAACTTCCTGAACGGGGCCATCCGGGGAGAGAACGACGCCCGAGGGTGGATGCTCCTCCAGCATCTGAAGGCCTGGGAAGGGTTCACCTCCGACCCGGAGAACCCCTTCCACGGAAAGGTGGACTGGGAGCGCATCGCCCTCATGGGGCACTCCCGGGGAGGAGAGGCGGTGGGGCACGCCGCCGCCTTCAACCGGCTGCGACACTACCCCGACGACGCCTCCCTCACCTTCGACTTCGGCTTCAACATCCGATCGCTGGTGGCCATCGCCCCGGTGGATGGCCAGTACACCCCCGCCGACCGCCCCGTCCCCCTGGAAGATGTGAACTACCTCGTCTTCCACGGCTCCCACGACGGCGATGTGACGAGCTTTGCCGGGCTCCGGCAGTACAATCGGGTACACTTCACCGGCGAGGTACCCGCCTTCAAGTCGTCCATTTACGTCTACCGGGCCAACCATGGCCAGTGGAACACCGGGTGGGGGCCGCTGGAC
>JBJHBD010000123.1:0-8732 GCA_050485305.1 Gemmatimonadota bacterium
ATCCGCGGTTTGCGGGTGGGTTGGCCCCCCCCCCCCCCTCTACCGGTTCCCTGCCGTTACGCCCCGTCCGGATCCGGCGGTGGCCGGGGGACCGCACGGCGCACCGGCGGGGGAGGCGGCGAGGCCGTTCCCCGGTCCGACGAGGGAGTGCTCGTCGCCGTCCCGGTACTGGGTTGAGACGGGGGGGGAGAGGTGGTTCCGGAAGAGGGGGTCGCCGTCCGCCCCGTTCGACTGGGGGCCCGATACCCCGTGACGGGGTCCACTCGACCGCGAGGGAGGGGCTCCACCGAGGGAGGACGGATGATCACCACCGGGGAGTACCTCCCCGGATACCCCCACCCATACCCGTACGGCGAGTAGATCCCGTAGGGGGAGTACCCCCAGTAGTAGTAGCTCCCCCAGGGGGAGTATCCGAGAACCCGCACGGGGGGGCGGCGCTCCTGCACGGTCCGTTCGGGGGTTCGCGGCTGGGCGGTGCCGTCATCCCGGATGGCGAAGCGCTCGGGGTAGGAGAGCCCCACCATGACGTCCAGGACTTCCTCCGCCACACCGGCGCTCTTGAGGTCATGGAGGCCGGCGGCGTTGAGCTGGAAGCCTGTCCCCTGGCGCACCAGGAAGGTCTGAGTCCCGAAAGAACCCAGTTCGGAGTGGAGTTCCGCCACCTTCTCCGTCGTCAGCGGAGAGGAGGCGCGCGCCCGGGCGGTAGCCACGGCGAGGCGACGCTCCTGGTCGGGCGCCACGATCCCCAGCCGGTCCAGATGGGAGGCGGATGCCGGACGGAAGGTCCGGAGCCCGATGATGGGCTGGGTGTCACCGGCATCTACGGCGTGGAGTTCAACCCACCGGGTCCCCTGGTCCTGGATGGCGAGTACGCCCTGGGTCGAGCGGAGGATCCCTTCACCGCAGACCATGCGGGAGTGGAGGAAGACGCGATACCCATCCTCCGACCAGCGGGCCCATCGCTCACCCTCACACCCGCCGTCCTCCACGGGGAGGCGGACGCCGTCGGAACGGACCTCTTCACGGGCGATCTCCTCACCCATGGAGTAGGTCACGATCTCGACGCCGGTGCCGTCACCGAGGTAGCGGAAGCAGACGAGGAGGGAGTCGCCATCTTCCCCCTCTTCCACCGAGTCCCAGCACCCGATCCAGGGGAGCCAGCGGGCGTCCTCGGATCCGGGGGAGGTGACAGAGGCCGTGCCCGTCGCCGGGAGGGCCAGGAGGAGGAGGACCAGTGCCAGGGCACCGGAGCCGATTCGAGTCGTCAGGTAGTTCATTGTGGTCGTCTCCCGGTCAGAATCGCAGAGCCAGCCCCGCCGTGACGCGGAGACCGGAGAGGTCTATGTCCCTGAACCGGGCGAAGTCCCCGGTCATGTCGTCGCTTCCCCAGAGGTAGCGGGCTTCCCCCACGAGGGCGGTGCGGCGGGAGAGGAGGTACTCCCCGCCGGCGCTGACGTAGGTGATGAAGGCCGATCCTTCAGAGGTGAAGTCCGCGGAGAAGACGATGGCCTCGTCTTCATCCACAAAGTCGCCGGACTGGTTGAAGCTGTACCATCCGCCCCCGATTCCCCCTCCCACGAAGGCGTTCATCCGGGTGGGGACCCACGCCAGTCGGGAGATCGCTTCTCCGCGAGGGGAGAGGTAGGCTCGACCGCCAACCGTGAGGAAGGGGAAGAGGTCGAGCGTCGTGCGCTGCCGGATGGGGATACGGGTCCCATTCACCTCTTCATCCCAGTCGCGGTACTCCGAATCGAGGGTGGTGCTCCCACCGTCCAATCCGGCGGTGAACTCGAATCGGTCCCCCAGCCAGGCGGCGAACTCCGCTCCGAAGGTCGCCCCCCGAAAGTCCGATCGATCCACGGTCAACCGTTCGGTCGTGAATCGGTAGATCTGGGCGTCGGCCCGATTCAGGAAGGCCCCACCGCGAAAGGTGAGGGAGAATACCGGTTGTTCGAAGAGGAAGTCGGGACGGGGCGACTGGGCCTCGAGTTCAGAGAAGGCACCCATCACCACCAGGGGTGTGGCCAGGAGGGCAAGCAGGCGAAATGGCCTCATGAAACGATCTCCGGTAAGGGTGTACATCCGGCCCGGGACGTTCCTCCCCCACGGGAAGTCCCTTACCATTGCTCTGTTGAGTGCCGTCCGGCTCCCGCGGCCCTCCAGGGCGCAGGGGCGCGACGGCACCTCACATATATAGCCCTACCGGACCCGCAAACGAAAGGTTCCCTACATGTCGTCCCCTGCCTCCACCTCCCGCGCAGAGGCCCTCCGGGCCTGGTTCCTCGGGCCTCGGGCCGAGAACGCCCAGCTCCTGGAGGGGCTCCTCACCGAGGCGCTCCGGGACCACGTCTTCTGGCGGCGCAACTACCATCCGGAAGACGGCTTCGCCATTCGAGAGACGGAGAAGCGGGCCCCCGGGTACGACGAGGCGGTGGCCACTCTCACCCAGGAACTCCTCGGACTCCTGGCCGAACTGAAGCGTGGGGTCCCCTTCTTTTCCGGGCGGTACAAGGGGCACATGGCCACCGAGCAGACCATCGCGTCGCAGGTGGGCTACTTCGCCGCCATGCTTTACAACCCCAACAATGTGGCCATCGAAGCCTCCCCGGTGACCACACGCCTGGAGCTGGAGGTGGCCGCCCAGCTCGCCCGGATGATCGGGTACGACGTTCCCAGATCGTGGGGGCACCTCACCTCGGGGGGAACGGTGGCAAACTTCGAGGCGCTCTGGGTGGCTCGAAACGTCTTCTACCTCCCCCTTGCCGCCAGAGGTGCCGCCGACGAACTGGGGCTCACCCTGGAGGTGCGGGGGGCCGACGGCGTTTCCGCCCCCCTCTCCACCCTCTCCCTTCGGGAGCTCCTGAACATCCCTCCGGGAGATGCCCTCGACCTCTGGGAGCACCTCTGGGCCGCCGCCCCGAAGGCTGAGGTCCATCGCGCCTTCCAGGCCCACTCCCTCCAATCGCTGGGGTACCAGTCCTACGTGGACCGGATCGGGCGTGCCTTCGGCGACCCCCTCCCCGCATCGGTGGTGCTCGTGGCCGCCACCGCCCACTACTCCTGGGAGAAGATCGTCCGCGCCCTCGGGATCGGATCCCAGCAGCTCGTCTTCGTTCCGGTAGATGCCCGCTACCGAATGGATCCCGATGCCCTCTGGGAGACGGTGAGCGACCTCTCGGCACGGAACGTCCCCGTTCAAGCCTGCATTTCGGTGTGCGGCACTACGGAGGAGAGCGCGGTGGACCGACTGGACCAGGTTCTGGAGGTCCGCGCCCGCGCCGAGGCCGAGTTGGGGGTGACCTTCCACCTCCATTCCGACGCCTGTTACGGGGGGTACGCGGCTTCGGTAACCTGGAACGAAGAGGGGGAACGGCGTACCCGCGACGAGATCCGTCGGTCGGTGGGGGTGAATGAGGCGGCAGGAGAGGCCCCATGGCCCGCCGAGGGGTGGGTGGAGTCCATGGAGGCGCTGGCTCGCGCCGACTCCGTCACCATCGACCCCCACAAGCTGGGGTACATCCCCTACCCGGCCGGGGCCATCGTCTTCCGGGACCGGCGGGCCCGCGAGCTGGTAGCCATCGACCCTCCCTACCTCCTTCCCACCAAGGGGATGGGCTCCGACCCCGACCTCTTCCTGGGGCGCTTCGTCTTCGAAGGTTCCAAGCCCGGCGCGGCGGCGGCGGCGGTCTGGCTCTCCCACAAGGTCCTCCCCCTGGACGAGCGAGGGTACGGGCACCTGGTGGAGCGGACGGTGGCGGGGGCCCGGCGCCTCTACCGCACCCTGGGCGAAGCCGATCTGGGTGACTTCCGCCTCCACCTTCTCCCCGAGCCGGACGTCAACATCGTCTGCTTCCTCCTGACCCACTCGGCGCTCACCACCCTCCCCGAGGTGAACGCCCTCAACGAGGGGATCTACGCCCGAATGAGCCTGAGCGTCCCGGGGGCTCAGCCCGAGTACATCATCACCCGGACCCGCTTCCAGACCCCCATGTACGACGGCGCCGTGGATCCCATCCTGGAACGAACCGGGGTGGCGTCGGTGGAAGAGTGGAAGGGATCGGGCCCGGAGGGTCTCGTCATCCTCCGCTCCACCGTCATGGACCCCTTCCTCGCCGACGAGGGGGGGAAGGACCACGCCGCCGGCTTTGTCGCCGCGCTGGCGGGGGCGGCTCGAGGTGCGCTGGACGAGGTGCGGGGAGTGGTGCCGTAGGGGAGGAAGGCGTGAGGGAAGCAACTATCGCGAACAGGTGCGGAGTTCTCCGACAGACCACCACAGCCACTAGGCCCGAATCACTGTGCCGTCATTGATCGCTTCCACAGTTTTGGGGGTCAGTTTGAAAACAGCCAGAGCGTCAAAAGGGTTTGGCGGGGGAAACGTGGGAACCAACGTTTCTCCGTCCGGGTAAGCCAAGCGGACTCAAAATGAGTCCGCTTGGCTTCGTCACCCTTGCTTTTCAGGGGTGCAATCTGTTAGATATGATACGCTTGACTGGCCCACCCATTAGCGGGTGGCAACCGGTCTTGCTCAAGCGCCCCCCGTCCGCTAAGCGGACGGGGGGCGCTCACTTTCTCTTAAGACCGTACGATTCCCAACTCGTCAGCACCTGAGGCTTCTGTTGCCAACACTGGTAACAACGACTCGTACAGGCCGTCGAAGCCTTCCTTGGTTGCCCTCTCGTTCGGAATGGCAGTTTCCCTCTTGAGGAGAGCAAAGGCTACGAAGTCCGCAAGCTGAAGGAAGTAGGACCGGTGCGAAGGCTTGAAGATCGGATCTTCGATGATCCGATCCGTCGGGATATTCCTCCAAGTCGAGCCGTCGTCCCAAGCACTGAACTTGCTGCCCACTGGGTTGAAGATGTGGGCGCGCCTCGCGGCCCGGGTGATCTCATGCTCTTGACCTTCATCACTCACGATGATCGTCTGATGGTCGTTGACGACGGAGCGCTTCTGGAGCCGGTCTTGAATCCGCCCAAATGCGTAGGCGTACATGTCAGCTTGATTCCGCTCGTTGGGCCAACATCCACCTATGATGCGGATTCCCGGAATTGTCGGGATGAATTCAAAGTACTTGCGGTAGATTTCTGCTCGTAGCCCCTTCGGAATGGGTTTGGGCGCGATCCTACCGCGACCCGCCACGAAGTCAGTGGTGTGCAACTCTTTGCTGGTGAAGATGCCATACTTGGTTTTTAGCAAGGCCCGTGCCTTGCGTACCCGACGAAACGCAGCATCCCAAGCGTGATCTGGGATCAAGAGCGCGACCATCGTGAACGTGGAGCTGTCGTAGCTCTCATCAAGGTAGGCCAGTTCTGCCATGACAACACTCCAGCGACCGATGGAAGGGGTTGGATGAGACGTGACCGCACGATGTGCTATGCCCATCCAACATGCACAAGCTGGAAACGAAAGTAGACGTAGGGCCACGCCAGTTCCAACGTGCGAGCATTGGAGGTTGTCTGGCAAGCTGCCGGATCGGTGGGATTGGGTCGAAGTTCGTGGCGGTGCAAAAGGCTTGAAGGGGGTCGTATAGGACGAGCGGGAGCAAATTAGGAACGTATGCGCGTGGAATCCAAGGAAGTCGATCCTTACGCATCCAGGCACCCGGGGCGGTGCTCATGTGGTCTGATACCAGAATCGCTTCGGAAGCAACTCCCCGGTTTCCCTTGCTATGGGCACCGCCGGTCATGCGAGTAGGTGTATGCCTTTTCCGGATCCCTATCCTCCGTCGGCCTCGCCCCCTTCTTTCCACTCGTCCCGGTACCAGGCCAGGAAGTCCTCGGCGGCGGCCTCGGCGTAGGAGACGGGGCGTCCACCGCGGGCCCGGATCCGGTCGCCCTCTTCATCGTTGAAGGCGCGGGCCAGGAAGGGGGTGTCCCCAGCTCTGTCCAGGAGAGGGAGGTTGTCGTCGGTGCGCCGGATTGTGGAGATGATGATGCGGGCCTCCCGGGCTCGCGCCGCTTCCGCTACACGGGGGTCCGAGATGTCGCCCCGGATTGCGGGGACCTCCGCCTCCTGCACCCGCTCCACCAACGTGGGATCGTCGTCCACCACCAGAATGGGGTTGGGACCCACCATGAGGGTTTCGAGAAGGGTGAGTCCGCTCCGTCCGCACCCCACCAGGACGATGTGGTTCCGGAGCTCCTGCGTCCCCTCGCCCACCTCGTGGCGTTCCCGGAAGGGGTGGATGTGGACGAGACGCCAGACCAGGGAGTCGGTGGCCAGAAAGGGTGTGATGGCCATGGTCACCACCGTCATCAGGGTAATGACGGTGAATACCCCGGGGGCGATCTGCCCCAGCACCACCCCCTGCAACGCCACCACCAGGGAGAACTCGCTGGTCTGGGAGAGGAGGAGGCCGCTGAAGAGGGCGGGCCTCGCCGAGAGCCCGGCCTTCTCGGCCACAAAGGCCACGAGGGGGGGAGTCATCAGGATGACCAGGAGGACGAGGACCCCCGTCTGCATCACCTCGGGGAGGGTGGGGACCACCAGGAAGGCGCCCAGAGAGGTGAAGAAGAAGGCTCCGAAGAAGTCCGAAAGGGAGGTGAGCTGCCCTCGCACCAGCGCGTTCACCGGGAACCCGGAGAGGGCGACCCCCGCCAGGAAGGCCCCTGCCACCAGGGGAAGGTCGAAGAGGTGGGCGAGCGCCAGGAAGCCGAACAGCACGGTGAGGACCACCAGGAGAAGGCTCTCCTCATCGAAGGCCAGTCGTTGGATAAGGAAGGGCGCCACCCACCGGAGCATCACGGCGGCGAGCCCCACCAGCACCAGGGTGGAGAGGACTCCCACCCCCACGGCCCCCCACCCGTAGGGGAGGCGGATGAGGACGGGGATGAGGAGGATTACCAGGAGATCCTGGAGGAGGAGAACTCCGGTGACGAGGCGTCCGAAGGGCTCGTAGAGCTGCTGCCGGCGCTGCAACAGGCGCACCACCACCAGGGTGGAGGAAGCGGTGAGAGCCAGCGCTACGTAGGCCGAGGTTCCCCAGTCGAACCCCAGGAGGCGACCGGCGGCCAGGCCGAGTCCCCCCAGCACCAGGAACTGGATGAGCCCCACGGTGACGGCGGCGCGGCGCTGGACTCCCATCTTCCCGGGGTTCAGCTCGATCCCCGCCACGAACACCATGACGGTGAGTCCCAGGTAGAGGGCGTCCTGAAGGAAGTCCTCCGGGAGGGGGGCGGCCCAGGAGGCCAGAGCCCCCCCCACGATGAAGAAGGGGATGGCGGGGAGGCCGCTCCAACGGGCAAGTCCGAGGGCCAGCGCGGCCGTGAGGAGAAGGAGGGTGATTCCCGTCATGGGCCGAACACCCCCTCCTTTCGGAGCTCCCGGGCCAACGCCTGCACACCGGCCTCCCTGGAGTTGATGATGTAGAGGGCCCCCATCTCTTCCAGCTCCACCTCCATCCGTTCGTCGAAGACATGGAGGACGCAGGGGACCCCGTACTCCCTGGCCCGGAAGGCGAGGAGGCGGTTCGAGTCTTCGATCTGGAGGGCCGAGACCACCAGGCAAGCCTCGTGGAGGTTGGCCTCGTCCAGCACCGAGAGGTAATCGGCGTTCCCCAGAATCGTGTGGGCATCCAGCCCCTCGAGCTTCCGCGGATCGGTGTCGATGGCCAGCACCGTCTCTCCTTCCGCCGCCAGTTCCCGGACGATACGACGACCCAGGGAGTTCATCCCCACCACGATCACATGGTCCCGGAGGCGAGGGGCCTCGTCCTCATCCTCCTTCCCGTTCCTTCGGGCTCCGAACATGCGGAGTGCCCCTGTGCGGGCCACCACCCGGTAGAGCCCGTGGTTGTATAGGATCATGTAGGCCGACACCCCGATGGTGACGAGCCCCACGATCCCGATGAGGCTCAGGATCTCTTCATCGATGACCCCGGTGGAGAGTCCCAGCGCCGCCAGGATGAAGGAGAACTCCGAAATCTGCGCCACCGTCACCGAGGTGAGAAACGCCGTGCGCTCCGTATACCCCATCCGGGCAATGATGAGGAGGAAGATGAAGGGGTTCCCGATGAGGACGAAAAGCGAAAGCACCACCGCCGGCTGCCACACCGCCTGCGCCGCCCCGAACTCCATCTGCGCCCCGAGCGAGACGAAGAAGACGGCGATGAAGAAGTTCATGAGGGGGTGGACCCTACGCCGGAGGTCCCCATGGAAGGGGAGCTGCGCCAGCGCTACCCCCGCCAGGAAGGCGCCGATCTCCAGCGAAAGCCCCAGGTGCTCGGCCCCGTACACCAGAAGAAAGCACCAGGAGAGAGCGGCGATGAAGACCGCCTCCGGGGTGTCGGCGATCCATCCGAAGACCCTGGGGAGCACCCACCTGGAGGCGGCGAAGGCCACCAGGAGAATGAGGAACATCCCGCCGAAGGCCATCCCCACCGAGAGCGCCAGCTCGGCCCCGGCCACCTCTTCGGCGCCCCCCAGCCCCGCCAGGAGGGTGAGGGCCACCACCACCACCATGTCCTGCACCAGGAAGATCCCCACCGCCATGCGGCCGTAGAGGGAGTCCAGCTCCTTCTTCTGGTCCAGGAGCTTCACCACCACCACCGTGGACGAGAAGGTGAGGGCGGTGGCGATGAAGATGGAGGCGATGGCGTCGAAGCCCAGAAGGAGGCAGAGGCCGAAGCCCCCGGCGGCGGTGAACACCACCTGTCCCAGCCCCTCCACCAGCGCCACCGGCCCCACCTCCCTGATCTTCTCCAGAGAGAGCTCCAGCCCCACGATGAAGAGGAGGAG
>JBJHBD010000124.1:0-8592 GCA_050485305.1 Gemmatimonadota bacterium
CTCGGGGAGGGGGTGAAGGCCGATCTCTCCTTTGCCCTTTCCGATGTGGAGGCGGCCCGACGCCTCGGCGCGCTGGCCCGGGAGTCGGGGCGAGTGGTGGAGGTGCATCTGGAGATCGACACGGGGTTGGGGCGGGCCGGGGCCGATCCCGCCGGGGCCGCCGAGATCCTCCGGATGTGCGGCGTCGAAGGAGGGGGCGCCGGATCCCTCCGCCTGGCAGGGATCTTCACCCACTTCCACTCTGCAGAGGAAGACCCCGATTCGGTTCCCGAACAGCTCCGGCGCTTCGATGCGGTGGTGGGGGCG
Organism: Gemmatimonadota bacterium; assembly: GCA_050485305.1. Classification (GTDB taxonomy): domain Bacteria; phylum Gemmatimonadota; class Gemmatimonadetes; order Longimicrobiales; family Gaopeijiaceae; genus JBJHBD01. Next base: position 307 of record JBJHBD010000124.1, read on the forward strand.
CTCCCCGTGCCGGAAGGACTCCCCTTCGGCCTCCACCTCTGCAACTCGGCGGGCGCCCTCCTCCACCCCGAACTGGCGCGGGGCGCCGTCCGACCGGGGATCGTTCTCTACGGCGGGATCGAGGGGAGTGAGCCGGTGGTGGCGGTCCGGGCGAGAATCGGGCTGATCCGGGAGGTGGAGGCGGGAACGACCGCCGGGTACGGCGCCACCTACCGCGCGCGGGAGCGGGAGAGATGGGCGACGGTGACCATCGGATATGGGGACGGACTCCCTCGGGCGCTGGCCCATGGAGGGGAGGCGCTGGTGGCCGGGCGAAGGGCTCCCATCCTCGGGCGGATCTCCATGGACATGACGGTGGTAGACATTTCCGACCTCCCGGACGTTTCCTGGGGAGATGTGGTTACCTTTGTGGGTTCGGACGGGGACGAGGTGATCCCGTTGGCGGAGGTGGCCCGAAGGGCGGGAACGATCCCGTACGAGATTCTCACGGGGTTCACCCCCCGTCTCCCCCGCAGATGGGAGGTTGAGGAGGATGGTTGAAGAATTGCTGGCCCGGGCTCGGGAGGTGCGGGAGCGGGCATGGGCGCCCTACTCCCATTTCCGGGTGGGGGCGGCCCTCGAGACCGACGACGGGACGATCTTCACCGGATGCAACGTTGAGAACGCCTCGTTCGGTCTTACCCTCTGCGCCGAACGCGCGGCGGTGATGGCGGCGGTGGCGGGGGGGTACACCCGCTTCCGGCGGGTGGCGGTGGTCACCGAGGGGCCCACGGCGACCCCCCCCTGCGGGGCGTGTCGGCAGGTGCTGGCGGAGTTTGCCCCCGGGTTGGAGGTGTGGTCCCAGTCGGGGACCCACCGGATGAACTGGCGACTGGACGAACTACTTCCGGCGCGCTTCGCGGGGGATGACCTCCCGGAACCGCCGGTCACGGATAGCAACGAAGCGAGGACGAACGGGTGAGACATGTCACCGGCCGGATTTCCGGCCTTGCGGCCATCCTTGCCGCCCTGGCGGGGTGTGTCGATGGAACCCCCACTTCCGATGATCCCGGGCTTCTCCCGGTGGACGCCGAGACGGTGGAGATCCGTCTCTCCTTCGATGAGTTTGCGAGGGACTTCCAGGTCTTCTCCGGGTTCGGGAGTGCCGCCGAGTTTCCCCGCCCCTGGGTGGCCCACCGGTACCGGGACGAACTGGATGCCCGGGCCCTCATCCGCTTCGGGGCGCTCCCTCCCTCGGTGACTGTGGCTCCTCCGGGGGGTGGAGATCCGCAGGTCGACTCGACATACGTCCCCGTACAGGGGACGATGGTTCTCTTCTTCGACACCCTCTCCGCAGTGGGATCGGCTCCCTGGCCCATCGAGATCGGCGCCACCGAAACCCCCTGGCACCTCACCACCGCCCGATGGAATGCGGCGGTGGACACCCTGGGATCGCGGGTGGACTGGCCGGAGGCGGGCGGCGGACCGGTGCGTCACATCTGGTCCGGGGAGTGGGATCCGGTGGATGGAGACTCCATCGTGGTGCCCATCGACTCTCTTACGGTGAGTGAACTCGCAAATCAGTCGCTCACGTCGCGGGGGCTCCGGATCGAGACCACGGGGGAGGGGAGTCGGCTCAGGATCCTGGGAGCCACCTTCCGGGTGGATGTCCGGTCGTCCATCAACCCGGAACTCCTTGTCGAGGTGCAGGCGCAGGGGTTCAACCTCACCTTCCTCTATTCGCCGGAGGCTCCGGTGGATCCGGGTGCGGTGCAGTTCGGAGGGGTTCCGGCGCGGAGGAGTTACCTGCGATTGGATCTCCCCTCCCACCTGAACCCCAATGATCCGGACTTCTGCGCCATTGCGGAGTGTCCGGTCCGCCTCACCGCCGACCGACTCCTCTATGCCGGGCTGGTTCTCGAAACGGCCGAGGTGACCCCCCCGATCTTCGCTCCGTCGGACACCATCACCTTCGATGTACGGCCTGTCCTTTCTCCCGAACGGCTCCCTCGCTCTCCCCTCGGATCTCCGGTGCAGGCGCTGGGGAGTCGAATCCCTCCCGCCGCCTTCCAACCCGGAGGGGCACGGAGGGTCGAGGTGCCGGTGACGCGCTACGTTCGCGACCTCCTGAGAGGACCTCCCGAGGGGCAGCAGCCACTCTCTCCCGTACTGGCGGTCCTCTCGGTGGCGGAACCGGCGACGCTGGAGGTCGCCAGCTTCTCCGGACCCTCCGGAGCCTCTCCTCCGGTGCTCCGCCTCATCCTGACCATCACCGAGGGGGTCACCCTCCCATGATGACCCGATCGTTCGTCTCACTCCTTCCGGTGCTCGCCCTCCTCCTGACACTGGCCGCTCCAGGGTCCGCCCAGTCCCTCCTGGGCGCCGGGGGGCTCGGGATCCCCGCCGAACCGCTGGATGCCCGCTCCCGGGCGCTGGGGATGCCGGGGATCGGCCTCTCCGGGTGGCAGCTCACCCCCATGGATCCGGGGAGTTCGGGGGGGCTCTTCCTCCCTACCATCACCGCGACCTTTCAGCCCTCCGTCACCACCCTCGACGGGGTGGAGTCGGGAGAGACCCGCTTCCCCGTCATCGCCGTGTCGTACCCCTATCGACACCTGGTCTTCTCCCTCCAGTTCGGGAGCTTTCTCGAACAGGGGTGGGATGCCCGGGTTCCCCGCACCGTGAATCTGGGGGGCGAAATGGTGGACGCCATGGACTTCTTCGAGGGGCGAGGTGGGGTGGGGCAGGCCCGGTTCGCCGCCGGCTATCGAGTCGTGGAGTCCCTCTCCGTGGGGGCGAGCGTGGGCACCTATGTGGGATCCATCGAGCGTCGCTTCGGGCGGCAACTGGATCCCACCCAGGTAGGCCCCGATGTGGAGCTGTACCAGATCCAGGGACAGTGGCGGGCCTCCGGGCTCTCCATCACGGGCGGCGCGGTGTGGGACCCCTCTCCCCTCCTCCGGCTCGGGGCGACGCTGACCCTCTCCGATGACCTCACCCTCACTCCCATGGATGGGACGGACGGCGAGGCCCGCGGGTACGCCATCCCCATGGAGGTGCGCGCCGGGGGGAGCTTCGGTCTCACCCCGAGCACCGCCCTGGTGCTGGGGGTGACCTGGGCCGACTGGGCCGAGACCGGCGAGGCCCTCAGCGGAGATGGTTCCCGCGCGGGGACCTGGAGCTATGGCGGGGGGATCGAGTTCTCCGGGAACAGCTTCCGGGGACGCCCCCTCCCCCTTCGTGTCGGCGTTCGGGAGCGGCAGCTCCCCTTCCACTTCCAGGGGGCCGAGGCCTCGGAGCGAACCTACTCCGGTGGATTCTCCCTGAACATCGCCCAGTCGGAGGACCTCCCGGTGGCGCGCATCGAGTTTGGTCTGGAACGGGGGAACCGGGACGCGGGAGCCCTTTCCGAGCAGTTCTGGCGCACCACCATCTCGGTGCGTCTCGCCGGGGGATGACCTCCACCCGGCGACTGGCGCTTCACACCTTCGGCTGCAAGGCGAATCAGTACGACACCGAACGGATGCGCCAGGAGCTGGAGGCCCGGGGGTGGTCCACCCCGGAGGATGGGGAGCCCCGCGCCGGAAGCACCTGGGTGGTGAACACCTGCACGGTGACGAATCGGGCCGACGCCGAGGCCCGCGCCCTCCTACGACGCATTCGCCGGGACGATCCGGAGGCCCGCATCGTGGTGGCCGGGTGCTCCGCCGCCCTCATCCCTGACGAGTACCGGGTCATGGAGGGGGTGGTCGGTGTGGTGGAGGGGCATGACCCGGTGGCGGTGGCCGATCTGGTGGAGCCGCCGGCGCCCACGGAGGTGGCGAGGTCCGGATTCGGAGTCGGGGTTCGGGGGCCCATCCTCCTGGAACGGCGTGCTTCCGGGACGCGGGGGTGGCTGAAGATCCAGGACGGGTGTGACCGGAAGTGCGCCTTCTGCGCCACCCGGCTGGCTCGGGGGGCGTCGCGCTCGCGGAGCCCCTCGGAGGTTGTGGCCGAGGCGCGGCTTCTGGCCGAGGGGCATCCGGAGATTGTCCTCACCGGGATCCATATCGGGCACTACGGGACGGATCTGTCGGAGCCCCACTCCCTCTCCCGGCTGGTGGCACGGCTTCTGGAGGAGGTTCCCGGGGTCCGCTTCCGGCTGGGGAGTGTGGAGGCCACCGAGGTGGATGACCTCCTGGTGAACCTCCTCGCCACGTCCGGTGGGCGACTGGCGCCTCACCTCCACATGCCCCTCCAGAGCGGGGCGGATCCGGTGCTTCGAAGGATGCGGAGGTGGCATACCCGGGAGATGTATCGTGTCCGGGCACTGGAGATCGCGGAGGCGGTGGCCCGGCGGGGGCCCGCCACCCTCGCGGGGGGCCCCGTTCTGGGGGTGGGGGCGGACATCATCACCGGGTTTCCGGGGGAGACGGGCGCCGACCACCGGGCCACGGTGCGTCTCGTGGAGGAGCTCCCGTTCACGTACCTGCACGTCTTCCCCTTCTCGCCCCGGGAGGGGACGGTGGCCGCGGAGTTGGCTCGGGAGATGCCCGTTCCGCAGCGGGTGGCCGCGGAGAGGGCGAGGGAGCTTCGGGAGCTGGGGCAGGCGAAGGGGGAGGCGTACCTGGCGTCGCGGGTGGGAGCCCGGGTTTCGGTAGTGGTGGAGCGGGAGCGGCCCGACGGGACGGCCCTGGGGCTCACGGAGGATTATCTGCGGCTCCCGGTGGAGGGGGAGCGGGGTGGGGGAGGGGGACGGCTGCACCCGGGAGTGATGGTGCGGGAGGGGGAGAGGGTGTTTGTGAGGGTGGGACAGGGGTAGGGGGCTCACCTCCACAGATTGCCCTCGTCGTCCACCAGAAGGTGGGAGAAGGCGGGGAGATGTTCCGGATACTCCCTGGCGGCCCACGCGGCGCGGTGCTCCTCCGGTCGGGTAGCAAGGAATTCGTCCATCAGGCGACGGGAGAGAGGGGTTCGCGCCACCTCGTCGGAGATGCTCCCCATCCGTTCACCGGTCAGGGAGAACACCTCCACCCGGAATTCATCGGTGACGCCTGCGTAGAGCCGGTGGCCGGCTACGGCGAAGATCAGTATCTGGAGAATGAGCCCTCCCAGGTGGGATCGTATTCGGGGGGGCGGTGGGATTTTCCGCACCTCCTGTCCCGTCTATTGATAGACAATGAGGAGCGGGACCGGTCGCAGTGCAAGAACCTCCCGGGGAGTCATCAACGGCGCGTCCTGTTGGTAGAATAGCTTGAACCCGGTGAACTGTACCGGTTCCGCCGCCACGAACGACCGATAGGAGTCCCGTTTCAGCGGGGGTGCCCCGAATCCATCCATGGTCACCACCACCTGAACCCGCGGGTCCAGGCGGATCCGGTGGTATCCCTGAAGCATCCCCTGCGTGAAGCGATGCACCACCAGGACTTTTGGGGGAATGCCATGGGCTTCCACGATCTCGGCCAGAAGGTCGATGACCCTATTGACCTCCTCGGCGGTGAGGTGGCCGATGACCTGCCCAGGGAGCTGGTCCGGCCCCACTGCGAACTCCGGGTCCAGCGCCACGTGCACGCGCGGGTGGCTGAGGAAGCTCCGATAGGCCGCTACCTCCGCGTCGATCCGGCTCCGACCGGGTTGAAAATCCAGGAACACGAGCATGGAATCGGGCTCCGCCCATCCCATGACCCGATTCACCAGGCTGTCGGCCATCCGGGATCGGTACATCCCATCTCGCCCGGGTTCCCGCTGGGCCACCACAGTCACGAGATGGAGGGCCAGGAGCACCGGACGGTCGGGGTCGAGGGCCTCGTACTCCGCGGCCTGCTCCTTCAATCGTTGGATCATCTCCGCAGGGGGGAGGGCGCCCAGGATCCCCATCCTCCGGGAAAGGGGGTTCCCGTAGTAGGTCACGATGCGGTGGTCCGGGAGGAGACCTTCCGGCTCCCGCACCTCGGCGTCACCGTCCTGGAAGATAATCGAGGTGGGCGGGGTTGGACCGGCTGCGGAGCGTGGGAGCGCGGAGAGGGCGATGACGGCCAGAACGAGGAGGGGAAAGGTTTTTCGGCTGCAGTTGATCACGGCAAGCCTCATGGAGTGCGAGAAGGGGGTGTGGCAGGACCTTCGATTAGCGCTTCACCCTCACCTTTTTTCCGGCTATTCGCTGCTGAAGAGGGGAGGTTTCCCGAGGTTGCGCCGAGCCAGGGCGATCAACAGAGGGGCCACCAGCGCCGCCACCCAGATGCCGACGGCGGCCAAGAACCGGGTGGAATCGGGCGCCAACAGGGCGTCTCCCAGGAAGGTCAGAATCAGGATGATGGGACCGATGCCCAGCGTCGAAGCCAGGATGAACCGGCCATACGTGATCCGAGTCACTCCAGCCACGTAGTTCTGAAGCTCATAGGGTATGCTGGGGATGAGCCGGAGGTAGAAGACGACCAGAAAGGCGTTCCGGTTGATGGCGTCCGCGTATCGTTGAAGCCGTGTGCCCCTTACCCGGGCCTCCACCCACTTCCGCCCCAGCTTTCGGGCCACGGTGAAGGGGAGGAGGTTGGCGAAGATGGTCACAGAAAAGGTAAGGGCGGCGCCCCATACGGTTCCGAACGCGAGCCCCGCCGCAATGGTCATGACCGTGGTGGCATAGGGGATGAAGACCGCAACGAGGTAGAGCAGGATCCAGATTATCGGGGCGACAATACCGAAGGAATGGAGGAAGTCCCTGAGTCCTTCCGGATCCAGAAGATCGGCGCGATACGCCAGGGCAAGCGCCACCAGCAGCACCACGGCGGCCAGAATCCGAAGGAGCCGATCCCGAACCTCCCCGGCAGCGTGTTGGTCGTCGCTCATTTCCCACCGTTTCCGAGTAGCTCTCGGACTTCTTCGTCCGACACCGGGCAGATGACTGGGGCATCTCCAACTCCTTCATGATCTCCGCTCCCACCGGGACCCCGCTTCCGTGCGCTTCGTTCCAACGTCCTCGGCGTGTTCCCATCGGCGGATGGGCGGGATCAATCGGGGCGACGTGGTGCCTGGGTGGCGCGATCGCCGACCGGCTCAAGCGGGGCGGGTGAGTCGCTCGAGGTCGGCACACCCCCGTCACCTCCTTTGAACCTCCCATTCCCTCCAGATGGAATACACGGCGGGGATGACGAAGAGGGCGAGGATCATCGCCGTAACCAAGCCTCCCACCAAGGGGGTGGCGATGCGGTGCATCGTTGCCGCGCCCACCCCGGAAAGCCAGAGGAGGGGGAGGAGTGCAAGGATGTCCGAGGCCACCGTCATGAGGACCGGGCGGAGGCGCCGGCTCGCTCCCTCGGCCACGGCGGTCCGGATCTCTCCGGGGGCGGGCTTCCCTCCCACCCGCTCCATGAGGGAGGTGTGGGCCTGATCCAGGTAGATGAGCATCACCACACCCATCTCCACCGCGAGCCCCGCCAGGGCGATGAACCCCACCCAGACGGCCACGCTCGTCTCGAACCCCTGCACCCAGAGGAGCCAGATCCCGCCCACCAGGGCGAAGGGGAGGGTAAGCATGACAATGAGGGTCTTGGGGACGCTCCCGAAGTGGACGAAGAGGAGGATGAAGACGAGGGCCAGGGTCACGGGGACGATGAGGGTCATGCGGCTGCGCACCCGCTCCATGGCCTCGAACTGCCCGGCCCAGGAAAGAGTGTACCCGGCGGGGAGGTCCAGTTCTGCTCCCAGGCGCTCCGCCGCCTCAACCACGTACCCCCCGAGATCCCGACCCTCCACATCCAGGAAGACGGAGGTCACGGGGAAGGCGTTCTCCGTGCGAATCACCATGGGCCCCTCCGAAAACCCGATCCGTGCCACCGAGCCCAGGGTGGTCTCTCCCCCGCCGGGGAGGGGGATGCGGACTCCCCGGACCGCCTCGGGAGAATCCCGGAAGTCCCGAGCGTACCGGACGGTGACCTGGTAGCGCTCCCTCCCCTCCACCGTCTCGGTGACGGCCGTTCCTCCGATGGCCGTCATGAGGATCTCCTGCACGTCCCCCACATTCAGCCCATAGCGGGCGGCGGCGCCGCGATCAATCTCCACATCGAGATAGGCGCCGCTCACCCCCCGTTCCGCCGCGGCGCTGCGCGTGCCGGGGACTTCACGAAGAATGGCTTCGGCCTGCACCCCCAGGCGCTGCAACTCATCCAGGTCGGGACCGAAGATTCGCACGCCCACCGGGGTTCGCATCCCGGTGGTGAGCATATCGATCCGGTTCTGAATGGGGAGGGTCCAGAGGTTGTTGATCCCCGGGATGCGGGTGGCCTCGTCCAGCTCCTCCACCAGCCGCTCCATGGTCATCCCGGCCCGCCACTC
>JBJHBD010000125.1:0-8540 GCA_050485305.1 Gemmatimonadota bacterium
CGTCGGGGGCACCTGGGGGTTCGCCGCGAGCGGCGCGGTGACGCCGGACGAGGTGGTCTCGGTGGCGCGCCATGCGGTCGCGCAGGCCCGGGCGAACCGGGCCGCGCAGCGGGAGCCGGTGCGCCTCGCCCCCGCCGAAGTGGAGCCGGACGGGGTGTGGCGGAGCCCGATCCGGATCGACCCCTTCGAGATCCCCATCGAAGAGAAGGTCGAGTTCCTCTTCGGCTCGAACGAGGCGGCGCTCGGCGTCCCGGGGATCCAGTTCGTGAACTCCTCCCTCTCGTTCCTGCGGGAGGACAAGTTCTTCGCCAGCTCCGAGGGGACGGTCACGGACCAGATCCTGTACCGGTCCTACCCCCAGATGACCGTCACGGCGGTGGATCCGGGCGGCGGGGACTTCCAGTCCCGGGCCTCGACCGACATCCCTCCGCTCGCGCTGGGTTGGGAGCATGTGGTGGACTCGGATCTGCCGGGTCTGGCGCTGCGCTTCGGTGAGGAGGCGATCGAGAAGCTGTCCGCGGTCTCGGTGGATCCGGGCCGGTACGACCTGGTCCTCCTACCCAGCCACCTGGGGCTGACCCTCCACGAGACGATCGCGCACCCCACGGAGCTGGACCGGATCATGGGATTCGAAGCCAACTACGCGGGGACCTCCTTCATCAGCTCGCCCGAGGAGTACCTGGGGCGCTTCCGGTACGGCCCGGAGTTCATGAACGTGGTCGGGGAGCGCTCCACCCCCGGCGCCCTGGCCTCCGTCGGCTGGGACGACGAGGGGGTCAGTCCGCGGGCGTACCACATCGTGAAGGAGGGCGTCCTGAACGACCTCCAGACCACCCGGGAGCAGGCCCTCTGGCTCGAGTCCTGGTACCGGAGCCAGGGGACCGAGGTGCGGTCCCACGGGAACTCCTATGCGCAGTCCTGGGCGGACGTCCAGTTCCAGCGCATGCCGAACATCAACCTCGAGCCGCACCCCGACCGGGACGTGAGCCTGGACGAGCTGATCGAGGGGGTCGAACGCGGCATCCTGATCGACGGCCGGGGGTCGTTCTCCATCGACCAGCAGCGCTTCAACGCCCAGTTCGGAGGTCAGACCTTCCGGGAGATCCGAAACGGCCGGCTCGGGGGGATGCTGAAGGACGTGGCGTACCAGATCCGCACTCCAGAGTTCTGGAATGCGATGGATCTGTGCGGCGGGGAGAGCACGTACTTCCTGTACGGGACGGTGGGGGACGGGAAGGGTCAGCCCGCCCAGTCCAATGCGATCACCCACGGCTGCCCGGCCACCCGCCACCGCGACGTGACCGTGATCAACACGGCCCGCGAGGTTTAGGGGCGGGTTCGTCCCCCCCTCAGATGGCGTCCGACAGCGAGGTGAAGCTGAAGTCCCGGACCTTGAGCGGCGGCACCACGACGGAGGGCGTGAGCCCCGCCGATTCCCCGGACGAGATCCGCACCGGAGCCCCCATCATCTCGATGTTGTTCAGCATGAAGATGGGGGTCTCGTTCCAGCGGAGGTTCTTCACCGGGTGGGCGATCCGGCCGTTCTCGATCAGGAAGGTCCCGTCCCGGGTGAGCCCGGTGAACACGATCGTCCGGGGATCCACGCTCCGGATGTACCAGAACCGGGTCAGGAGCAGCCCTCGCTCGGTGGAGGCGATCATCTCGTCCACCGTGTCGGAGCCCCCCGCCATGTACCAGCCCGAGGGGAATCCCGTGGGCTCCCGTCCGGTGCGGCTGGCCCAGTAGCGGTTGTAGTTGAGCTGCCGGAGCACCCCGTCCTCCACCCACACCGTCCGCTGGTTCGGCAGCCCCTCTCCGTTGAAGGGAGAGGAGTGGATGCGGGGGTCCTCCGGGTCGGAGTGGATCGTCACCCGGCTGTCCACGAAGGCCTGACCGAGCCGGGTGCCGCCGCCCGGTGCCGAGAAGAAGGAGCGTCCCTCGTCCGCGGACCGGGCCGAGAGCTGGTTCATCATGAGCCCCACCATGTTCCCCACCGCGGTGGGCTCCATGACCACGGTCCAGCGCCCCGGCTCCACGTCCCGGGGTTGGCGGGAGCCCTCCGCCTTGTCGGCGGCGATGCGCCCCAGCGCTCCGGTGTCCAGGTCGTTCCAGTCGTTGACGCTCGTCCCCCCCCACCCGGAACCGGTCCCGTCGGGGGTCCGGACGGTGGTGGTGAAGTTTACCCGGGAGTCGGTGGTGTAGGCGAAGAGCCCCCCGGAGGTGGCCACGCACGAGGCGCCGGCGCGGTGGACGAGGAAGCCGGTGGAGACCAGGTCGCGGCTCACGGCCTGCTCGGTGACCCGGGCGATGGCGCGGGCACGCTCCTCCGGCTCGAGCCCGGCGGTGGACTCGAAGTAGGACGAGGTCTCGGAGTACCGCTGGGGACCCATCTCCCCGAGGTACTCGGGGTCTTCGGGGGCCAGGCGGGCAAGCTGTTCACTGGTCTGGACCACCTGCCGGAGCGCCTCGTCGTCGAAGCGGTTCGTGGTGGATGAGGCCACCTGCCGGCCGAAGGCGCTGGTCACCGTCATGGTGGTGTTGGTGATGTCGCCCGAGGTGCTCATCTGGTTCTGGGCGAACCGGGTGTTCCCGTCGGCGGCGCTGGTGATGTTCACCCGACAGTGATCGGCCCCGGAGAGCTCCAGGACCCGGCGGGTGAGATCGCGGCACTCCGATTCGGAGAGGAAGGTTGGGCTGGCCATCAGACGCTCCTCGCGGTGTTGATCACGGTGACATCACGGTGGCGGGTGGCGGGGCACCCGTGGGAAATGGCGTTGGACTGGGCAGGCTGCCCCTTCCCGTCTCCGAAGGCCCCTCCCCGGAACCATGTGCTTTCGCCCCCGGCCAGATCCATGGCGTTCCAGAACTCGGGGGTCCGGATCTGGTAGGCCACGTCCTTCAGCATCCCGCCCAGGCGGCCGTTCCGGATCTCCCGGAAGACCTGACCGCCGTACTGGGAGTTGAAGCGCTGCTGATCGATGGAGAAGGAGCCGTCACCGTCGATGAGGATCCCCCGGTCGATCCCGGAGATGAGCTCCTCCACCGAGACGTCCCGGTCGGGGTAGGGCATGAGGTTGATGTTGGGCATGCGCTGGAACTGGACGTCGGCCCACGACTGGGCGTACGAGTTCCCATGGCTCCGCACCTCCCGTCCCTGCGACCGGTACCAGTCGGCCAGCCAGGGCGCCTGCTCCCGGGTGGTCTGCAGGTCGTTCAGGATCCCGTCCTTCACGATGTGGTAGTCCTGGGGCTTCACCCCTTCGTCGTCCCACCCGACGGTGGAGAGGGAGCCGGGAGTGGAGCGCTCCCCCACCACCTGCATCCAGTCGGGGCCGTAGCGGAAGCTCCCCAGGAAGTCCTCCATGGGGAAGATGAACGAGGTCCCGGCGTAGTTGGCCTCGAACCCGAAGATCCGGTCCAGCTCGGTGGGGTGGGCAATGGACTCGTGGAGGGTGAGCCAGAGGTGGGTGGGGAGGAGGACGAGATCGTACCGGCCGGGGTCCACCGAGGTGGCGGAGAGCTTCTCCACCGCCTCCTCGGCGAAGCGGGGGGCCTGCCCGATGAGATCCGAGTCCAGGACGTGCTCGTACCCGAGCCCCATGGGGGCGATGTCGGTGGAGTTCCGGGACTGGAAGTCGCTCCCGCTCACCGCCGTGGGGTTCATGCGGGGGAGGCACCGGAAGATGGTCTGATCGGTGACCGTCCCCTCGGTGTTGGCGAAAAACTTGTCCTCCCTGAGAAAGACCATGTTGGAGGTGACGAACCGGACCCCCGGCACCGCCAGCGCCGCCTCGTTGGCGGCGAAGAGGTACTCCACCTTCTCCTCGATGGGGATGTCGAAGGGGTCGATACGGATGGGGCTTCGCCAGACCCCGCTGGGCTCCACCTCGGTGGGTGCCAGCTCCACCGGGCGAAGCTGCGCGGCCCGGTTGGCCCGGGCCTGTGCCACCGCCTGGCGCGCCACCCGCTCGATCTCATCGGGGGTGACGAGCGCCGAGGCGGCAAACCCCCAGGTCCCCTCCACCAGGACCCGCACCCCGAATCCGCTGGTGACGTTGTCCGAGAGCCCGGTGACCCGACGCTCCCGGGTGCTCACCGCCTGGTTCCGGTTCGTGTTGATGCGCACGTCGGCGTACTGGGCTCCGGCGGCGCGGGCCGCGTCCAGCGCCCTCATGGCCAGCGCCCTCCGATCCGGGTCGGGGACCACGGGGGCGTGGGCGGTGGGGGAGAGGATGCCGTGGAGCGCCTCGGGGCGCCCCAGGACCGAGAGCCCGGCGGCGGTGACCGCCGTGGTCCGGAGGAAGTCGCGACGTCGCATGGTGAGCCGGAGTGAGGGGTGGACGAGAGAGAGGCCGGAATCTGCCCCGAAGGGGGGGATGGGGGCAAGTTGCCCATCCTCCCTGCTTGCCCCGGCCCACTCCCACCTCTACCCTGTCCTCGTTTTCTTCCCGTCGAGACCTCCCCATTCGCTCCCGAAGGGGCCGCAAGCGCATGTCGCTCCGCACCGTTCGACTGGGCGCCCTCGCCTACTTCCTCCTCTACCTCCTGGCGGTGATCTGGCCTGGAGCTCTCCTCTTCCGGGGGGCGGAGCCCCTTATCCTCGGGCTCCCCAACTCCCTCTTCTGGCCCATCCTCTTCATCCTGGGCGGGTGGCTCGCCCTCCATCTCCTGGATCGGGCGGAGGAGAGGGAGCGGATCCGGGTTGACTCCGGGGAGGCCTCCTGATGGAGCAGTGGGTCGTCGTCACCACCATCATCGCCCTCTATCTCGCCCTGACCCTGGCCGTGGGGCTCCGGGCGGGGCGAAACACCTCCGCCTCGGTGACCGGATACGTGGCGGGGGACCGGAGCTTCGGGCTCCTGGTCATGTACTTCGTCACCGGAGCCACCGTCTTTTCGGCCTTCGCCTTCCTGGGCGGGCCGGGGTGGGCCTACTCCAGGGGGGCGGCTGCCTTCTACATCCTCTCCTACGGGGTTCTGGGGATGGTTCCCTGGTACTTCCTGGGGCCCCGGGCAGCCCGCCTCGGACGCCGCTTCGGCTTCGTGACCCAGGCCCAACTCCTCACCGGACGCTTCCCCTCCCGCCGGCTCTCGGTGATGGTGGCGCTCCTGAGCGTCCTGGCCTTCATCCCCTACATCACCCTCCAGATGCGAGGGGCCGGGATCGTCATCGAGGCGGTCACCGAGGGACATGTCCCCCTCTGGCTCGGCGCCGCGGTGGCGTACGGAATCGTGGTCCTCTACGTCCTGGTGAGCGGGGTTTCGGCGGTGGGGTGGACCAACACCCTCCAGGGGATCTTCATGCTGGTCATCGCCTGGGTGCTTGGGATCTACCTCCCCAACGCCCTCTATGGCGGGGTCGGCCCCATGTTCCGGGAGATCCTGGCGGAGCGCCCCGAACTCCTGGAGCTTCCGGGGCTCACCGCGGGGGGGAGCCCGTGGAGCTGGGGCGCCTACTCCTCGGCCATCCTGGTGAGCGCGGTGGGGCTCACCATGTGGCCCCACCTCTTCATGAAGGCCTTCACCGCGAAGGATGATCGGACTCTCCGCCGGACGGTGGTTCTCTTCCCCACCTTCCAGCTCTTCCTTCTCCCCGTCTTTCTCATCGGGTTCGCCGGGGTCCTCTTCGTGGAGAACCTCCCCCAGCCCGACTTCATCCTCCCCCACCTCATCCTCAATGTCGAGCTCCCCGTCCTCGTGGTGGGGCTCTTCTGCGCGGGGGCCCTCTCCGCCTCCATGTCCACCGGCGACGCCCTTCTCCACGCCACCGCCTCCATCGCCGTGGAGGATGGGATTCGTCCGGTCCGTCAGCTTTCGGAGGACACCCAACGCACCCTCATGCGCATCCTCGTGGTGGGAGCGGGCGCGCTGGCGTACTGGTTCGCCCTCGACGAGGACCAGTCGCTGGTGGTCCTCCTTCTCTCCTCCTATGGGATCATCGCACAGCTCGCCCCACCCATCGTGGCGGCCATGTACTGGAGGCGCGCCACCACCGCCGGGGCGGTGGGGGGGCTGTTGTCGGGGGCGGTGGTGACCCTATTCTTCTTCCTCAACCCCGAACTTCGTCCGTGGGACCTCCACGAGGGGATCCTCGGCCTGGCCGCACACCTCCCCGTACTGGTGGGGGTGTCGCTCCTCACGCATCGGCAGCCTGAGGAGCATGTGAACCTCTTCACCCATCCAAAGCTCCCGGAGAGCGCCTGAGTGAACCCCTCCGCCGCCACTCCCACCCCCGCCCGCTCCGATCACCGTCGGAACGGGGGGGACGATCCGGTGGAGATCCTCGCTCGACTGGTGGGGTTCCCCACCGTCTCCCGCGACTCCAACCTCCCCCTGGTGGATTGGGTGGAGGAGTGCCTCACCGAATGGGGCGCCACCTGCCGACGGAGCTGGAGCGACTGCGGGCGGAAGGCAAACCTCCTGGCCACCTTCGGCCCCCTCACCGAGGGGGGGATCGTTCTGTCGGGGCACACCGATGTGGTCCCCGCCGACGAAGCGGAGTGGGTGACGGACCCCTTCCGGCTGGAGCGACGGGAGGGTCGGCTCTATGGGCGGGGGACCACCGACATGAAGGGGTTCATCGCCGCCGCCCTCTCGGTGGCTCCGGAGATGGCCGGCGCCACCCTCGACCGCCCCATCCACCTCGCCCTCTCCTACGACGAGGAGGTGGGGTGCATCGGAGCTCCCCGGATGATCGCGGACATGGTGGAGGCGGGGCTCCGACCCGAGGTGGCCATCGTGGGTGAGCCCACCGGGATGCACCTGGCGGTGGCCCACAAGTCGGTGCACCTCTTCCGGACCCGCGTCCGGGGGGTCGAGGCCCACTCCAGCCAACCCCATCGAGGGGCCGGCGCCATCTTCGCAGCCGGGCGTCTCGTGGATGCCCTCTGGCACATCGGCGAAGAGTTCCGCGCCGCCGGCGACCCGGCCTCGGGATTCGACCCACCCTGGACCACCGTGCAGGTGGGGCTCATCGAGGGAGGGTCGGCGGTGAACATCCTCCCCGGAGAATGCACCTTCACCTGGGAGTATCGCGGGCTCCCCTCCGAGGACCAGGACGGGGTCCTCCGGGCCTTCGAGGCCGCCGTGGCGGAGCGGGTTCTCCCCGCCCTCCGGGAATTCGCCCCGGACGCCGATATCGAAACCACCGCCATCTCCCGAGTCCCCCCCCTTCGCGCCGAAGAGGGGGGCGCCGCCGAGCAGTTCGTGCGGGAGGTACTCGGCCACCCGGCAGGCGCGGCGAAGGTGGTGGCGTACGGAACGGAAGGGGGGCAGTTCCAGAATGCGGGGATCTCTACCGTTGTCTGCGGTCCCGGCTCCATCGATCAGGCACACCGACCCAACGAGTACCTGGAAGAGGACCAGCTACGGGAGTGTGTGACCTTCCTTCGGAGAGTGGTCGCCCGCGCCGCGAAGTAGCGTCGTCGCAGGTCAGGGGCGGACCAGCCTCCGGATCCCCCACTCCCCGGCGACGAAGGCAAGGAGAAGGGTGAAGAGCGCCGGGAGGATGGGTCTCCGGGGTCCCCCATCCTCCCGGGTTCCATCCCTTTCGGCCTGAGGCACGACCCGGAGGTGGGCTTCGCCCAGCGGTTCACCCCCTTCTCCTTCGGCCACGAGGTGGACCACCCCGGTGTCGGCGGGGAGGAGGGGGATGAGGCGAGCGTCCCCCACCGGGCGGAGCTCCCCGCCTACCCGGATCCGGGCCGGGGTAGCGCCCTCCCACCTGAGAGGAGCCATGCCGTTCACCGGGACCGTGTGCGCCGGAGGGAGAAGCACCGTGGCCTCCCGGATCCCCCCGGCGGCCCACGCCGCCAGGTCGGACCAGAAGGCGCGGTGGACCTCCCCTTCCCCGGCGAGGCGCCACCTCCAGCTCTCCGGAATCCCGACGAGGGCGATCCGTCCGTTCCCGACGCCGACAAGGTGGAGCACTTCCCCCGGCTCGCCTCCCGCAATGGGGCGGACCTCGACGTCATCGGGGAGAGGGGGGAGGGGAGTCAGGTCGGGGCGGTCCGGGAGGGAGAGGGTCGATCTCGCCGGGAGCGTGCGAGGGTCGCCGAGGGAGGCGGGTATTCCCAGGGCGTTCAGGAGGGTGGGCGCTCCCTCCCCTCCGGCCACGATGAGCCCGCCACCCCCCTCCGTCACCCAGCTCCGGAGTGCCTCTTCCTCGGCGGGGGTGAGGGTGAATCCCGGGAGGAGGAGGACGATGTCGGTTTGTGCGATCCCATCGTCCAGGGCGTCCCCCTCTCCCACCACCAGCCCTCGCCCCAGCTCATAGCGCACCGAGACGTAAGCCCCCACCTCCTCCAACGCCCGTGTCAGGTCGCGCCCCTCCCATCCGGGGGGCCCTCCCAGCGCCAGGATCCGGAGGGGCGTGGCCGGGTGGGCCCACTCTCCGGTGCGGGACTTGGAGTCTGCTTCTACCGGCGACCCTCCGTTGGGCTCCCACCTCCCCCTCCAGTCGTGCCATCCCTCCCGCACGGGGACCACCCTGAAGGAGAGGTCGAGTCGCCCCTCGGCGTCGAGGGTGAGGGGGAGTTCGAC
>JBJHBD010000126.1:0-8225 GCA_050485305.1 Gemmatimonadota bacterium
TGACGAGCACCAGCATGAAGAAGACGAAGAGGTTCAGGTACGCGAAGTAGCGCGGGTACCCGGGGTCCTCCTTCATGTAGCCCACGCTGAAGACGTGGATGAGGAAGCCCACCCCCGTGATGATCATCATCATGAGGATGGAGAGCTGGTCGAGCTGGATGGCCGCCTCCACCGCCAGGGTGCTGGTGGCCATCCAGGTCCAGTAGCTCCGGATGACCGGCTCGGTCATCTCGGCCCCCAGCATCCCGATGAAGTTCACCAGGGTGAGAAGGAAGGCCCCCAGCATGACCCCCGGCCCGATCCAGGTGGGGAGGGTGTGGGTGAGGGGGCGCCCCTCGGTGTGGGGCTCCTCGTGGGGGTGCTCCTCGTGGTGGAGGTCGACGCGCTCCTCATGCTCCTGGGGCTCGGCGACCTCGTCGCCGTGTCCGATCCCTCCGGGGACGCCCTTCTTCCGCTCCAGCGCCGCGCCACGGACTCCGGCTATGAGGGCCAGGGCCCCGTTCAGGGCGAACCCCAGGAGGGGGAGAAGGAGAATGAGCCCGGGGAGGGTGGGGTTGAATCCCGTCATGCCCTCACCACTTGAGGAGGTTGAAGTTGTCCACGTTCACCGTCTCGTAATGCCGGAAGATGGAGATGATGATGGCCAGCCCCACCGCCGCCTCCGCCGCCGCCACCGTCATGACGAAGAAGACATAGAGCTGCCCCTCGATCCCCAGGTACCGGGAGAGGGCCACGAAGGAGAGGTTCACCGCATTGAGCTGCAGCTCGATGCAGAGGAACATGATGATGGCGTTCCGCCTCACCAGGACCCCGAGGGTGCCGATGGCGAAGAGGATGCCGCTCAGAACCAGCGCTTCGGCGAGCATGGGGCTCAGACCCTCCGCTTCGCGATGACGATGGCCCCCACGAGGGCCACCAGGAGGAGGATGCCGGTGAGCTCGAAGGCCACCACGTAGTCGGTGAAGAGGGGGTGGGCGATGGCGCCGATGACCCCGCGCTCCGCCAGGAGGGCGTCCATCCCCTCCGGCCCGGGGAAGTGCTGGTAGATGGGGCTTTCCCCCGCTCCCCGGAAGGAGCGGGCCAGGAGGCCGCCCAGCGCCCCGGCCACGGCGAAGCCCAGGAAGAGCCCCAGCCCGGACTTTACGTCCTTCCGGTAGTCATGCCCCAGGTTCAGGAGCATGATGACGAAGAGGAAGAGGACCATGATGGCCCCGGCGTAGACCATGACCTGGATGGCCGCCAGGAAGTGGGCCTCCATGAGGACGTAGATCCCGGCCACCGCGGCCAGCGTCCCCACCATGTGAAGGAGGCTCGACACCGGGGTCCGGCTCAGGACCACTCCGGCGGCGCCCCCCACCGCCATGGCGGCGAAGATGAAGAAGAGGATGTCAGCCATTCGCGGCGGTCCTCACTCCGAACGAGGGTCAGAGGGGTCCCAGAGGAGCGTGGACGCGTGGTCCTGCTCCATGAGGCGATCCAGATCGTAGACGAAGCGGTCCCGGGTGTACTCGGCATTCTCGAAGTGCACCCCCACATGGATGGCCTCCACCGGGCACACTTCCTGGCACATCCCGCAGAAGATGCAGCGGAACTCGTCGATCTCGTAGACGATGGGGTAGCGGTTCCCCTCGTCGTCTTCGCCCCCCACCAGCCGGATGCAGTTGGCCGGGCAGACGGTGGGGCAGAGCCCGCACGCCACGCATTTCGGCCGCCCATCGGCGTGGACCTCCATGACGTGGGTCCCCCGCCACCGGGGCGAGAGGTCGGGCTTCTCTTCCGGATACTGGGTCACCACATGTTTGGGGCTCACCATGTGTTTGAAGGTGAGGCCCATCCCCTTGAGGGCGGCCCGGAGGTACGAGGTGTCTTCCGGCGCAGGACGGCGGAGGACCTTCACGGTCACTGCCATATGACGACTCCTTCCGAGGGGGCCGGGGTGCGAGCGGGCTCCGTTGCCGGCGTCCCGTGGATGACCCCGCCCCGATCCACGAAGAAGAGGAAGATCGCGGTGGCCACGGCGCTCACCCCCGTGAGCGTGGCCCCGAAGAGGAAGCCCTCCACCCCGAGCTGATCCAGGGTGAGGATGGTCCCCGCCACCAGCATGAGGTAGGCAAGCCCCACCGGGAGCATGACCTTCCACCCCAGGTGCATGACCTGATCATACCGGAAGCGCGGAAGGGTCCAGCGCACCCAGATGAAGACCACCACGAAGCAGAAGGTCTTGGCGGCGAAGGAGAGGAAGGTGAGCACCGTCTTCCACCAGGCGGGAGAGGCCGCGACCGGCTCTCCGGCGGCGGTGAAGCCGGAGATGAGCATCCCCTCATACCAGAACATGTGGTCCCCACTCCAGAAGGGGATGCTCCACCCCCCCAGGAAGAGGGTGGCCATGAGGGCCGACGCCGTGAGGATGTGGGAGTATTCGGCAATGAAGAACATGGAGAACTTCATGGCCGAATACTCGGTGTGGTATCCGGTCACCAGCTCCGACTCGGCCTCGGGGAGGTCGAAGGGGAGCCGGTTCGTCTCGGCGAAGGCCGAAATGACGAAGAGGATGAAGGCCAGCGAAAGAGGAAGGACGTACCAGTACCCGAGAAGCTGCTGCTGCCAGACGATCTCGGTGAGGGTCACATTCCCTGCCAGCATGAAGACGGGGATGAGCGACAGCCCCAGCGCCACCTCGTAGCTCACCATCTGCGCCGAGGAGCGCAGCCCCCCCAGGAAGGCGTACTTGTTGTTGGAGGCCCACCCCGCCAGGAAGAGTCCGTACACCCCCAGCGAAGAGAGCGCCAGGATGTAGAGGATCCCGATGGGGAGGTCGGCCACCACCATCCCCACCGTCCCCCAGGGGGTGGGAAGAGGCGCCGCGAAGGGGATCACCGCGAAGGTGATCACCGCCGGCATGATGGCCAGCATGGGGGCCAGGATGAAGAACCCCCGATGGGCCGTGGCCGGAAGGGTCTCTTCCTTGATGATGTTCTTGATGCCGTCGGCGGCGGGCTGCAGGATCCCGAAGGGTCCCACCCGGTTGGGACCCAGCCGGTCCTGGATGAAGGCCGACACCCGACGCTCCAGGAGCGTCATGAGGGCCACCACCGCCAGGGAGACGGAGAACACCACGAGGACCTTGATCGACGAAGAGATCAGGAAGGCCGTGGGTGAGAGATCGTTCATCCGGCGTTTCGGTTCAGGTCCATGGGCGCGTCACAGGGGGTTGGCACATCGTTCCCCTTCGGGAGGATGGGTTCCAGGCTCCGGCTCAGCTCCCCGGAAGGGCCACCGGCTCGTTGGCCGGCGCTCCCCGGGTACCGATCTGGGTGTAGGTGATTCCCGCGAACTGGGGCGCCACCGCCCCGGCCCGCTCAAAGGCTTCGTCGGGGCTCGCCGGAGCGTTCCCTTCGGTAAGGGCGGCCAGGAGGGCGCCCAGCGCCCACCATCCGGGGCGGGCCGCACCCTGGGCCGGAACCGCGGCAAAGAAGCGCTGGATTCGCCCTTCATGGTTGGTGAAGCTCCCCTCCGACTCCACGAAGGTGGTAAGAGGGAGCACCAGATTCGCCGAACTGGCCCCCGCCGAGGGGTGATATCCCAGATGGAGGTGGAAGGCGGCGTCGGCGCCAAATCCCTCGGGGGCGTCGGCCAGCTCGTCTCCCAGGGTGATGAGGACCCCGGTGTGTCCGGCCAGCCCCTCCAGCCCGCCGCGCCCGTCGGCATCGCCCACCGGGACCATCCCCAGGAAGCGCGCGCCGGTGGCGTTGGGAGCCAGCTCCTTCCGCCGGGCCAGACGGCTGAACCCGGGCAGGGGAATCTCCTCATCGGCCATGGGAGTGCGGAAGACGATCTCCCCTCCCCCGAGGGTGTCTACCAGGGCGCGGAGCGCTGCCAACTCCTCATTGGAGGCGAAGGGCGAAGCGAGCGCCTTCACCGCTCCGGCGTCCCGGAGCCCTTCCGCCGCCGCAGTCAGCGCCGTGGGCCAGTCCACCGCCCGGAACCCCTCGTTGGCGCGAACCAGCGGGGCTTCGATGCGGTCTTCCCGGTTCAGCCACTCGTAGCGCCCTCGACCGTAATCGCACATCCAGTGGGCGTTCACGTCGGCGTTGGTGCGGGGCTTGAGGCGCTGCACCCGCTCGTCGCGGACATGGAGCTCGATGTTGCACCCCTGGGAGCAGTTGGGGCAGATGGAGGGGATCCGGTCCAGATCCCAGGCCCGGGCCTTGTGGAGGAAGTCCTTGGAGACCAGCGCCCCCACCGGACAGATGTCCACGATGTTCCCGGCGTAGGGCGAGCCCTCCAGCCCCTCTTCGAAGAAGGTGTCGATGATGGAGCGGTTCCCCCGCTCCACCACCGCCAGGCGGGGGTCCTGCGCCATCTCGTTCATGAAGCGGACGCATCGGGTGCACATGACGCACCGGTCGCCGTAGAAGAGGACGTCGCCTCCGAAGTCGTCGCGGCCAAAGACCCGCTTGGGCTCCTTCGACGACTGGTGTGCGGGCCCTTCGGCGTGAACGTAGTCCTGGAAGTAGCACTCCCCGGACTGGTCGCAGATGGGGCAGTCCAGGGGGTGGTTCGTGAGGTAGAAGTCCAGGACCCCCTTCCGGGCTTCCAGCGCCTGCTCGCTCTGGGTGAGGACGGTCTGCCCCTCGGTGACCATGGTCACGCACGAGGCCTGGAGCTTGGGCGCGCCCGTCACTTCCACCAGACAGAGGCGGCATTGGGCGGGGGCCGAGAGGCCGTCCTGGTAACAGTAGTGGGGGACCCGGGTCCCCATCCCCTCACACGCCTGGAGGATGGTGGTACCCTTGGGAACGGTGACCTCCCGCCCGTCGATGGTGGCGGTGACGGTCTCCTGGGTCTGAATGGCGTCGGACATGGATGGAGGTCTCGGATTCAGGCCGCCCCGACCGTCTCACCGCGACGGATCAGAGCCAGGTAGTCGTCCCGGAACTTCACGATGGAGCTCTCGGTGGGCGCCGCCGCCGAGTCGGAGAGCACGCAGATGGTGGTCCCCGTCATGCGGCGACCCATCTCGATGAGGGTGTCCAGATCGGCCTCGGTTCCCTTCCCCTCTTCGATGCGTCGGAGGATCCGCGCCATCCACTGGGTTCCCTCCCGGCACGGGGTGCACTGCCCGCACGACTCGTGCGCATAGAAGTCCACCATGCGGCGCACCTGCTTCACGATGTTGGTGGAGTCGTCCATGATGATCACCGAGGCACACCCCAGCATGGACCCCTTCTCGGCCACCCCCTCGTAGTCCAGGGTGCACCCCTGGCAATCGGAGGCGTCCATGATGGGGACGGAACTCCCGCCGGGGATCACCGCCTTCAGCGACCGTCCCGGGCGGAAGCCGCCGCAGACGTCGTAGATGAGCTCTTCCAGGGGGAAGCCCAGGGGGAGTTCGTAGTTCCCGGGGCGCACCACATGGCCGCTCACGCAGAACAGCTTCGTCCCCGGGCTCTTCTCCGTCCCGAACCCCCTGTACCAGGCGCCTCCGTTCCGGATGATGTGGGGAACGGCGCAGAGGGTTTCCACATTGTTGATGGTGGTGGGCTGCCCGAAGGCCCCCACCGCCGCCGGAAAAGGCGGCTTCACCCGAGGAAGCCCTCGCCGTCCCTCCAGGGAGTTCATGAGGGCCGTCTCTTCCCCGCAGATGTAGGCGCCGGCCCCTGCATGGACGGTGACGTCGATGTTCACCCCCGTCCCCAGGATGTTCTCCCCCACCAGCCCGGCGGCGTACGCCTCTTCCAGCGCCTTGGAGAGCACCTGCACCGCCTCGAAGAACTCGCCCCGGCAGTAGATGTAGACATGCTCGGCCTGGATGGCGTAGGCACCGATGAGGCACCCTTCGATGAGCTGATGGGGGGTCCACCGGAGGAGTTCCCGGTCCTTGAAGGTCCCGGGCTCCGACTCGTCGGCGTTGCAGCAGAGGTAGTGGGGCCCCTTCTTCTCCTTCGGCATGAAGGACCACTTCACCCCGGTTGGGAAGCCGGCGCCGCCTCGCCCCCGGAGTCCCGAGGCCTTCACCTCTTCGATGACCTCGCCCCGATCCATCTTCAGCGCCTTCTCCAGCGCCTCGTACCCGCCCATGGCCTTCCACCCCTCGAGGGTGCGGGTGCGGGGGTCGCCCCACCCCTTGGAGAGCATAGGGGTTTCTTTCGGGTGCGTATAGGGATAGGCCATCTCAGCTCACCTCCCCCTTGAGCCGCTCCAGGAGCTGGGGCACCGCCTCGGGGGTGACGTTTTCGTAGTAGCGCGAGTTGATCTGCACCGCCGTGGGGAAGCCGCAGGCGGCGAGGCACTCCACCTCGGTGACGGTGAAGAGACCGTCGTCGGAGGTCCCGCCGAGCTCGGTTCCGGCGTGCTCCAGGAAGGCCGCCAATACCTCGTCGCCCCCGCAGAGGTTGCACGAGATGTTGGTGCAGACCTGTACGAGGTACCGCCCCACCGGACGCTTGTTGTACATGGTGTAGAACGAGACCACCCCCCGAACGTAGGCCTCGGAGAGCTCCAGGAGCTCGGCCACCCGCCGCATGGTGTCGGGGGAGATGTGTCCCCGCACTTCCTGCGCCAGGTTCAGGGTGGGAAGGAGCGCCGCCCGCCGTTCCGGATACCGGGTAAGGATCTTGTCGAAGCGGGCCTGGAAATCACCCTCGAAGAGAGGGGCCTCCGGCGCCTTGTCGGCCAGCATGTACGGGTAGGTAGGGGCGCCGGAGGCGTGCCCCCCGTCCACCGGTCGCACCTGCACGTAGTCGTCTCCCCGGACCTGGTCCTCCGAAAGGTCGAATTCGCCGGTGTTCCCGGCCCATCCGGGGTTCCGGAAGGGGATGGTGTCCTTCGAGGGGTCGCTCACCGATCGATCTCTCCCAGCACGATGTCGAGACTGGCGTTCACCATGATGACGTCGGCCAGCATACCGCCCTCCACCAGCTTGGGGATGACGGAAAGGTTCACGAAGGAAGGGGGGCGGATTCGCCAGCGCACCGGCTTGGAACTCCCGTCGCTCACCACGTACATCCCCAGCTCCCCCTTGGACCCCTCCACCGCAAAGTAGGACTCTCCGGGAGGTGCCTTCACCCCCTCCATGACCAGCTTGAAGTGGTGGATCATGGAGGCCATGTCGGAGAGGGCGTCGGTCTTGGACGGGAGGACGACCTTGTGGTCATCCACGTTGATGGGGCCGCCCGGGAGGCGGTCCAGCGCCTGATGGAGAATCCCCACGCTCTGCCGGATCTCCTCGATGCGCACCATGTACCGGTCGTAGCAGTCTCCGTGCTCCCCGATGGGGACCTCGAAGTCGAACTCCTCGTAGCCGTAATAGGGCCGGTCCTTCCGGACGTCGTAGGGGACCCCGGAGGCCCGGAGGTTCGGCCCGGAGAAGCCGTAGTTCACGGCGTCTTCGGCGGAGATGACCCCCACCCCCTGGGTCCGACCCAGGTGGATCCCGTTGGTGGAGAGAAGGAACTCGATCTCGTCGATGGTCTTCGGGAGATTGTTCACGAAGTCCCGGACCCCCTCGGCCCATCCCTCGGGGATGTCGGCCATCATCCCCCCGATGCGGGTGGCGGAGGTGGTGATGCGGGCCCCCGTGAAGGCCTCATGGAGGGTGTAGACTTTCTCCCGTTCCTGGAAGGCGTAGAGGAAGGGGGTGAAGGCCCCCACGTCGATGGCCCAGGTCCCCAGCCAGAGGAGGTGGGAGAAGATCCGGTCCAGCTCCATGCAGATGATCCGCACGTACCGGCACCGCTCCGTCACCTCCACCCCCATCATCTTCTCCACCGCCATGGCGTAGGCGCAGTTGTAGATGAGGGGAGCCAGGTAGTCCATCCGGTCCGTGAGGGGGATGACCTGGTTCCAGTCCCGGTACTCGCCCAGCTTCTCGAAAGACGAGTGGAGGTACCCGATATGGGGGATGCACCGGACCACCGTCTCTCCGTCCAGTTCCAGGACGAGGCGGAGCACCCCGTGGGTGGCGGGGTGCTGGGGTCCGATGTTGATGAGCATGTTCTCCGAGCCCAGCTCGGGCTCGGGGAGGTCCACCGGGGCCATGATCCCCCGGGCCGCCCGGAAGTCCATCCCCAGTTCGGCGGAACGGCTCACCTCGAGTTCGAGGGTCTTCTTCGCCATGCCTCAGCTCTCCTCCGCCTCGTCCAGCGAGCCCGGTCCGGAAATCTCCTGCCATGGGACCACCTGGGGCTGGCGGGTGCCGTCGAATTCGGCAGGGATGTAGTAGT
>JBJHBD010000127.1:0-8134 GCA_050485305.1 Gemmatimonadota bacterium
CCCGGAGCACATCTCGAAGGAGCGGGTCCTGAACGCGGTGGACCCTGCGAAGGATGTGGACGGCTTTCACCCCCTGAACGTGGGGCGCCTTCACCTGGACGACCCCCACGCCCTCGTCCCCTGCACCCCGAAGGGGGTCATCGAGATGCTCAAGCGGACGGGAATCTCTCCCCGGGGGAAACACGCCCTGGTCATCGGACGCTCGAACATCGTGGGGAAGCCCATGGCGGGACTCCTCCTGGCAGAGAGCGACGACGGGGACGCAACGGTGACGGTGGCCCACCTTCTCACCAAGGACCTCCCGGCCCTCACCCGTCAGGCCGAGATCCTGGTGGTGGCTGCCGGACACCCCGGCCTCGTCACCGCCGACATGGTCATGCCGGGGGCCGTGGTCATCGATGTGGGAATCACCCGGGTGGAGGACCCCTCCTCTCCCAGAGGGTACCGGCTGGTGGGGGACGTGGCCTTCGACGAGGTGAAGGAGGTGGCCGGGTACCTGAGCCCCGTGCCCGGGGGGGTGGGCCCCATGACCATCGCCATGCTCCTCTCCAACACCGTTCAGGCCGCCGAAGCCATCACCGCCGCCCAGGTCGAAGTCCCGGCGTGACCGGGTAGGGGCACCTCGCTCATGACTGACCCCGATCACACCCTCGACCTCTTTACCGCCCCTCCCGCGGAGCCCAGGATCTGGTCGGTCCAGGAGCTGAACCGCACCATCCGTGGGGTCCTGGAGAGCGCCCTCCCTCCCCTCTGGGTGGCGGGAGAGGTGGCGAACTGGACCCGCGCCCGCTCCGGGCACTGCTACTTCACCCTGAAGGACGATCGGGCCCAGCTCCGCTGTGTCATGTGGCGGAACCAGGCGGCCCGCCTCCCCATGGACCCCGAGGAGGGGATGCGGATCCGGGTCCATGGCGCCCTCACCCTCTACGAGGCTCGGGGCGACATGCAGTTCACCGTCCAGGAGGTGGAGGCCGAGGGGAAGGAGGGGCTCTGGAAACTCGCCTTCGAGCGACTCCGGGCGAAGCTGGAGGCGGAGGGGCTCCTGGACCCGTCCCGGAAGCGCCCAATCCCCCGGATTCCCCGGACGGTGGGGGTGGTGACCTCCCCCACCGGGGCGGCGTTCCGAGACATCCTCTCGGTCATCGGGCGGCGCGCCCCATGGACCCGGGTGGTCATCCGGGGGGCCCGAGTGCAGGGGGAGGGGGCCGCCGCCGAGATCGCCGAGGCCATTCGGGTGCTGGCGGGGAGCGGAGAGGTGGACCTCCTCATCGTGGGGCGGGGGGGAGGGTCGCTTGAAGACCTCTGGGCCTTCAACGAGGAACCGGTGGTGCGTGCCATCGCCGAGTGCCCCCTCCCGGTGATCTCGGCCGTGGGGCACGAGGTGGACGTAACCCTCTCCGATCTGGTGGCCGACCTCCGAGCCCCCACCCCCTCGGCGGCCGCCGAGGGGGCGGTCCTGGACGGGGCTGCGCTCCTGGAGATGCTCCGGACGGTGCGCCCTCGCCTGGCTCGGGGGCTCCGGGGGCAGGTGGAGGGGAGGACCGCGCGGGTACGGGAGCTCCGGGTCCGGAGCGAGCGGGCGCTCCAGCGGCTGGCGGCGCCCCGGCGGGCCCGGCTGGATCGGGTGACCCATCGCCTGGCGCCCGCGCTCCGTGGCCTCCTGGCTCCCCGACGGACCCGACTGGAGCGGAGTGCCGAGGGCGTGCGGCGGGGGATGGCCCACCTGCTCCGGGATCGCCGCCGCCGGATGGAGCACCTGGCAGGGCAACTGGAGGCGCTTTCCCCCCTCGCCATCCTCACCCGAGGGTACGCGGTGGCCTTCTCCCTCGAGGGGAAGGTGCTCCGAAGGGTTGAGGATTTTCCCCCGAAGGGGAGATTCCAGTTGCAGGTGGCGGACGGTCGGGTGGAGGCCCGCGTCGAGAAGACGAAGAAGGAGAACGAGGGAGAGGGATGACGGACGAACGGAATGGGGTGGACGGAGACGCCGGAGAGGAGCCCTCGCTGGAGGCCCGCCTCCGGAGGCTGGAGGCCATCGTGGCCGCCCTGGAGGGGGGGGACATCGAGCTGGAGCGGGGGCTCGCCCTCTTCGAGGAGGGGGTGCGCCACATCCGAGAGGCGGAGACCCTCCTCTCCCGCGCCGAACTCCGGGTGGAGGAGCTGGTGGGCGAGGCGGGGGCGCTCCGCACCCGCCCCTTCGAGGGAGAAGGTACAAACGGGGCCAACGGCGGAGAGGGTGGGTGACCACAGTCACCTTCGACCTGTCGGCCTATCTGGCCGGTGAGCACCCCCGGGTGGAGGCGGCGCTGGAGGGTGCGCTGGCGGCCCTCCTCCCCCGGGTCCCCGCAAGGCTCCGTGCTCCCATCCGACAGGGGGTCACCACCGGGGGGAAGCGCCTTCGCCCCATCCTGGCGGTGACGGCGTACCGGGCGCTGGGGGGGCGGGACGCAGGAGTCATGGATCTGGCCGTCTCCCTGGAGCTCATCCACGCGTACTCCCTCATGCACGACGACCTCCCCTGCATGGACGACGCCCCCCTCCGCCGGGGGCTCCCCACCCCGCACACCGTACACGGCGAAGAGGCCACTCTCCTGGGGGGCGCCGCCCTCATCCCCGCCGCCGGGCTCCACCTGTGGGAGGCCTCCGGGAGGATGGGTCTTCCGGACCCCATCCGCCGGGAGCTCCTCCGCACCCTCATGGGAGCCGCCGGTGCCGGGGGGATGGTGGGGGGGCAGGCGCTGGACCTCCTGGGGGAAGGGAATTCGCTGGGGGTGGAGGAGTTGAACGCCCTCCACTCGCGGAAGACGGGGGCGCTTCTCACGGCGTCGCTCCGGATGGGAGGGGTGGCGGCGGAGGGAACGCCCGCGGAGATCGAGGCGCTGGAGGGGTACGGGCGGGCCATCGGGCTCGCCTTCCAGATTGCCGACGACGTCCTGGACGCCACCGCCGACGCCGAGGCGCTGGGGAAGGAGCCCTCCGACGCCGAGCTGGACAAGTCCACCTATGTGGCGCTCCTGGGGGTGGAGCCCGCCCGCGCCGAGGCCCGCCGCCTGGCGGAGGCCGGGTGCGACGCCCTCGCCGGCGCCGGGATCGAAGCGCCCGCCCTGGAGGCGCTCGCCGCCTACGTGGTGGAGCGGGACCGATGAGAGGGACCACCCCACGCCTCCGGGGGTAGCCGGAGCGGGAACCCATCCACCGGCGAGGAACAGGGGGCGCCGAGCCTCCCATCTTCCCGGAACCAACCACACGCAACCGTTGTTTCCGCAACAGGATCGAACCGTGTCCCTACTGGATCGGGTCCGCTGGCCCGCCGACCTCCGGAAGCTCTCCCGGGATGAAGTGAAGGTGTTGACCCGGGAGGTCCGGGACCGCCACATCGACGTGGTTTCCCGGATCGGGGGGCACTTCGGCGCCAGCCTGGGAGTGGCCGACCTGACGGTGGCCCTCCACTACGTCTTCGACACCCCCCGGGACAGGCTGGTATGGGATACGGGGCACCAGGCGTACATCCACAAGATCCTCACCGGGCGGAACGAGGAGATGGAGACGATTCGCCAGTACCGGGGGCTCGCACCCTTCCTCCGGCGGGACGAATCGGAGTACGACACCTTCGGCGCCGGGCACGCGGCCACCTCCATTTCGGCGGCGCTGGGGATGGCGGCGGCGCGGGACCTTCTGGGACGGGACGAGAAGGTCCTCGCCATCATCGGCGATGGGTCCATGGGGTGCGGGCTGGCCTACGAGGCGCTGAACAACGCCGGGCACACCGACCGCGACTTCATCGTGGTGCTGAACGACAACGACATGTCCATCGCACCCAACGTGGGGGCGCTGAACAAGTACCTCACCGACGTGGTGACGAATCCGGTGTACAACCGGGTTCGGAGCGAGGTGAAGTCACTCCTCCAGAAGGCGCCCCGGTCGCTGGCGGGGGTGGTGGAGTCGGTGGCGGGTCGGGTGGAGGATGGGGTCAAGCAGCTCATCGTCCCCGGGATGATCTTCGAGGAGCTGGGGTTCCGGTACATCGGGCCGGTGGACGGCCACGATCTGGATGTGCTGGTGGACACCTTCACGAAGGTGAAGGCGCTCAAGGGGCCCATCCTGGTGCACGTCCTGACCCAGAAGGGGAAGGGGTACGCCCCCGCCGAGGAGGACCCGGTGAAGTGGCACGCCGCCTCTCCCTTCGAGAAGGTGAGCGGGGCGGGGAAGTCCAAATCCGGCGGGCTCCCCCGGTACCAGAACGTCTTTGGCCACGGCCTCACCGAGCTGGGGCGGATGGACCCCCGGGTGGTGGCCATCACCGCCGCCATGCCGGGGGGGACCTCGTCGGAGGTGTTTGCCCAGGCCTTCCCGGATCGTCACTTCGATGTGGGGATCGCCGAGGGGCACGGGGTGACCTTCGCCGGGGGGCTCGCGACGCAGGGGATCCGCCCGGTGGTGGCCATCTACTCCACCTTCCTCCAGCGGGCGTACGACTCCATCGTCCACGACGTGGCGCTCCAGAAGCTCCCGGTGGTCTTCGCCATGGACCGGGCGGGGATCGCGGGCGAGGACGGCCCCACCCACCACGGGATGCTGGATCTGGCGTACATGCTCACCATCCCCGAAATGGTGGTGACGGCGCCGAAGGACGGGGCGGAAATGCTGGCGCTTCTCCGGTTGGGGGTGGCGTATCAGGAGGGACCCTTCTCCCTTCGCTACCCCCGGGACGCGGTGCCGCACGAGGTCCCGGCCATCTCGGAGATTCCGGAGGTCCCCTTCGGATCGTGGGAGGTGGTGCGGGAGGGGAGCGAGGTGGCGGTCCTGGCCACCGGAACCATGGTGCTCACCGCGGTGGAGGCCGCCGATCGTCTCGAGGCCGAGACGGGGATCCGCGCTACCGTGGTGAACTGCCGCTTCGTGAAGCCGTATGACCGGGGGGTGCTCTCCCGGATCCTCGACTCCCACACCCGGGTCCTCACCCTGGAAGAGGGGACGGTGGTGAACGGTTTCGGGGCCTTCCTGGCCGGAGAGATCCTGAACGCCGAGGACCTCCGGACCCCCGAGGTGCTCCGGGTGGAGGGGATCCCCGACGCCTTCCTGGAGCACGGCTCCCGGAAGGAGCTTCTCCGGGAGGTGGGGCTGGACGTGGAGGGGGTCGTGGAGCGTATCCGGGGAGTGGCCGGGGGCGCCGCCGGCGGGGTGGAGGCGCGGGAGAGCGCGTGAGCGGAGGGCGGATCCCCTTTCAGGGACCCATCCTCCGGGTGGGTGTGGTGGGGAGGGAGCACGCCCCCATGCTCGCTTCGGTCCTGGATCGACTGGGGGAGTGGGCCGCCGGGGCCGGGGTGGAGCTCTCGGTGGAGTCGGCCATGCGGGCGCGTGGGGCGCTCCCCTCCAATGGCGCGGGGGGAGGGGTGGCGGTGGAGGAGTGTTTTGCCGAGCTGGACCTCCTCCTCACCCTGGGGGGCGACGGCACCCTCCTTCGGGGGGCTCGGATGGTGGCCCCCTTCGGAGTCCCGGTCCTGGGGCTGAATCTGGGGCGCCTCGGCTTCCTCACCGCCATGGGCGCGGAGGAGCTGGAGACCCGGATGGGGGAGGTGGTGGCGGGGGAGGCGTTCCTGGACTCCCGCTTCACCGTGGAAGCCGCCGTGGTCCGGGAGGATGGGAGTGTCGCCGGGCGGCTCTGGGCGCTCAACGACATGGTCCTGAATCGGGGGGGTGTGGCCCGGGTGGCGCGCCTCGACCTCTTCGTGGGGGAGGGAGAGGGGCAGGAAGAGGTGGGATCCTTCTCCGGAGACGGCCTCATCGTGGCCACCCCCACCGGCTCCACCGCCTACTCCCTCTCGGCGGGTGGGCCCGTCATCGAACCTTCCATGCAGTGTCTGGTGGCGACACCTATCTCCCCACACACCATGGCGATGCGACCCCTCGTACTCCCCGCCGACGAGCGGCTCACCATCCGAACGGTGGACCGGCTGGGGGACATGGTGATCACCGCCGACGGGCAGGAGATCCTGAAGGTGGGACCCACCGACGAGGTTCAGGTGGAGAAGGGGCGGGTGAATGCTCTCCTGGTGCGCTTTCCCGGGCAGACCTTCTTCACCACCCTGCGCAACAAGCTGAACTGGGCGGTGTGAGGGGGAGACAGGGCCCACCTCCGCCGCTTGACCGGCGGGTGGCTGCGTCCTTGCTCTTGGTAAGGAAGCCCCTCGTCATCCTCCCCCGGAGGCCTTTATGCCCAGAACCACCGTTACTTCCAAGGGGCAGGTCACCATCCCCCTCGCGGTCCGCGAATACCTGGCGGTGAGCCCGGGTGATCAGGTGGACTTCCAGGTGGAGGAGGGCGGGGTGGTGCGGGTGCGGAAGGTGGGAGGGACGCCCCTGGAGTTGGAAGGGCTTCTGGCCCGGCCTGGCGAGCCACCTCGCTCCCTCGAGGAGATGGACGAGGCCATCCGGCGGCGGGGAAGTGGGGTGACGGGGGGCGGAGAGTGATCGCCCCCGACACCAACGTCCTGGTCCGGTATCTGGTGCAGGACGACGAGGAGCAGGCGGCACAGGCCACGGCGGCCATCCGGGGGGCCGTAGATCGGGGCGAAAACCTCTTCCTCTCGGGGATCGTCCTCTGTGAACTGGTCTGGGTCCTGGAGGGGGTCTACCGTCGCTCCCGGGAGGAGGTGGCCGGGGCCCTCGGGCAGATCCTGACCACCCGGGGAGTGGTGGTTGCCGACCGGGATGAGGCGGAGCAGGCGCTGGAGGGGTACCGGAGCGGTCGAGGGGACTTCGCCGATCACCTCATCGGTGCCCCGGCCCGTCAGGGGGGAGCCGACCGGGTCCTGACCTTCGACCGGGCCCTCCTTTACTTCCCCGGATCCGAAGCGCCCTGAAGGCGGGGGCGCCCCCGCGTCCCATTGAGTCGCCCCCTCCTGCCCTCTATTCTTCCCCCATCATGCTCATCGAACTGCGCATCCGGGACTACGCCGTCATCGAGGATCTCTCGGTGGAGCTGGGGGCCGGGCTGAACGCCCTCACCGGCGAGACCGGGGCGGGGAAATCCATCATCGTGGGGGCGCTCTCCCTCCTCCTGGGGGAACGGGCTTCGGCGGAGTCGGTGCGGGCGGGGGCCGATCGGGCGGTGGTGGAGGCGGTTTTCGACCTCTCATCCCACCCCGAGTTGCCGGCGCGGCTGGAAGAGCAGGGGCTCCCCACCGCGGACGGGCTCCTCGTCCTTCGCCGGGAGGTGCAGGCCGAGGGGCGGAATCGGGCGTGGATCAACGAGTCTCCCGCCACCGCCGGGACGGTAGGGGAGTTCGGTCGGGCCCTCGTCGACCTCCATGGGCAGCACGAACACCAGACCCTCCTGGCGTCCGACGAACAGCGCGCCATCCTGGATGCGTACGCCGGGGCGGGAGCGCTCGCCGCGGAGGTCCAGGGGGTGGTACGGGAGCTGGGCCGACTCCGGGACGAGCGGAGCCGGCGAGAGTCCCGCCGCCGGGAGATCGAGGCGCGCGCCGACTTCCTCCGTTTCCAGCTCACCGAGATCGAAGAGGCCCGCCCCGAGCCGGGAGAGGATGAGGAGCTGGAAGGAGAACTCCGGCGATTGGATCATGCCGAGGAGCTGGCCACCGAGGCCGAAGGGGTCCACGCTCTCCTCTACACCGACGAGGGGTCAGCCTCGGAACGCCTCGCCGAGGCCCGGGAACTCCTCCGGAAGCTGGCCCGGGTGGACGAGGGGCTCTCCGCGCTCCGGGACGAGGTGGAGGAGCTCTACCACCGGGTGCAGGAGGCGGGGCGCTCCGCGGGGAGTTACGCCGCCGGGGTGGAGGTGGACCCCGGGAGAGCCGAGGCGCTTCGACGGCGGGTGGATCTCCTCTTCCGCCTCAAGCGGAAGTACGGTCCCGACCTCGCCGATGTCCTGGCCACCCGGGACCGGGTGCGGGACGAACTCTCCGAGCTGGAGGGGGCCGCCTTCGAGATGGATGCGCTGGAGGAGCGCATCCGGGAGGTGGAGGGGCGGCTCGGCACCCTCGCCGCGGAGCTCACCGAGCGGAGAGGGGAAGCGGCCGCGCGTCTCGCCGGAGAGGTGGAGGCGCTCCTCCCCGAGCTGGGGATGCCCGGCGCCCGCTTCCAGGTGGCGCTGGAGCCGCTCCCGGAGCCGGGG
>JBJHBD010000128.1:0-7799 GCA_050485305.1 Gemmatimonadota bacterium
CGCACCCACGAGTTCGGCATACGCACGGCAGTAGGCGCGGGGCGGCGGGACATCATCCGGTTGGTCGTGCGTGAGGGCTTGGTCGTCACCCTGGTCGGTCTCGTCACGGCCCGCCAGCGCCCGCAAACGGCCCGAGGGTATGTGTTCGTCCTTCTCGAAGACGAGTTCGGACACATGAACGTCATCGTGAAGCCCGAAGTCCACGAACGCCATCGCACCACGGTGCGAATGGAGTCCTTTCTTCAGGTTCGAGGGCGGGTTCAGAAGGATGGGTCGGTCCTGAACATCATCGCCCTGGAGCTTCACCCACTCAGGGTCGGTGATGGACCGTCGCAGGACGGCTACCTCTCCGCGCTACGAGAGCGCCCTCCCGGGATGAAGAGCTTCCGGTGAACGGACCACCCGAAGCAAGGCTCAACGCACGAGGCCGCCTGCCCCCTCTTCCGGAAAATCGCCTACTTCACCAGCGCCGCAGGGAGGAGCACCAGATAGCCGAGGACGAGGAGGAGGGGGGCGGCGGTGATGTCCCCTCGGGAGAGGAGGAGGTACCCCAGCGCCACGACGGCGATACCCGCCGCGCCAAAGATTCCGGTGAGGGGAGTAAATCCGAGGGCCTTCGCCTGGGACGAGGTCGTTTCCTTCTTCTTCCGTCGACTCATGGTGCAAATCCTACCGGGGGGTGAGGGGTGGGTCAACCTCACCGGGGAGAGGGTGCGCACCCTCCCCGGAATCGGAGTCATCCGACGGCGCGCCCCCTCCCCTCCCCCACCTCTCCCACTCGGAGGGGTATCCCCCGATGGGTGGGGTGGGCGGCCCCTCCCACCAGGCCGGGGCATCGGGCGGGTCGGCGGCCCGGAGCCGCGCCATCCGTTCCCGGTTGTGACGCCGTCGGAGCCCTCCCATGAGGAAGAGGACCACCACCAGGAGAATCCAGAACACCGCCGACTGGGAGAGGACCACGAGCCACCCGTACCTTCGCTTCACATGGGCGAGCCAGAGCCGCTCGAAGGTCCCGGTGGTCATCCCGAAGGTCCGCCGGAACGACTCCTCGAAGTCCCCGGATTCCTGCCACCGCTCCAGGAAGAGCTCCATCCCCCGGGGGCCGCTCCCTTCCACCAGGTACTGGATGGCGGTGGCCGAGAGGAGGTAGGCCACCTCGGCCCCCACCTGATCCCGGGGCCACGCCAGGGTGAGCGAATCGAGAGGAGGGGCTCCCCCCCGAGCCAGCGCCACCCGCAGCCGCCACCCCTCCTGGGCATTCCACTGCCGGGCGGCCCACTGGGCGTACCCCTCGTCGAACCAGCGGGGAATCCGGAGCCCCGCCAGATGGTCATGGAGACCCAGATGAGCCCACTCATGCATGAGGGTGCGGTCCCTCGCCCCCACCCCTCCCGGGAGACCGGTGAAGAGGGGAAGGACGGCTCGCCGCTGCGAGGGGATAGCCACCCCCGCTCCCCAGTGGGGAACCTCCCCCCCGGTGAGGGCATTCCATCGAGACACATCGGGAGCGAGGAAGAAGACCGCCTGGCGGGGCACCCCCGGAGGGAGCCCCGGGAGGTACGGGTTCCGCTCCAGGACACGGACCACCCGATCCGCCGCCGCCTCACCCCCCGGCCAGTGCACCACCCGGACCCGGTCCTGCAGGACCGGATCTCCCGGCACCAGGACCACCGCCTGCTCCCGCCCCGGGAGGTTGGGCGGGAGAACCCACCGATCAGGGAAGGGAGAAGACGAGGACTCCCTCGACGGCTGCGGGGCATCCGTCGCCGGTCTCTCCACCGTATCGGGGGTCGGCACCTCGAGAGCCCCCCCCTCCTGAGCAGCCACCCCCCCGGGGAGGGCAAAGGCCGCCAGGAGGAGGAGGACCGGAAAGGAACGGAAGGAGGAAGACAGGCGTCGTATCATGACCCTCTCCCGTACCCCGCTCCGCGGCGATGGGGCCCATCCTCCCGAAGGGGAGCGGCCACCCCCCTCAGCCCCGGGTCCCCGGCCCTGCCGAAAGGAGCTCCAGATTGGTGCGCACCACCTCATTCCCCGGATTCAGTTCCAGCGCCCGGCGCCAGAGGTGAAGGGCCCAGTCCCGATCCCCCTCCTTGTACGCCAGATTCCCCAGCTTGAGATAGGTGTCGTCGCCCAGCTTCGGGTCGAGGCGGATGGCCCGTTCGTAGTGAGCACGCGCGCCCGCCTGATCCCCCCGTTGGTAAGCCAGGTCCCCCAGGCTCTTGTGGGCCTGCGGGGGAGCCGGCGTCCCGGCCACCGCACGAAGGTAGAGGGCTTCCGCCATCTCCCCATCCCCCTCCCGCTCCAGCGCCACGGCGAGGTTCACGAGGATGGGCCCGGAGTCGGGGTGATGGGTGAGCCCCTCCCGTCCCAGATGGAGCGCCTCGTCCATGGCCCCAGCTGCCGCCGCCGCCACGATGGCGTAGGCGTAGTAGAGGGGGGCCGGAGTCACCCCCTCGGGGAGAAGCTCCCGGTAGCGGGAAAAGAGGGTGTGCGCCTCGTCGGGATCCCGGGCCTTGAAGCGGATGATCCCTCGCTCCAGGACGGGACCCGGATTTGTGGGCTCCAGCGTCTCGGCCCGCTCCAGCGCCGCCATCGCTTCCGGGTATCGCTCAAGGAGTTCCAGGGCGTAGCCCCGGTTCCGGAGGATGGGTCCCCGGTTCGCCGCCCCCTCCGGGAGGGCGTCAAGCTGTTCCAGCGCCTCCCCCGCGCGCCCCCCCTTGAGGGCCAGGAGAGCGAGCCGCACCCGGGAGTGGGCGTCTCCCGGGTTCTCCTCCAGCGCCGCCCGGTACTCCCGCTCGGCGTCTTCCGGCATCCCCGCCCGGTAGAACGCGTCACCCAGGTTCCGGCGTTCCCCGGCTCGATTCACCTCCTCTTCGGCCTCAGGGGCGCCCGCCCCCACCTGCTGGAGGAATCCGGCCTGGAGGAGCTCGTAGAGCGCCTTCACCACCTCGAACTCCACCAACCCCGACTCGAAGACGACGCGGTCGACGGTCCGCTCCCCGTCCAGGAGGGGGAGCACCTTCCGATGCTGCTCGGTAAGCTCCATCGCGGCGGCCGCGGGGTCCCGCTCCAGGACGAAGATGAGGTCTCCCGAGGGGATCTTCTTCTCGATCTGGGACCACTCGTCAACCCGGCGGGCCCCCTCCAGGAGGAGGCTCTCCGTGTTGATGGAAACGAGGGGGAGCCCCTCCTGCTCCGGCTGCTGATCGGCGTCGAAGTGGAAGGAGCCCCGCTCCCAGGTGAAGAGGTGGTAGACCGCCTCCTCGATCTGGATGGTGATGAAGCGGTTCAGTTGCTCCTCGGTGAGGCTCCCCCGCTCCACCAGGAGCTGCCCCAGCCGTTTCCCAGGGTGGTGGGCCTGCTGCTCCATGGCGGCGGAGAGCGCCTCCCGGGTGATGACGTTGTTCCGCACCAGGAGTTCGCCGAGGCGGTCCGGGCGGTTCAGCACGGTGGAGTGGACCACCCGCCCCTCGTCGAAGTAGATGTACCCGAAGTTGGCCCGATCGGTGACGGTGAGACACCCGGTCTTCCGCCCCATGGAGAGGAGCTGGCAGATGTCCGCCAATCCCACATCCTGTAGCTGCCCCTCAATGGCCATCGGAGCCCTCCTCCTCCACGATGCGGTCCTCTACCCGAGGCCACTCCCAGACGATGCGCTCCTTCTCCGGGAACCACCGTTCGCCCCGCCTCGTCTCTCCCGCACCCTTGGGAAGCTCGGGAACACCGGTGGGAGGATGGGTTTCCGCCGGCTCCCCCCCCTTCCCACTCTCCGACACCTTCGCCCCCAGGAGGAGGGTCCGAATGGCCTCCAGGTCGTCCTCCCCGGGGGTGTCGTCGACCACCGGAGGGGCGGAAGGGGAGGGCGCGGCTGCGGGGGCCGGCTTCTCGTCCACCGGAGCCGTCTCCGGCTCCTCCCCCAGCTCCACCACCAGCCCCCCCTCAAAGCG
The DNA here is from genome assembly GCA_050485305.1 of Gemmatimonadota bacterium. Taxonomy (GTDB): domain Bacteria; phylum Gemmatimonadota; class Gemmatimonadetes; order Longimicrobiales; family Gaopeijiaceae; genus JBJHBD01. The sequence goes on from JBJHBD010000128.1 coordinate 3,951, forward strand.
GGAGCGAAGTCGATCATCCACCCCCTGCACCGCGGCGGGCGGGCGATCGGCCCCCAGGACGATGCGTGCCCCCCTCCGCTTCAACGCTTCGAAGAGGTGGAAAAATTCGTCCTGGGCCCGTTCGGTGGAAGAGAGGGCCTCCACCCCGTAGAGGAGGAGCACCTCCACCGTCCACCATCGCTCCCGCCAGGCCCCCGCCACCCCGTCGGAGATGGCCCGGATGAACTCCTCGGCAAAGTCGGGGACGGAGATGTACCCGACCTTCCCCTCCGGGTGGGAGAGGAGGAAGCTTCGCCCCGCCGCCTCCAGAAGCTCCCGGACTCTCGCGGGGCTCCGGGCATGGAGGTAGAGGGGGTTGTAGTCCGGGTGCTCCGAGAGGAGGATCCGCTCCGCCGCCCGGATGGCCAGAGGTGAATGGCGGGTCTTGACCCCATCCAGGGTGGAACCTTCTCCCAGCTCCGGAAAGGGGCGCGCACGTTCCCGAGCGGAGGCGAGGAGGCTCTCCGCCTCTTCCAGCCGATCCGGATCCCGAAGGAGGGAGGTGGCGGCCTCCGGCCACGGATTCCCAAGGGCATCCAGCTCTCCCCGCACCCCCTCCATCCGGTCCAGATCGGCTCGGAACCGCTGGAGCTGCCCCTCCCAATCGTCCGGCTCCGCCTCGCTCTCCAGGAGGCGGCGAAGGCGCCGGGCATCCATCCCTCGCCGTTCGGCGGATTCGGCTTCGTGGCGGAGCTCCAGGACCCACGCCGGTTCCGCGGGTTCGGGGAGGGGTTCCGGAGTGACCGGATCGGACAAACCCTCTCCGGGAGGAGTGGAGAAACCCATCCCCATGACCTGCGGAAGCTCCTCCGGGGTGACGGTTCGCCCCTCCAGCTCCTGGATGGCCAGGAGGCGGTTCAGCGCCCCCTGGAGTTCCCGAACGTTCCGGAAGGGGTGCCGGGACATGACCTCGGCCACTCCGGGATTGAGGCCCCCTCCCCGCTCCTCCGCCTTTCTCCGGAGGATAGCCACCCGGGTCTCGTAATCGGGTTGCCCGATGTCCACGATGAGTCCGCCGGAGAAGCGGGAGAGGAGGCGGGCATCCAGTCCATCGATCTCCGCCGGGGGGCGATCCGAGGCGAGAACCACCTGGGCGCCCTGGGCGGTGAGGGTGTCCAGGGTCCGGAGGAGCATCTCCTGCGCCTGATTCTGCCCGGTGAGGAACTGGACGTCGTCCAGGAGAAGGATGTCCAGCTCCCGGTACCGATCCCGTACCGACTCCTGGTCTCCGGCCTCGAGGGCATGGGTCAGCTCGTCCAGGTACCCCTCCAGCGTCTGGTAGACCACCCGACGCGGATTGAGGGCCCGCGCTCCGTGGTGGGAGATGGCCGAGAGGATGTGGGATTTCCCCAGCCCCGAAGCGGAGTAGAGGAAGAGGGGGTTGAACCCGGTTCCCGGGGACTCGGCGGCGCGCTTCGCCGCGGCGAAGGCCAGGCGGTTCGCCGGCCCCACCACGAAGGCGTCGAAGGTCATCCGGGGATCCAGCTCCATCATCCCTCCTCTCCCGCATCGCCGGGGAATGCCCGGTCCAGGCTCTCCATGAAAGAGGCCTCGAAGGCCTCGGCCCGCTCCACCTCGACCCCTCCGGCGAAGGCTGCTCGTGCCTGTCGGGCCACCGACTCCACCCCGGCGCGGATTGCCCCGTCCGGCGCTCCCCCATGGACCAGGAGAAGGAGGAGGGAGGAGGTCCCATCCTCCAGGGGGAGGGAGGTGATGACGGCCCCCTCTTCTCCGAGCTCCAGGTGGATTTCGCCCTTCAACCGGTCATCCGCCACCTCGGCCAGGCGCACTCCGGTTGCGTGAAGCCCCGCCACCAGGGTGGCCACCTGCGCAAGGGTATCCCGATGGGAAAAACCCGACTGGGCCAGGACCCGCCCCGAGCGGTCCAGGAGGAGGGCTCGGCGCACCCCTTCCACCTCGGTGAGTGGGGCCACCATCGCGTCCGGGTGCTCCGGCAGCCCCATGGTCACCCCTCTTCTCCGGTGCGGTCCGCTCCCCTCGCCCACGCGGCGGCAGTGGCCAGATCGTCCGGAAGAGGAGCTTCGAAGCGCATGGTCTTTCCGGTGGCGGGGTGCTGGAAGGCGAGGCGGGAGGCGTGGAGGAACTGGCGGGGAACGCGGCGCGCCAGCTCCCGTGCCCACCCTCGTACCGGGCCGTCCATTCCCCGTTCCCACCCGGCGCCGTAGAGGGAGTCCCCCACCACCGGGTGCCCCAGGTGGGCCAGGTGAACGCGGATCTGGTGGGTCCGCCCCGTCTCCAGCCCCACATCCAGGAGTTCGGCTGCGGGCCACCGCTCCCGGATCCGGATGTGGGTGACGGCCCGGCGTCCATCGCGCCGCACAGCCATCCGCTTCCGGTCGTTGGCGTCCCGGCCGATGGGGGCGTCAACCTTCAGGTGCGGCTCGTCCAGATGCCCCCAGGCGGTGGCCTGATACAGGCGTCGAATCTCCCGGCGCTTGAGCGCCGCCGATAGCGTCCGGTGGGCCGCATCCGACTTGGCCACCACCAGGAGTCCGGAAGTGTCCCGGTCCAGCCGGTGGACGATCCCCGGGCGCAGCGCCCCCCCGATCCCCGAGAGGTCCGTCACATGATGGAGGAGGGCGTTCACCAGCGTCCCCGTGTAGTTCCCCGGTGCCGGATGAACCACCATCCCGGCGGCCTTGTTCACCACCAGGAGGTGTTCGTCCTCGTGGAGAATCTCCAGGGGGATGGGTTCAGGGAGTGCCTCCACCGGCTTTGGCTCCGGCACCTGCACGGTGATCCGATCCCCCTCGGCGAGGGGCTCCGACTTCCGGGGACGCTCTCCGTTCCAGAGAACGGCTCCTTCCTCCACGAGACGGGCCACCTGGGTCCGTGAGAGGTCGGTTCGCTCCGCCACGAAGCGGTCGAGCCGTTCCCCCGACGCCTCCGGGGGGACCACGAAGTGCACCCCGTCGCTCTCGGTCACGCGCGACTCACCAGCACCCGGAGGGGGAAGCCGTCCACTTCTTCGGCGAGTGCATGTTCATGGCCGTTCAGCGCCTCATACCCCCCCGTCTCCACCGCTACCGCCAACACCTCTCCCGCGATGAAGTCGCCGAACCGGCTGACCGCTTCCAGGACGCGCCCCTCTCCCTCCACTCCGAGGCGGATCCGGTCGGTGATCTCCAGCCCCGACTCCTTCCGGAGGCGCTGGATCCGGTTCACCAGCTCCCTGGCCATCCCCTCCACCAGAAGCTCGTCATCGAGGGTCGGATCGAGGGCGGCGGTGAACCCCTCCTCGCTCTTCACCACAAAATCTCCGGCGGCGGACTCCACCACCTCCAGCCACTCGGCGTCCAGCTCGACTTCCTCGCCGGCCACGGTGATGGCTACCGGTTCCCCGCCCCGATAGAGCGCCAGCGCCTCGGAAGAGAGCGCCCGGATGGCATTCCCCGCCTCCTGGCTCCCCTTCTGGAAACGGGGGCCCAGCGCCCGGAAGTTGGGGCGGGCCGAGAGGGTGGTGAGGGCGGCGGCCGAATCGAGGAAGGCCACCTCCTTCACGTTGAGTTCGTCGCGGAGCACATCGAGGACCTCGGGGCGGGGGCGAACCCCTCCCGGCACCACGGCGTGAAGGGTGCGGAGGGGCTGACGCACCCGGATCTTTACCTCTTCCCGGGCGGCCCGCCCCAGCGACACCAGGGCGCGCACCGCCGCCATCTCGGCCTCGAGCGCCTCGTCCCGGAGCGCCTTGTCCGCCACCGGGAAGGGAGCCAGATGCACGCTCTTCCCGCCGGTGAGGGCCCGATGGAGCCAGTCGGCGAAGAAGGGGGTGACCGGCGCCACCAGGTC
>JBJHBD010000129.1:0-7788 GCA_050485305.1 Gemmatimonadota bacterium
GGAGAATGGTGCTCTTCCCCGCCATGTTGGGGCCGGTGAGAATCACCATGTACCCCCCGTCATCGAGACGGAGGTCGTTGGGAATGAACTCCTCCCGGGGCATCATGGTCTCCACCACCGGGTGGCGCCCCCCCTCGATCTCCACCTCGAAACCGGTGTGGAGCTCGGGGCGCACATACCCTCGCCGCTCGGCCACTTCGGCCAGGGTGGTGACCACGTCCAGCGCCGCCACCCGGCGCCCTGCCTCCTGGAGGCGGGGAACGTGGGCCACCAGCCCGTCGCGGATCTCCTGGAAGAGGCGGGTCTCCAGCGCCAGGATCCGGTCTTCGGCCCCGGTGACCTTCTCTTCCCACTCCTTCAGCTCGGGGGTGAAGTACCGCTCGGCGTTGGAGAGGGTCTGCTTCCGGAGGTAGTCGTCGGGGACCCGCTCCAGGTTGGCCCGGGTCACCTCCAGATAGTACCCGAAGACCTTGTTGTACCCCACCTTGAGGGAACCGATGCCGGTGCGCTCCCGCTCCCTGACCTGCAAGCCCGCGATGAAGTCGCGGGCGCCGTCCCGGACCTCTCGGAGGTCGTCCAGTTCGGGAGCGTAGCCGCTCCGGATGACCCCCCCGTCGGCCAGGGTCGTGGGGGCGTCCGGGCTGATGGCCTCGGCCAGGGTGGCGGCCACATCGTCCAGGGGGTCCAGCTCGGCCCCCAGCTCCCGGAGAAGCGGAGCGGCCACCTCGGCGGTGGCTTCGCGGATGAGGGGGAGGAGGGCCAGCGACCGCCCCAGGGAGAGGAGCTCCCGGGGGCTCGCCCGCCCCGCCCCCACCTTCCCGGCCAGGCGCTCCAGGTCCTGGATTCGGGCCAGGCGCTCCCGGAGGGTGCGCCTCAGCTCCCGGTGGGTCACCAGCTCGTCCACCGCCTCCTGGCGTCGCCAGATGGGGTCGGCCTCCACCAGGGGGCGAAGGATCCACTGGCGCAGAAGGCGCCCCCCCATGGCGGTGGCGGTGTCGTCCAGAACGGCCACCAGCGTCCCGCCTTCCTGTCCCGGACGGAGGGGCTCCACCAGCTCGAGGTTCCGGCGCGTCATCTCGTCCAGCACCATCTCGCCGCCGGGGCGGCGGATGCGGGGGGGCTGGAGGTGCCGAGCTCCGGCGGGCTGGATCTCGCGCACGTACTGGACCAGGGCGCCCCCGGCGCGGACGAGGAGAACGTCGTCCTTCTGGAACCCCAGGGCGTCCAGCGACTGGATCCGATATCGGCGCAGCAGCTCTTCCTGCCCCATGCCGGCATCCCAGAGCCAGTCATCCCTGAAGGTGCGGGGAACGTGGCCGGCTTCGCCGTTGCCGGAGGGGGCCGAAAACCCATCCTCCAGGGAACGGGGAAGGAGAAGCTCCGAGGGAGCCAGGCGCCCCAGCTCGGCGGCGAGGGCCTCCTGGGGAATGGCGGCGAGGGTGAGTTCGCCGGTGGAGAGGTCCGCCGAGGCGAGCCCCACCTGCCCCCGCTCGGGGGGCGAGAGGGCCACCAGGAAGTTGTTGCGCTTGGCGTCGAGGAGGTTGTCGTGGAGGACGGTGCCGGGGGTGACGGTCTCCACCACCTCGCGGCGGACGATTCCCTTGGCCTCGGAGGCGTCTTCCACCTGATCGCAGATGGCGGCGCGGCGCCCCAGCTTCACCAGGCGCCCCAGATAGTCTTCCAGCGCCTTGGCCGGCACCCCCGCCATGGGGACCTCGGCGGCGGCGCCGTTGTTGCGCGAGGTGAGGGTCAGCCCGAGAAGGCGATGGGCCTCCTGGGCGTCCTGATGGAAGAGCTCGAAGAAGTCCCCCACCCGGAAGAAGACGAGGGCGTCGGGGTTCCGATTCTTGACCTCGCGCCACTGCTGCATGAGGGGGGTATCTTCGACCTGGGGCATGGAGGTAGGATACCCGTGACCTGAAGGGGGATCAACTCGTGACCACCGCCACCGGAGCCCGACCCATGCCCCGATCCAGAGCTTCTTCGCCCGCCCTCGTCCTCGTCGCGCTTCTTCTCACCCTCCCCCTCCACGCCCAGGACCGGGCGCAGGTGGATCTCACCTCGGTGGATTCCATGATCGAGGCGCTCTACGCCTCGATCTCGGGGGCCGCCGGAGAGCCGCGGGACTGGGACCTCTTCCGCCTGGTGCTCCACCCCACCGCCACCCGCCTCGTCTCCCTGAATGTGACGGCGGCGGGGGACACGGTGCACGCGGTGTCCACCCCGGAGGAGTTCATCCGCAACACGGATGCCGCCTTCGTCCAGAACGGGTTCTTCGAGCGGGAGCTTGGGTTCAGCCAGGACCGCTTCGGGAACATGGTGCACCGCTTCAGCGCCTACGACTCGAAGCGGACGCTCGCCGACCCCGAGCCCTTCTCCCGGGGGATCAACTCCATCCAGCTCATCTGGGATGCGGGGCGCTGGTGGATCGTCTCCATCGTCTGGGATCGGGAGCGAGCGGACAATCCCATTCCGGCGGAGCTGGGGGGGTAGGCCGCGCGGGGGTGAAACCGGTGAGCGGGGGGGCCCGTAGAGCCCGTTCGAGCCGCCCGATCCGGGCCGGTTCGTCCCTCGCCCACAACCCAGGACAACCATGGTGACTTCTCCCTCTTCCCGGATGCTCCTGGGGGTGGTGGCCGCCGCCACCCTGGCAGGCGCCCTCCCGGAGCCCATGACCGCGCAGGTCGGCGGTGAGCCCGAGGCGGGCCGCCCGGCCTTCCAGGCCCAGGTCAGCTTCGACACCGAGTCCCGAACCCTTTCGGCCATCTGGAAGATGCGCGTCGTGGCCGGTGAGGGGATGCACGAGATGCTGGCCTTCGGAATGGCGCCCGGGCTGGAGGTGGAGCGCATCGAGGGTGCGCGGGTTCGCGATCTCTCTTCCGCACCCCCGCCGGAGCCCGGAACCGGGATGCCCTTCCGGGTCCATCAGGTGATCCTCGACGGGGTCACTCCCGGCGAGGTGGTAGAGTTCGAGCTGGCCTACCACGGGTCGCCGGTCTTCGGGTCCGACGGAATCACCAACCTCGACCCGGACTGGATCGAGCTCACGGTGGATTCCTTCTGGCACCCCCTCTTCCTCTCGTTCGATCAGGAACTCCACGGGGTGCTGCGCGTGGAGCTTCCCGAGTCCTGGGTCATGATGTCGGGGGGGCCGTCCACCTTCCGGGATGGGGTCCACGAGCTCCACTTCCCCACCCCGACCCTGGATGTGGCCTTCTCTGCCGCTCCCGCCGTGCACCGGGTGGCCGATGAGGGGTTCGTGCTCCATCACCACCCGGACGAGGACCCGGCGCGGATTGCCCTCGTTCGAGAGAGCGCCCTGGCCTGCGCCGCCTACCTGAACGCCCGTTACGGCGCGGAGAACCCTCTCCGGGACGTCCGACTGGTCATGAATCGGCGAGAGGGGGCGGCGTACCAGCGCCCCAACTACATCATGCTTTCGGTGATGCGGGAGTACGACCGCCTCAACATGGACCTGCTCCTCTGCCACGAGATGGCGCACCACTGGTCCCAGGGCGCGAACATGGGGTCTCGGGACCACTGGCTCACGGAAGGGTTCGCCGAGTTCGTCATGGCGCGCGCCATTCGCGAACTGCATGGAAATGACGCCTATGCCCGTCTCCAGGCCCGCTTTCGCGAAGGGGGGATGGGTGCCGGTCCCGTCTGGGCACCAGGGCTCGAAGGTCGTCCCGGCTACGCCACCATGTACCGGCGTGCCCCCTACCTGCTGGGCCTGTTGGAGGAGCAGATCGGGGTGTCCGCCATGGATGCCTTCGTCTACCGCTACATGACCGGGACGGAGCGCACAACCGTGGAACTCCTGGAGATCCTGGCCGAGGTGGCAGGGCCGGAGGCGGTCGAGAGGTTCCAGGAGGCGCTGGCCGGCTCGTAACCTCCGCCCCGGCTACCGGACGAGTGGAATCTTCACCACCTGCTCGACGTCGAAGTCGTCCCGGAGGACACCCAGGAGGTAATCTGCGCCGATGTCGTGGGGGGTGAAGCGCGCGGGAAGGGTGACGCGGCCCGCCGCCTCTCCCACCGGCGAAAACACGAGCCACTCGGACTCGGGCGTGGGGGTGGGGGTGTAGCGCTCCACCCAGATGTGATTGCGGCGGTCCACCAGGACCCGGGCATGGGCCGGGAGCCCTGGGGGGAGCTCCATTCCCTCGTAGATGCGGCGCAGCTCATCCGGATCCCGGCTCGAGGTGGAGGCGTCGAGGGCACGCTGGATGGCTTCGCGACGCAGCTCGGGGGTGATGGGCCGGGGGGCATCCCCTCCCAGGCGGATCCGGTGCGTCAGGGTCCCGTCGGGGGTGAAGACGCGGAGGTCCCATCTGTCGTTCGAGGCCACCACCACCAGCTCGGGGCCGGCCACCAGATAGGTGGTTCGCCCGAAGAGGGGGGTGAAGACGGTAAACCCGCCGTTGCCGAACCGCTCGAAGAAGGTCTCCCCCCCGGCGTCGGCGACCAGCCTCCCCCGGTAGCTCCCGTCGGCAGCGTAGCGGAAGATGGGAGCCGTGTACCAGTGGCGCCCATCCTCCGGCCCGCCGGGTGGGGTCTGCGTAAATCCGGTGGCCAGGAGACTCCCGTCCCGGTGCACCCCGCGGAGGTTGCCGAAGGGCGCCTCGTCGGTGGCCTGGAGCGGGAAGGTGCGCCCGAAGGACCCATCCTCCGAGAAGAGGGAGGCCCTGCGGAGGTTCAGATCGAAGGTGATGACGGAATCGCCCGGAAAGGGGGCGAAGAAGTTGATGGCCTGGAACTCCCCGGGCCCATCGCCCCGGCCTCCCGCGGCGCCCAGCGGCTCTCCCTCGGGACCGAAGCGGCGAAGGGTTCGGGTGCCCCCGTCCGCCACCATGTGGGTGCCGTCGGAGAGGGCCAGCGCGCCGCTCACCTGGAAGAACTCGCCGGGGAAGAGGAGGCGCCCATCCATGTCCGCCTCCCATACCGGGAAGGCGGCGTCGGCCGGGTGGGTCACGAGGAGGACCCCGGCGCTGTCCTGCACCATGGCCTCCGGGCCGCCGGCCCCGCTCCCCCCTCCGCACGCGGCGAAGAGGGGAGCGGCTGCCAGGGTGAGCGCGAGGGCCTGCGGGGTCCGGCGGCGAGGTCGAGAGTTACCAGGCATGGGGGGTGGGGGCTCCATCCTCCTTGTAGATGACTCCGCCCTTCATGACGAAGCCGACGTCCATGAGGTGCGCCACGTCGTCCAGAGGGTTGCCTCGCACCGCAATGATGTCGGCGTACTTCCCCACCTCGAGGGTGCCGAAGTTCTCCAGCTGCCCCAGAAGGTTGGCCGCCTCGCGGGTGGCGGAGAGGAGGGCGCGGGCGGGGGACATGCCGGCCTCAACCAGGAGGCGGAACTCGTCGGCGTTGGTCCCGTGCGGGAAAACACCGGCGTCGGTGCCGAAGGCAATGGGGACCCCGGAGCGGATGGCGCGGCGGTGCGACTCCCGGGCGATGGGGGTGATTTCCCGGGCCTTGATGGCGGACCAGGGAGCGAGGGTGCCGGCCTCGGCGGCCTGGTACACGTACTCGAAGGCCATCATGGTGGGAACGAGGTAGGTGCCGCGGCGGGTCATCTCGGCGAGGATCTCGTCGTCCAGAACGGCGCCATGGTCGACGGAGGCCACCCCGGCGCGCACGGCGTTCCGGATCCCCTCGATGCCGTGGGCGTGGGCCATGACCCGCCGGTTCAACATGGTGGCCGTCTCCACCATGGCCTCGAACTCGGCGGGGGTGACCTGGGCGGGCCCGATCTCGGTACCGGCGGAGAGCACCCCGGCGGTGGCGCAGGTCTTGATGAGGTCGGCGCCGTACTTGATCTGGTAGCGAACGGCGGCGCGGGCCTCGTCGGGCGAGTTGAAGATCCCCTGCTCCACCCCGGTCTCGGGGAGGAGGTCGGGGCGGAAGCCGCCCCCGTCACAGTGGCCTCCGGTGATGCCGATCCCCTTCCCGGCGGTGAAGATGCGGGGTCCGGGGATGAGCCCATCGTTGATGGCGTTCCTGACGGCGATATCGGCGAACTCCCCGGCGCCGGCGTTCCGGACGGCGGTGAATCCGGCGAGGAGCGTGATGCGCGAGTTCTTCGCCCCGATGAGGGCCGCCGACCCCGGATACTGGCTGAACACCCCACCCCTGAACCCATCGCTGGGGTCGGAGGTGATGTGGGTGTGCATGTCGATGAGCCCGGGGAGAACCGTCCACCCGGTGAGATCCACCACCCGGGCGCCGCCGGGAGCTTCCAGGTTCGAACCCACCTCGGCGATGCGGCCGTCGCGCACCAGGATGGAGACGTTCTCCCGGAGCGTCTCTCCCGTGCCGTCGAAGAGGGCGCCGGCGCGGATGAGGGTGACCTCGCCGGACTGGGCGTGGGCGGCGGCGGGAAGGAGAAGCGCCAGGGAAAGGACGAAGGCCGGCAAGGTGGCGGCCAGGCGGGTGGGAGCGGGGCGGGTGGGCATTTCGGATTCCGTGGGGGGATGGGTCTGCGGAGATAGCGATGATCCGGTAGTAGACGGGTCGAGGGGGGGTGGGTCAAGCGAGGGCGGGGGCGGGGATGCGAAACGCCCCCCGGGCCGGGCCTGTCAGTTGGGGCTTCTCCGGTATCGGATCAGGAAGGGAACGTCGAGCTCATCCTGGATGGACACCCAGAGGCGATCTTCCCCGACCCACTCGACCTGCGCCCCTACGGGCAGGTATACCTCCCCCGCCGGGGCCCCTGCAGCGTCGAGAACACTCCAGCGGACGGTTGGGGCGCCGGTGTCTTCTCTGCGGAGCCAGACCCCACCGTCTTCCGTCACCACGGCAGTCGTAACCGGGAAGAGGTGCGGGGGAATCGTCACATGCCCGCGGATTGTGGACTCCGCGGCGGCGCGACCTGCGCCCACCTGCTCGGCGAAGGCCAGCAGGCTCTGCAGTTCCTGGTTGATTGCCGATTCCGGGACGGGAAGGGGCTCGTACGAGAACTGTGTCTCCATCAGGGTGTCGCCATCGGCACGAACGACCGTGAGGCGTGCGCCCAGGGTGGACCTGCCGTCGTCCTGACGGCTGACGTCTACAGCCACGGTATGGTGCACGGAGCGGAACCGGACGACGCCGTGCGGGAGGAGTCGATCACGAAGGTAGAGGGTGGCGGTTCCCACGGAGACGGCTGTGCGCCCACCCATCCCATCGTCCACCTGCGGCGTCCTCAGGAGATCCCAGCGAAGGGTATCTGCGATCTCGCCGGTTCCCGCAAAGGTGACTACAGGGATGCGGATGGAATCGTCGATCACCCACTGAACGGGAGCTCCCAGGAAGGTGCCGTCTGCACGGGGATGTCGTGGAGCGATGAGAACCGCCGACTCCCCTTCCATGTGAGTGAACAGGTTCCCGGGGATGGTGGCCTGAATCTCTCCGTCCGGAGAGAAAAGTGTAAGTCGGAGGTTGCGGGTGTCCTGCACCCAGAGAGTTCCGTTGGTATGGCCGAACGCGCTCAGCGACTCGAACTCACCGGGTCCCTGACCCCGCCGCCCGATGCGGCGCACCACCTCGCCGGATGGCGCGTACTCGCGGACTTCTCGGAGTAGACCCTCTCCCACGAGGACGTTCCCATCCGGGAGGCCCTGCACGCCACGGATCTGGGTGAAGCCGAGGTTGGGGTCATCGACGCTTCCAAGCCTCGACTCTTCGATGAGTTCCCACTGCGGAAGTCCGCTGAGCGGAGCGGGTCCGGATTGCCTCACTTCGGTCCCGGTGCAAGCGGCCATCAGGAGCCCGGTCAGAATGGCCGCCGGGACGCGAGGGGGGAAACCC
>JBJHBD010000130.1:0-7711 GCA_050485305.1 Gemmatimonadota bacterium
GGGGGAGGAGGAGTTCCACGCCTCCCTCGCCGAGGCCTGGTTCCGCCGCCTCGCCTCCGGATCGGCGGAGGGGAAGGCGCGCCTTGCCGCCGCCGCCTCGGCCATGGTCCCCGACACCCTCCGCTTCATCGCCCCCGACGATCGCTCCCACCGTGCCATGATGGAGGCCGGGCTCTCCATTTCGAGCGAGGAGCTCCTCTCCCGGTACCAGGATCGGGTGGGAGAACTCCTGGGGCTGGTGGGGGTGACGGCTGAACTCTCTCCCCTGGGCGACGGGTGGGATCCGGTGCGGGGGCGCGGCGCCGGCCACCCCGGTGAAGAGGCGGTGGAGCGGGCTCGGGGCGATCTGAACCGCGCCCTCTTCGTGGAGTAGGGAGGGCGCGGCCATGTCCGAGAACCCGACCTTCTCCATGGGGCTCCCCGGAGACCTCCCCGACGCTCCCCCCTGCCCCTTCTGTGAGGGGAAGGAGACCGAACTCCACTCCCTCTTCGGGAGTCACGCCTCGGTGACCACCTACTGGTGCCGGGGGTGCCGGAGCCCGTTCGAGCAGATGAAGTGGGGGCGGAAGTACTCCCGGGGGTCGGCGCGGAGTGAGTGATCGGCTGGAGGAGTTCCGCACCTTCCGGGAGCGGATGAACGCCCGGATCCTGGAATCGGGGAATCTGGAGATCCGACGCTTCTTCGCGCTGGACGACCGGGCTTATCAGGAGGGGGCGCTGGACCGCCGCACGAAGGAGCTTCTGGGGCTGGTGGCCTCCCTCGTTCTCCGGTGCGACGACTGTGTGAGCTACCACATGATCCGGTGCCGGGAAGAGGGGGTATCCCGGGAAGAGATCTTCGAGACGCTCTCGGTGGGGCTCATCGTGGGCGGATCCATCGTGATCCCCCACCTCCGGAGGGCGGTGGCGCTCCTGGACGAACTCGACCCCGAAGGGTAGGGGGCTACTCCAGATCCACGTCCGCGAGGAAGTCTCGGAGGGGGTTCGCCACCTCTACCGCCCGCTCCATGAGGATCCGTGCCGCCTCGGGAGACGGGGCTTCGCTCCCGAGGTGCGCCGCCGCCGCCTTCCCCAGCGCCTCGTCCGAGTCGGCTGCCGCGGCGTGGTACTCCGCGTAGCGGGCACTCACCCGCTGTTCGAAGACCGGGAGCTGAGCTTCGGGAGTCCCATTTTCCACCATGTCCTCGAAGACGGCCCGATGAAGGGCGTCGAGCCCTTCCCGAACCTGCTCCTCGGGGCCCCTCCGGACGAAGCTGAGCTGAATGGCCCGGGTGTGGGCCCAGAGGTGGAAGATGAGGAGTTCTCCCGTTTCCCGCTCGGGAGGGACTCCGCCATCGACCTCCAGCTCCAGAGCGGCGAGGAGCTCCGCCATCTCCGGAGCCACGAGGAAGTCGGAAAAGCTCTCCCAGACGAAGTGGGCCACCGTATCGCCCAGCTCCTTCGGAGACATGGTTCGTGGGGGGTGGAGGGCCTCCATCCCGCCGTCGACGTCGGCGAATTTTAAGGGCCTGCGAGGAGTCATGGAAGCAACTTCCTTACAATGGAGTTCGGTGAACGTACCCGTCGCAGGGAACACTTTCCCCCCCGACGGGACTATGTATCGCGGCGGTGAGGCGTCCGGATTCCGGACCCGCCTCGCCCGAAACGGGTCGATCAGCTAATACTTCATCGAAGCCCCGGAGTGGCAAGCCTTCCGACCGGCTCCACCCGGACAAGAACCCCTCGGACGGAAATCCGTCATGCGTTCCAGCATCCCCGGAATCCTCGCCCTTCTCCTCCTGGTCTCCGCGTGCGGAACGAGCCAGGTCACACCGCAGCCCCGATCGGTGGTCATTCTTTCCGGGGAGCGGATCCCACCCGACAGATCGCGAATGGGGGAGGTGGAGCGCTGGCTTCGTCCCCAACTCGAGGAGGTGGAGCGGAACCCCACTTTCCTCATCGACCTGAGCCGACAGGACACGCCGATCTATCCGTGGGACTCGCTGGAAATCCAGGGTGACACCGCTCGTATCCGCCTTCAGGACACGGCGGTGGATTCGGAGGCGCCGTACACCATCTACGCCCACCTCCGCCTCATGCAGGTGAGGGGGACCGAAGAACTCGTGAAATGGCTCCCCGAGGCCGAGGCGCTCACCACCGACTACGAGGTGGAGCGGGCCATCCTCAGCCGTATCTCCGACCTCTGGCTCTTCGGGCGATCCGTTTTCGACACACAGGCGCACGAGCCCCTGGAAGAGCTTCTCTACTCCAACGAGAACGGGTTTCTGGACGCCTTCCTCGTGACCACTCAGGGAGCACGGTTTCCGGAAGAGGCGGAGCGGTGGCGAGCCGAAAACCCGGATCGGGAAGCGGAATTCCGGGCATGGTTCCGCCAGGCATTCGAGCGGGACGGACCGGGGTTCATCCGCCGTCCGGTGGCCAACGGCGTCACGGAGGAGAGGTGACCGGAGAGAAAGGAGTCTCCGGGTCGAAAGGGGGGTGACTACCCCTCCACCTCCACCATCCAGGTGAGGGCGATGGGCACACCCTCGCCCTCTTCCCGGACATGGAGATCCACCCGTCCGGTTTCCTGGATTCGCCGATCCGAGACCTTCCCCTGCATGACCGGGAACCCCAGCACCTCGGCGCGACGCTCCTCTCCCCGGGGGCCTCGAGCCCGGATCCGGGCCGTCCGAAGCTTCTTCATGGAGGGGGCGGCCCCCTCCACCAGTCGGAGTCGGAGAATACGCCCCCCGTGGGGGTGATCCATGGCGTCGATGACCTTGAGCACGGGGGCCTCGCTGACTTGCTTCGGGGTCGTGAAGGGCGGTAGATCCTCCCGGGTCTCGATCCGAGGAGAAGGATCCAAAATTGGACAACCCCGAGGCCGGGGTCAACGTGACCCGGCCCCCGCCTCGGCTCTCCGCCACCCTCCTCCCCGCCTCCGACCCCCTGCGAACACCCGTGAACCCCCGTTCCGTAGCCATTCTGGCCCTCGCCACCCTCCTGGCGGCCGCGGCCGCCCTCTACTTCCCCCTCTCCGGGTGGGAGCTCTCCGGGCTCCTCCTCTTCGGCGGCGGGCTCCCTCTCATGGCCGTCCTCCAGCGAGGGGCCATGGATGAGGTCATGGTGGAGATGGAGCGGTCCCGCATCCCCATCTACCTGGCATCGGGCTTCACCATCCTCCTCATGGGGGGGATCGCCCTCTTCCTCACCCTCCCCGCCGGCGCGGTGACGGATCCGGGAGAACTGGGGTTCACCCTCCCGCCTTTGGGCCTCTTCGTGGGATGGACCCTCGGCACCACCCTTGCAGGGGTGGTCGTCGTCCTCCTCTTTCGCCCCCTCGTATCCCGATGGGGGGGAGAGAACACCGACTTCCTCCGCCTCCTCTTCCCGAAGACCTCCGGGGAGCGCCGCCTCTTCGTCGGACTCTCCATGGCGGCGGGATTCGGCGAGGAGCTGGCCTATCGGGGGTACTTCTGGATCCTCCTGCAGGCACTGGGGATGGGTCCCTGGAGCGCCGCCCTCATCGCCGCCATCCCCTTCGGGCTCCTCCATGCGTACCAGGGCCCCATGGGGGTGCTCCGAACCGGAACCATGGGATTTTTCCTCGCTCTCCCCGTCATCGCCACCGGGAGCCTCATCCCCTCCATAGTGGCCCATACGCTCCTCGACCTGATCCTGGGTATCTTCCTGGGGGATCGGCTCCTCACCCCGTCGGGCACCGACGCCGATCCGCCATCTTCCACTCGGCATCCCCCTTCGGAGCCTGGAGGCTCCATCCATGGAGATTGACTTCGCCCTCATGGCCGAGGCGGCCACGGTGGACGCCACGGGAAAGCTCAACGTTCTCGGCGTCTTCGACCGGATCCAGTCCCCC
This sequence comes from Gemmatimonadota bacterium, assembly GCA_050485305.1. Taxonomy (GTDB): domain Bacteria; phylum Gemmatimonadota; class Gemmatimonadetes; order Longimicrobiales; family Gaopeijiaceae; genus JBJHBD01. Next base: position 3,860 of record JBJHBD010000130.1, read on the forward strand.
GAATTCCCCGTCCGCCACGGCAGGGTGGCGCTGGTCTTCCGCTTCTCCGCCGGGACGGGGGAGCTGGGCGCCCATCAGGTCACCATCCGCCTGGTGGGGCCGGACGGGGACGAGATGATGAAGCTGGAGGGGCGCATGGAGCTGGGCGCGGGCCCTCGCGGCGCCGCCGAGGGGATCAAGGTCCCCCATGTCCTGAACCTGGACGGGCTCGTCTTCCCCCGGGAAGGGAGGTACACCTTCGACATCGCGGTGGACGGCGCCGCCCTTCACTCCCTCCCCCTCGTCCTGGACCGGGCCGGCGCGCAGGGCTCAGGGGCGGGGTACCCCCCTCGATCCGGGTGGAACCCGCCACCCCCCTTCGCCTTCGGGCCGGGAGGAGGCGCCGAGGCATGACGCGGGCCCTCACCCTGTCGGCGCTCCACATCTATCCGGTGAAGGGGGCCGCCGGGATTTCCCTGGAGTCCGCCGAGGTGGACACCTTCGGGCTCCGGTACGATCGCCGGTGGATGTGGGTCCGGGAGGACGGTCGCTTCATCACCCAACGCAGCCATCGTCAACTGGCGCTCATTCGTACCTCCCTGGAGGATGGGTTCCTCGTTCTCGCCGCGCCGGGGCAGGGCTCCCTCCATCTCCCCCTCGGAGTCCTGGACGAACCCGAGCCTCCCGGAGAGCGCCTTCCGGTTGGGATCTGGGTCGACGAGGTGCGGGCGGTGACGGCATCGCCGGAGGCCCACGAATGGATCAGCGCCTTCCTCCATGAACCCATCCGCATGGTCTACATCCCCCGGGACGAGGTACGGGCCACCGATCCCACCTACGCGGAGGGGTATCGGGTGGGGTTCGCCGACGGGTACCCCTTCCTCCTCACCACCGAGGCGTCGCTGGACGATCTGAACGGACGGCTGGACGAGCCGGTTCCCATGGACCGCTTCCGGGCAAATCTGGTGGTGTCGGGAGCCGAGCCGTGGGAGGAGGACGGGTGGGGACCGCTCACCGTCGACGGCGTCCCCTTCCTGGGGGTGAAGCCGTGTGGCCGGTGCAAGGTGACCACGGTGAATCAGGAGACCGGGGAACAGGGGGTGGAGCCCCTCCGAACCCTGGCCGAATTCCGCAGGATAGACGGGCGAGTCGTCTTCGGGCGGAATCTGGTGCAGAGGGGGGGCGGGGTGATCCGCGTCGGCGGTGAGGTGGTGGTGGGAGAGTAGCGAGTTCCGCCGCTCCGGACGGTTTCCCTTGCCGAAACCTTCCGCCGTGCCGATAGGTAATGATAGGTATGATTCTCTCCTGCAATTTCGAGGAGGTCACGGCGCTCATCCACGGCGCCCGATCCTACCTCGAGGACGGCCCGGTCACCGGATACGCGGTGACTTCCACCACCGCCCTTCGGGAGGCGGTGGAGAGGGTCGTGCTCGGCATCGACGGGGACGTGTCGGTGAACACCCTTCGGGAGCAGGAAGAGCTGGAGAGCGGGTTGGGAGCCGTGGTGGAGCACCTCCACGCCACGCTGGAGAGTTCGGTCCTGGCCCTGCACCCGGCGGCGGAGGAAGCCGTCTCCGCCTATTTCGACTACGCCCATGCCCTCGCGGTTCTGGGGCGGGTCCGCGTCATGGGGAGCGAGATGCGCGCCCTCCTGGAGCTGGTGGGGGGTGCCGAGCCGGCGGGATCCTTCTGGTTCCCCGATTGAGGGGAGACCGACGCCCGAAGCGCGGACGGCGCCCGCGGTTCCGGATCCCGGCGGGCGGCCCACCATTCCGGATCCCCATCCACCCATGACCCCTTCCCGTATCGAAGCGCTCCATGCCTTCCTGGAACGCCGCCCCGACGACCTTCGTGCCCGCTTCGGCCTCGCCATCGAGTACCTGAAGGAGGGACGGCGCCAGGAGGGGATCGCGGAGTTGCGCACCTATCTGGCGGGCGCGGACGACGAGGGGAATGCCTGGGGACGGCTTGCCGGAGCGCTTCTGGAAGAGGGGGATGAGGCGGGGGCGCGGGATGCGTTGGAGCGGGGGGTGGAGGCGGCGGAGCGCCACGGTCACCCCACCATGGCGGATGAACTCCGGGAGCGACTGGAGGAGGTGGGGTGACCCGCGGTGGGGACCATCGGGCGGCGACCTTTCATGCCGAAGCCCTTCCCCACATGGACGCGGTGTACCGCTTTGCCTTACGCCTCTCCGGGGTTCCGGATCAGGCCGACGACCTTACCCAGGAGACCTTCCTGCGAGCGTGGCGGAGCTGGGAGAGCTATGCCACGGGAACAAACGTCCGGAGCTGGCTCTTTACCATCTGCCGGAACGTCTTCCTGAGGGGAGAGGAGCGGGGGAAGCGCCACGGGGAGATCGTGGAGCAGTTGAAGGACGAGGACCCCCGCGCCATCTCCCGGGAGACCACCATCTATCTTCCGGTGAAGGATCGAGATCCGGAGGGGGCTTTCTGGAACGGGGTCGTGGACGGGAAGATCCTCGATGCCATCCGGGCACTCCCGGATGAGTTCCGGGATGCGATTCTCCTGTCGGACCTGGAGGGGCTGAGCTACCGGGAGGTGGCGGAGACTCTGGGGGTGGCCGAGGGGACGGTGAAGAGCCGGCTCTTCCGGGGCCGGCGGATGCTTCAGCGGGAACTTCTGGAGTATGCCATGGAAGCGGGGATCGTCCGGGCGGGGGCTGCCGCCGGAGGGGGTGTTCGAGAGAGGAAGGCGACATGAGCTGGCTGAATGAACTCCGGAGGCTCCTTGCCCGAGCCCGAACCGAGGCTCCGGTCCCTGAGGGCCCTCCCCCGTTCCGGTGCACCGAGGCCATGGAGCACCTCTTCGAGTGGCTTGACGGCGAGCTGGACGCCCAGGAGGCGGGAGCGGTGGAGCGACACTTCGAGGTGTGTGCGAACTGTTATCCCCATCTCGCCTTTGAGAAGGCCTTCCGGGAGGCGCTGGCGCGCGCCGCCGACGAAGGCGGCTCCTGCCCGGACGCGGTGCGGAGTCGCATCGTGACCGCCCTGGAGGCGGACGGCTTTACTCCTCCCGCAACCTGACGGTCTCCTTCCCCCGACCCCTTGCCCCGGCCCCCTCCATCGTCGAGGATAGGCCGCCACATCGAGTTCCATCCGTCGGGTCGTCAGGAGTCCCAATGTCCATGGCGCAGAAGCGGGAGCGCATCCTCCCCCGTCTCATTGAAGATGAGATGCGTGAGTCGTTCATCGACTATTCGATGAGCGTCATCGTGCAGCGTGCCCTCCCCGACGTCAGGGATGGGCTGAAGCCGGTGCACCGGCGGATCCTCTACGCCATGGAGGGGCTGGGGCTCGGTCCCGACCGCCCGTACAAGAAGTCCGCCAGCGTGGTGGGTGAGGTGCTGGGGAAGTACCACCCCCACGGGGATACGGCGGTGTACGACGCCCTCGTCCGGATGGTGCAGGACTTCTCGCTCCGCTACCCCCTGGTGGATGGGCAGGGAAATTTCGGCTCCATCGACGGAGACTCGGCGGCGGCCTACCGGTACACCGAGGCGCGCCTCTCGGCGGTGGCGGTGGAGGTGCTGGACGACCTGGAGAAGGAGACGGTGGACTGGCTCCCCAACTTCGACGGGCGCCTCCAGGAGCCCGCCGTCCTCCCCTCCCGGATCCCCCAGCTTCTGGTGAACGGGTCGTCGGGGATCGCGGTGGGGATGTCCACCAACATCCCCCCCCACAACCTCCGAGAGGTGGCGAAGGCGTTCCGGGTCCTGGTGAACGACCCCGACTGCACGGTGGGTGATCTGGCCCGTCATGTGAAGGGGCCGGACTTCCCCACCGGCGCCTTCATCGTGGGGGCCGGCGGGATCCGCGACATGTACCGTACCGGGCGGGGGCGCATCGTCATGC
>JBJHBD010000131.1:0-7602 GCA_050485305.1 Gemmatimonadota bacterium
CTCCAAGCTCGTCTCCATCGGGGATGAGATCGAGGCGATGGTGCTCAAGGTGGATCCGGAAGACGAGAAGATCTCCCTCGGGATGAAGCAGATCGAGGAAGATCCCTGGCTCTCCCTCCCCATGAAATTCCCCACCGGGACCGTCCTGGAGGGGAAGGTGCGGAACCTCACCTCCTTCGGCGCCTTCGTGGAGATCGAACCCGGAATCGACGGGCTGGTCCACGTCTCCGACATGAGCTGGACGAAGCGGGTCGAGCACCCCTCCGAAGAGGTTCAGAAGGGGCAGGACGTGCGGGTCATGGTCCTGGACATCGATGCGGAGAACAAGCGGATCTCCCTCGGAGTCAAGCAGCTCACCGACGATCCGTGGCCCGGGATCGCCGAGCGCCTCGCTCCTGGGGTGGAGCTCACCGGGACCGTCTCCCGTGTGCAGGACAAGGGGGTGGTGGTGGATCTGGGCGACGATATCGAGGGCTTTGTCCCCGCCTCCCACTCCGCCGTGGACGACCACGACGCGCTGGAGGAGTACTACAGGAGCGGCGAGTCGGTGGAGCTTCGGATCCTGGAGTCCGACGCGACGAACCGTCGCATCGTTCTGGAGGTTCTGGAGGCGCCCGAGCGGAAGCCCGTCCCGAAGAAGCCCGCTGCCCCCACCGAGGGGGAGGAGGAGTTCGAGGCGGAGGCCGAGTACGAGGCCCAGGGAGATGAGTTCGAGGCGGATGATTCCGAGGCGGACGACGCCGAGGCCACCACGGAGGACTGAGTGCTCTCCCGGATCGAAGGGGTGTCGCCCTGACCCCGTTCGCGAGGCTGTTCGGGCGCTTCGGCGCCCGGGCAGCCTCGTTCCGTTTCTTCCATGGTCCTGAACCGTATCGGAGCGGTATGACGTTGACTCGAATCACCCTGACCCTCATTCTCGCCGTGGCCGTCCTGGCGGGGTGCGCCCGGGTGGGTGAGCCTTCTCCGACCCCCGAGGCGGCCACAGTCCTCGACGGACCGGCCATTCGAGCGGGGGTGGAGAGCCCAGCTGAGGCCCGGGAGGCGTTCCGCCTGGTGTCGGAAGGGGAGGGGGCGCTCGAGCGAGGGGACTTCGCCATGGCGTTGGCCCGCGCCACCGAGGTCATCACCCGACTCCCGGAGGCGGTGGGTTCTGCGCAGGCACTCTGGCTCGCGGCCCGGTCGGCCCAGGCCATGGGAGATGGACCCGAGGCCGAGGAGTTTGCTCTCCGATACGTCGAGATACCGGGGGTGGCTCCCGAGGCCGCCACCGATGCCCTCCTCCTCATCGCCCGAGTTCGCACGGCGGAGGGTCGCCCAGGAGGAGTGGAGGTGCTGTTCCGGATCCCCACCGACCTGGATCCACTCCATCGACCTCCGGTGGAACGGGCCATCTCCGCCCTCGCCTCGGCCCTCACCCTCCCTGAACTCCGGGACCTGGTGGACGAGGCGCCCTCCCACCCCTTCGTGCTCCCTCCCTTCCTGGCCGAATTCGCCACGCGGCGGCTCCGGGTTGGGGACACTGCCGGAGCGATGGCTCTCGCCCGCCTGGCGCTCGACCTCGAGCCCTCCGTCGATCTTACGGTGACCCTCAACCTTCTGGCCGCCGGAGAGGGGGTCCCCTCGGAGGGGCGGGTGGGTGCCCTGGGGGCGCTCCTCTCCACCTCGGGTTCTCCGGCGTTCCAGGGGCTCACCCGGGAGATCCGGGAGGGGATCGAGGTGGCCCTCAGCCGGGAAGAGGCACATGGGTTGCCCCCCACCCGGCTGGAGGTGGAGGACGATGGGGGCGATGCAGGACAGGCGGCCGCTGCCCTTCGTCGTCTGGAGGGGGCGGGGGTCTTCGGGGTTGTTGGGCCCCTCATGGACCCCCTGGTCCGATCGGCAGTGGACGCCCGGATCGGGCGTCTTCCCCTGATCTCCCCCACCGCCCGGGTGGTTCCCACCGAAGCCGGGTCCGTCCTGGCTCTCACCGGCGGGGATCCGGAAGCGGCCCGGACGCTGGCGGCGCTGGCCCGCCGGGAAGGGGTTCGTCGGGTGGTGGTGATGTACCCGGACCTCCCGGAGATGTCCCAGGAAGCGGGCTGGTTCCGGGACGCCTTCGAGGGTGCCGGGGGAACCATCCTCCGGAGCTTTGCCTTCCCTCCCCGGGCCACGAACTTTGCCGACCCCATGCAGGAGACGGTGCGTCTCGCTCCCGATGGGCTCGTCCTCCTCCTCCCCCCGGAACTGGTGGAGCTGGTGGCCCCCCAGGTGGCCTTCCACGGGGTGGACGACCTGGAGGGGCTGAAGATTTTCGGGAATGAGACATGGAGCTCCGACGCCATCCTCCAGGGGGTGAATCCCCGCCATACCGAAGGGGTCTTCACCGTGACCTCCCGCGAAGGTGGGACGGGATTCGGCCCCGGGTGGAGCGAGTTCGTCTCCGCCTACGAGGAGCACTTCCAGCGCACCCTCCGGAGTCCGGTACCGGCGCTGGGATACGATGCCGCCCTTCTCCTCCTCCGCGCCGCGCGTGATGGGGGTGGGACTCCCGAAGGGACCGCCCGGGCGCTCGAATCCATCCGGGACTTCCCCGGGGCCACCGGCCGGCTCTCCATCGTCGATGGGCGGATTCGCCGCACCTACCTTCCGGTCCGCATCGAGGGGCGCCGTCCGGTTCTCCTCCCCTGAACCCCACACCCTTCCTCCCCGAGTCCCCATCGCACATGTCCATGGAAGCCCGTATCCAGGAGCTGGAGTCCCTTCGCGAAGAATCCCGGAAGGGAGGGGGAGAGGCCCGGATCCGCGCCCAGCACGAGCGGGGGAAGCTCACCGCCCGGGAGCGCATCGACCTGCTGGTGGACGAGGGCTCCTTCGTGGAGCTGGACCGCTTCGTCACCCATCGCTCCACCGACTTCGGGCTGGATGAGCAGCGGATTCTGGGCGATGGGGTGGTGACGGGGTACGGCACCATCCACGGCCGGCTCATCTACCTCTTCTCCCAGGACTTCACCGTTTTCGGCGGCTCCCTCTCCGAGACCCACGCCGAAAAGATCGTGAAGGTCCAGGAGCTGGCCATGAAGAACGGGGCCCCCCTCGTGGGGCTCAACGACTCCGGGGGGGCTCGGATCCAGGAGGGGGTCGTGTCCCTGGGGGGGTACGCCGACATCTTTCTCCGGAACACCCTGGCCTCTGGGGTCATCCCCCAGATTTCGGTGATTCTGGGCCCCTGCGCCGGCGGGGCGGTGTACTCGCCGGCCATCACCGATTTCGTCTACATGGTGAGGGGGACGAGCTACATGTTCGTCACCGGCCCCAACGTGGTGAAGACGGTGACCCACGAGGACATCGACATGGAGGGGCTGGGGGGCGCCGACGTGCACGCCACGAAGTCCGGGGTGGCCCACTTCGCCCACGATTCCGAGCCCGAGACGCTGGGAGCGGTGCGGGAGCTCTTCCGCTTCATCCCCCGGAACAACACGGAGCTTCCCCCTGCCGGTGCCGGTGACGAGCCCCCGGCGGCGGCGGTGGCCCGCCTGAACGAAGTGGTGCCCGAGAACCCCAACAAGCCCTACGACGTCAAGGACGTCATCGGCGGGATCGTGGACGGCGGCCGCTTCTACGAGATCCACGAGGGGTTCGCCGGGAATCTGGTGGTGGGGTTCGCCCACCTCGGGGGGCACGCCGTGGGGGTGGTGGCCAACCAGCCCGCTGTGCTGGCCGGGGTGCTGGACATCGACGCCTCGGTGAAGGGGGCGCGCTTCGTCCGTTTCTGTGACGCCTTCAACATCCCCCTGGTGGTCTTCGAGGATGTCCCGGGCTTTCTCCCCGGGGTGGCGCAGGAGCACGGCGGCATCATCCGCCACGGCGCCAAGCTCCTCTACGCCTTCTCCGAGGCCACCGTGCCCAAGGTCACCGTCATTACCCGGAAGGCCTACGGCGGGGCCTATGACGTCATGAACTCCAAGCACATCCGGGGAGATCTGAACCTGGCCTGGCCCACCGCCGAGATCGCCGTAATGGGGCCCAAGGGCGCCGTGGAGATCCTCTTTCGGAAGGAGATCGCCGAGTCCGACGACCCGGCGGCCGCTACCGACGCCCGCATCGAGCAGTACCGGGAGATGTTCGCCCACCCCTACGTGGCCGCCTCCCGCGGGTTCCTGGACGACGTGATCCGCCCCGACGAGACCCGGGCCCGTCTCATCTCGGGGCTGGACATGCTCCGGAACAAGCGCGACACGAATCCGCCCCGGAAGCACGGGAACGTTCCCCTGTAGAACGGGGTGGCGTGAGGTATGCGCCACTGCCTGTACTGCGAAGATCCGCTGGGGGATGGGATTCCGGCGCCGGTCGCGTTCGACGACTCGGCACGCCGTCGCGTGGTCCCGGCTGGTCGGTCTCCGTCAGCGACTGCTCCTGCCCGCGTCGCCTACGACCCCGCCCTGGGGCGCCTCTGGGAGATCTGCCCCCGCTGCCGCCGCTGGAACCCCGTTCCACTGGAGCTCCGCTGGGAGGTTCTGGAGGGGTGGGAAGAGGCTGTACAGGATGGGGGCAAAGCCCTTGTGCGCACCGATCATCTGGCGCTGGTCCGGGTGGGCGACGCGGAGGTGGTGCGGGTGGATCGCCCTCCGCGGGTGGAGTGGGGGGGATGGCGCTACGGGGATCGCCTCCCGGCGCCGGAGCGACGGGTGGGGTGGGTTCGACGCCTCTTCGGGGCGCTGCCCCCACCTCCGCTGGGTGGCTATGACCCGTACGGCCTCCAGGGAATGGGAGGGGTGGGGGGCGACTCCCTCCCCACTCCCTGGCTGGCATCCCCCTTCTTCGGGAGCGCTTCGGCGCTGAGCCTGGCCTTCGCCTCGGTCCCCTTTGCCCCGGAGTGCCCGTCGTGCGGGGGCCCCATGCCCATCCACCCATGGAGCTTTCAGGAGGTGGCCTTCCAGATTTCGGGAGGGCGGGTGGGGGTGGAGGCGGCCTGCGCCCTCTGCGGAGTTATCGTGCTTCTTCCTCGCCGCGACGCTCGCCCCGCCCTCCGCCTGGGATTGGCCCTGGTGGACCGGGGCCCCGAACCGCTGGCCCTGGGGACCCGCGCCGGATCCATCCTGGAGCAGGCGGGGGGCCCTGACGCGCTCCTCGGCACCCTGGGACGGGGCGGCGCCACCCTGGGCGCCCTCGATCCGGCCGGACGCATCGCCCTGGGAATGGCCCTCGACGAGGAGGCCGAGGCCGAGGCGCTGGAGGCGGAATGGCGCGAGGCGGAAGAGATCGCCGCCATCATGGACGGCGAACTGACCCGGGTTCCGGGGTTCGAGGCGTTTCGGGCGCGGGTGCTGGGGGAGGAGTGAGCGCCGCTATCCCCGCGCCACAGCTCTAGCCCCGCGCCAGCTCCTCCAGAAAGGCCTCGCCGTAGCGCTCCAGCTTCGCCGGCCCCACGCCGGGGATGGTGAGGAGCTCCGGCAGCGTCCGCGGCCGCCGCTCCGCCATCTCCAGGAGCACCCGGTCGTTGAAGACGATGTAGGCCGGGACCCCCTGGGCATCGGCCAGCTCCTTCCGAAGCGCGCGCAGCCGCTCGAACCGGGCTGACCCCTCAGCGTCCAGCGCCGCAGGGGAGGATGGGGATGCCGGGGGACCCATCCTCCCGGAACCCAGCTCGGTCTGCAAGGCGGCGCCCCGCCTCCGGATCGAGGCAGCCGACCCCCGGGCTCCGGCCAGCTTCGCCCTCTCGGCCACCGACACCCCGGTGCAGAGGTCGCAGGCGTCCCGGCAGGGGTCGATGTCTTCGTCGAAGTGCCGGACGATGGCGCGGTGCCGGCAGTCGTTGGACTCCACCAGGTTGAAGAGGTCTACGGTGGCCTGGCGCTTCAGGTGCCAGAGGTCGGGGTCGTCGATGTCGTTCAGGAACCGCTCGTGCATCTTCACGTCGGCCCAGGAATAGAAGAGGAGGCACTGGGAATCCAGCCCGTCGCGCCCGGCGCGGCCGATCTCCTGGTACCAGGACTCCACGTCCTTGGGCATGTCCCGGTGGATGATCCAGCGGACGTTGGACTTGTCGATCCCCATGCCGAAGGCCACGGTGGCCACGATGACGGGGACCTCGTCGCGTTGAAAGGCCTCCTGATTGCGGGCCCGCTCCTCGGCGGGGAGTCCGGCGTGGTAGGGGAGAGCGGGGATCCCGCTCCGCCGGAGGAAGTCGGCCATCTGGTCCACGGTGCGGCGGGCCAGGCAGTACAGGATCCCCGGGGCGCCCTCCTGCTCCCGGATGAGGGCGAGGATCTCCTTCCGGGTGTCGCCCGAACCCTTCTTCCGGGCGCCGATCTTCAGGTTGGAGCGGAAGAAGGAGCCCTTGAACCCTGCGGGTTTCCGCATGCCGAGCTGACGGAGGATGTCGCGGGCCACCGGGCGGGTGGCGGTGGCGGTGAGGGCCAGGACCGGGACGTTCAGCTCCTCGCGAAGCCCCTTAAGACGGCGGTACGAGGGGCGGAAATCGTGCCCCCACTGGGAGATGCAGTGGGCCTCATCCACCACCAGGAGCGAGATGGGGCACTGGCGGATGTACTCGCGGAGGGTCCCATCCAGCGCCTCCGGGGCCAGAAAGACCAGCTCCACCTCGCCCCGCCGGAGGGCCTGAAGGCGAGCGGTGCGCTCCTCAAAGTCCAGGGTGGAGTTGATCTCCAGGGCGCGAAAGCCGTAGGCCTGGAGGGCATCCACCTGATCTTTCATGAGAGAGATGAGGGGCGAGATCACCAGCACCGCCCCCGGGAGGATGCGCGCCGGGAGCTGATAGGTGAGGGACTTCCCGGCGCCGGTGGGCATGACGGCGATGCAGTCGCGACCGGCGAGAACCGCGTCGATGACCTGACGTTGCCCCGGGCGGAAGTCGGGGAAGCCGAAGACCTCCTGGAGGACGGTGGCGGGGTCGGGCGTGTGGGGGAGGGAGGGGGAGGGCAAGGTCGGGGGGCAGATGGGGTTGGTGGTGGGCGACGTGAGAACATCAGGCGATGGATGGGCCAGACCGGCGGACGATCGACCGGTCCCCGGAAGGTGGCGGCAGGGGGAGAGCGGATCAAGGAACGGGGGGGCGCTCCGGGGACTCGCGGCCAGCCAGGCCTCCGGTTGTGCAAAAATCAGTCCCATCCAGACATGCAATTGCACACCCAACCCCTTGACAGGATTTGGGTTGCGGGATGTGTGTCTCCCCAATTTGCCGACTAAGACACCGCGCCACTGCGCTGGCGGCCCCTCTCCCGCCGCTGGTCACTCTCCCCACCCTTTTCAGGACCCCCACCCCCGCGTTTCGCGGTCCTGGGGCCCTTTCCGGGCCTCGGAAATTGGCGTCGTATATTTATACAAACTGAAGTCCTACTGCCACTTGCATGAGGTGCACCATGGGGTATCTGATCACTTCCACCCTCTTCGTCCGCGAGGCGGAGGCGGAGTACGGGCCGGGAGACACCGGGCCTTCCGGTGAACCCTCCGACCGACTCCCGGTCCGCCCGACCACCCTCAACCCCGAATCCCTCGACGACCTCGGCCACGAGATCGCCGACCTGTCGGCCCACATCGAGTCCGCCACCCAGCGTCTGCTGGAGATGATCGCCCGCTTCGACGAGGGGCTGGGCTGGAAGCTGG
>JBJHBD010000132.1:0-4684 GCA_050485305.1 Gemmatimonadota bacterium
GTTCTGCATGTTGCGGGCACCGATCTGGATGATGTCCGCATACTCGGCGACCAGATCCACCCCTTCAGGGTCGATGGCCTCGGTGACCACGGCGAGACCGGTGGCCTCCCGCGCCCGGGCCAGGAAGATGAGGCCCTGTTCGCCGAGCCCCTGGAAGGAGTAGGGCGAGGTGCGGGGCTTGAAGGCCCCTCCCCGGAGGATGGTGGCCCCGGCATCCCTCAGAATGCGGGCGCTGGCCAGGATCTGCTCCTCGCTCTCCACCGCGCAGGGCCCCGCCATGACCACCACCTCGGCGCCCCCGATCCGGGTGCCGTTGGCGAGCTCCACCACCGTGTCCTCTTCCCTCCACTCCCGGGACACCTGTTTGTACGGCTGGGTGACCTCGATGATCTGCTGGACGTGGGGGAGCCCTTCCAGGCGAGCCGAGTCCACGCGACCGTCGTTCCCCACCAGCCCCACGGCGGTGCGCTGCCGTCCGGGGATGGGACGTGCCTCGTACCCCATGGCGTGGATCACCTCCACCACCCGGGCGATGGAGTCCTGCGGGGCGTCCTTCTTCATGACCACGAGCATGCGCCACACATCCTATCTGGGGAGCGACCTCGAGCCTGGCTGGACCCTCAGTCGGCGGCGAGGGACCCACCCCCCACCCGAAACACGGCCCCGTCTCCCGGAGCCAGAACACGGCCAGTATACCCCTCGGCCCTCAGGAGATCCGGGAGAAGGGAACGGGAAAGTTCGGGGTAGAGGTGGGTCAGAATCAACATCCCCGGTCGGGCGGTCGTCGCCAGCGCCCCGACGCTCCGGGGCGAAAGGTGATGAGTTGCCTCGGTGGGATCTGCGAGGGCGCACTCGGAGATGAGGAGGTCCACACCGGCGAAGAAGAGCCCCAGCCCGTCGGAAGGCCCGGTGTCCCCGGTATACCCGACGCTCCCTCCGGACATGTCGAGGCGGTAGGCCACCGACTCTTCGCTGTGCGGGGTGGGGTGGGTCCGAATGCGAAGGTCGTCCCACCTCCGCTCCCCATCCCGCTCCACCTCCACCACCTCCAGGGGAAAGCCCGGGTCGCGGATGAAGTCCCCGTGGGCCTGTCGGAGTCCATCCAGAACCCGGTGGAGCCCGGGAGGGCCCAGAAGGGTCAGGGGAGTCGTCCGCCCCCCCGGCACTCCGTGGGTGAGCGCCCAGAGGAGGGCGGGGAGATCGCCGAAGTGATCGGTGTGGTAGTGGGAGAGCGCCAGATGGGTGAGCGCCTCCCACTCCCGCCCGTGGCGGTGGAGGGCGTGGAGCACTCCCGAGCCGCAGTCCAGGAGAATGCGGGTGTCCCCATCCTCCACCAGATGTCCGGCCGAACCGTGCTCCCTGTCGGGGAGGAGGGTCCCGGAACCCAGGATGGTGACCCGCAGGCGCCCCCTCACCTATCCGGCGGCGGCTTCCAGCGCCTCTTCCAGGCGAACCCCCACGATGCTGCTCACCCCCGGCTCCTCCATGGTGACCCCGTAGATCCAGTCGGCGGCCTCGATGGTCCGGGGGTTGTGGGTGATCACCACGAACTGGGTGTCCCCCTTGAAGTCCTGGAGAAGGCGGATGAAGCGTCCGATGTTCGATTCGTCCAGAGGCGCATCCACCTCGTCCAGAACGCAGAATGGGGAGGGCTTCACCAGGTAGATCCCGAAGAGGAGAGAGAGGGCGGTGAGCGCCCGCTCTCCCCCCGAGAGGAGGTCGATTCGCTGGGTCCGCTTCCCCCTGGGGGAGGCGTGGATTTCGATGGCGGACTCGAGGGGGTCGTCGGGGTCGGCCAGCCAGAGATCTGCCTCCCCTCCCTCGAAGAGGTGGAGGAAGGTCTTGCGGAAGTTCTCCCGGATGGCCTCGAAGGTCCCCTCGAAGAGCTTGGTGGCGGTCTGGTTGATCTCCCGGATGGCGGCGCGAAGGTCGTCCCGGGCCTCCACCAGATCGTCCCGCTGGGAGGTGAGGAAGCCCAGGCGGGCGTTCTCCTCTTCGTGCTCCTCCACGGCGAGCATGTTCACCGGACCGATCCGGTCGAGCCCCTCGATGATCTGGCGAAGCTCCATCCGGAGCTCCTCCTCCGTTCCCTCCACCGGAGAGGCTTCTTCCAGGAGGCGTTCGAGGGGGCGGCTCCACTCCACTTCGAGGCGCTCGCGGATTCGCTCGATTCGCCCGGTCACCTCGTGGAACTCCAGCTCCAGTCGGTGACGTCGCTCCGACGCCTCCCGCTCGGTGGAGCGCGCTGCGCGGGCTCCCCGTTCCGCCTCGGCGAGCGCCTCCCGGAGAGTGGTGAGCGCCTCATCCCGCTCCCGGAGCCGCTCCTGCGCCTCGGTGCGTCGCGCAAAGAGGGTTTCCAGCTCTCCTCGTCCCCGCTCCAGAAGCTCACCGGCTCGGGTGAGTTCTGCCTGAAGTTCCCCCTCTTCCCGGTCCAGCGCCTCGACCCGGCGGACCGCCCCGTCCCGGCGCCCCTCCAGCTCGGAGATCCGCTCCCGGAAACGGGCCACCTCCCCCTCCAACCGGGTCCGCTCAACGGTGAGACGGGACTCCTCGGCGCGGGCGCGTTCCCATTCCTCCTGCGCCGCGTCCACCTCCTGCCGGGCCTCGGCGCGCCCGGTTCGGAACCCCTCCTCCTCGCTCAGGAGCGCCTCCCGTTCTTCCCGGGCGGCGATCCCGCGGGCCTCGGCGCGGGTGCGGGCCTCGCGAGCGGCGGTCATCTGCCGGTCCAGTTCGTCCTGCGCTCGGGCCAGGCGAGATCGCTGATCCTCCCGGGCGGTGACCTCGGAACGGGCCTCTCGCCTGCGGTCTTCCGCCTCCCGGAGGACACCCCGAGCCACCTCCACCCCCTCTTCGGCACGGACCACCACCTCGCGGGAACGCTCCCGGGCCTCCCGGGCACCATCGGCCTCCTTCCGGGCTCCGGCTCCCTCCTTGCGGAGGGATTCGAGGCGGGTCTTCCGCTCCAGGAGGCCCGAGGCCCCCAGGGGATTCCCCACCCGCATGACCCCTCCGGAGAGGGACCAGGCGCCGTCGGCACCCACCCCGTTCTCGGTCCGGTCGGAGGCGGGCTCCTCTCCCTCCACGCCGACCCCGGAGAGGAGGGCGCGAACCCAGGGGGCACCCTCACCGGTGACCTTTACCCGGTCCAGGAGAGGGCCCTTCCCGGAGTGTTCGGGGATTCGATCCAGGGGGAAGACGATGAGTCCTCCCCCCTGCTTCCAGGAGGATCGGAACCAGGCGAGCAGCGCTCTCGCCGTCCCCATGTCCCGCACCACCACCCCGCGCGACAGGATCCCCAGGTAGCTCTCCACGGCCTGGGCCTCCGCCGCGCCGGCCTCCACGAAGTCGGCAAGGATCCCCAGGACCCCCGGGAACCCATCCTCCAGGAGGGCCTTCACCACCGGATCGACCCCCTCCCGGTCCCGTTCCACCCGTTCGAGGGTGGTCAGGCGGGTTTCCAGGGAGGCGGCCCGATCCTCGGCGGAGAGTTCGGCACGGCGAGCCTCCTCGAAGGCGGCGCGCGCTTCGGCGAGAGTCGTTTCGGCTCCGGTCACCTCCGCCTGGGCGGTGGCTACCCCCTCTTCCAGCGTGGCGAGCCGATCGTTGAAGAGGTCGCCCTGGGAGTCGAGTTCGGCCAGCGAAGCGCCGGAGGCGTCCGATTCGATCTGGAGGTGTTCGAGGCGGGTCGCCAGATCCCGGAGCTGGCTCTCAGCCGACTCTGCGTCGCCCTGGAGCTGGGCCACCCGGAGGGCAATCTCCCGTTCCCGGGTCTCCAGAGCGTCCAGCGCCCCGCGGGCCTCGAGGAGGCGGGCGCGGACCGCCTCGCTCCGGGACCGAGACTCGGACTCGTCCTTCCGGAGTGCCTCGAGGGTTCCTCCCAGCCGGGTCTCTTCGGTAGCGATCTCCACCCGCTCCGTTTCGGCGGCGGCGCCCTGAGCTCGGGCCTCGTCCCGCTCCCGAACGAGCTGCTCCAGGCGGCGAGATGCGTAGGTGGAGCGCTCCTCCGCCACCGCCATCTCCCGCTCCCACCGGGTCAGTTCGGTGCGGAGTTTCTCCACCTCGGCTGCCACCTCTCCCCGCAGGCGTTCGGCCTCCACCCGCTCCACCTGGAGGGTTTCCACCCGGGCCTCGGCGGCGCGAATCTCCGCATCGAGGGCGGCGCCCTCCTGGGCTCCCCCCTCCACCACCTTCGCCAGCTCGGTGCGGCGAGCCTCCAACTCGGCAAGCTGCCCCCGCACCACCGCAACCTCCACATCCAGACGGCGCGCCCGAAGCTCATGGTAGCGCTCCGCCTTCCCCTTCTGGCGGGCGAGAGAGCGAACCTTCGATTCCACCTCGGCGATGACGTCTTCGAGGCGCTGGAGGTCGAGCTCGGCCCGTTCGAGCCGCCGTGAGGCCGCCTTCCTCCGGTCTTTGTACTTTCCGATCCCCGACGCCTCCTCGAAGAGGGAGCGGCGCTCCTCGGCCCTATCCGAGAGGATGGCGTCGATCATCCGGTTCTCGATGACCGAATAGGCTCCGGCACCCATCCCGGTGTCACGGTAGAGATCCTGGATGTCACGGAGCCGGCAGGCGCTCCGGTTGAGGAGGTACTCGCTCCCCCCGTCGCGGTAGACGGTCCGGGCGATCTCCACCTCCTCGAAGGGAACGGGGAGGATTCCGGCCTCGTTGGAGAGCACCATGG
>JBJHBD010000132.1:4694-7504 GCA_050485305.1 Gemmatimonadota bacterium
ACCGGGCGGCGGTTCACCGTCCCCTGGAAGATGGCCTCTTCCATCTTCGCCCCCCGGATCGCGGTGGGGCGCTGCTCACCCAGGACCCATCGGATGGCGTCCGAGATGTTCGACTTCCCGCACCCATTGGGGCCCACGATGGCGGTGATCCCCTCGTGGAAGACGACCTCGGTGCGGTCGGCGAAGGACTTGAACCCGTGAAGACGGAGGGCGCGAAGCTTCATGCGGGGACGGTCGGAACTCCGCCCCCCAGGCCAAGCCCTCCCGCAGGGAGGGGGAGGCCGGGGATTTCGATGTAGCCGAGCCATGCGGCGGCGAGGACACCCACCACCACGAGGAGGAGGAGGACCAGCAGGAGGGGAGACACCGAACGCTTCACCGCACGGGGCTTTGCCTTGGTGCTCCCCTTCTGCGCGGCGGCAACCGTGATGTCGGGAGTTCCGGAAACGGATATGTCCGGCGCCTCGGCAACGGCTTCGACGGGGGCTGCCGGAGTCGGGGGCGAGTCCGCCATGGCGGGAGCTTCAGCGTCCCCATCCGAAATCCGCGAATGGTCCGGATCCGGAGCAAAGACGGAGCGCTCCTCCGGCACCTCGGATACTTCGGGTTCCTCGGGCACCTGGGGCTCCTCGGGAGTCTCCTGCGAGAGGACCTCGGGAAGATCCCCTTCGTCCCACGCGGCGGGGAGTTCCGGAGCCTCGATGGAACCCTCTTCCTCCAGGATGTCGGCTTCCAGGGCATCAGTGGGGACGTCGAGGTCCCACTCCAGGACCTCCCCATCATCCACGTCCTCGGCACCCGGCTTGTCGTCGAAGACCAGTTCACCACCAAAATGAGGTGAGGTCAGATTCGCAAGATGGTCCTCGGAGTCCTCATCATGATCGAGCCGGAAGTCGAACGGTTCCTCCTCACGGGGCTCCGGAACCGGGTCCGGGGGAAGCACAAACTCCGCCTCTTCCTCCATGGTCACACCGGCGGTGTCCAACTCGGTGGGAGCCGTTCCCGCGTCCACCGGGTGCAAAACGTACTCTCCCGGCTCTCTCACCCCTCCCTCCCCCCGGAGCCGGATGACCCGATCCCCCTCGGAAACGAGCGCCTCCACTCCCGGGACTTCGGCGGGGAGATAGAGCACCAGGGTGGCGCCCGACTCCCGGAAAGCACGGAGAAGGCGGGGCCAGCGAGGGTTCCGGAAGTACCCTTCCGGATCGGCCACCACCGTGCCGGCCGGGGCAAAGAGGAACCCGTGCTCCGGGATGGGACGTGCGATCCGGGCCGGGGAGCTCCCGAAGGTCACCGCATCGGAGAGTCCCTCCCCGTCCTCTCCACCCAGGAGGGTGTTCAGGCCGCCCTCCACTACATCCCCATCCGCCAGAAACACCCGCCCGCCGGTGCCCGACCAGGCAGCGGCCAGGGTGCATGTGGCTCTTCCCGCCCAACCGGAACGGCGGACCCCCTCCTCTGCGAGAAGGACCACCACCTCCCCTCCATCTGCCGCCGGAGTGAAGAGCCCCCGGGGAAGTTCGGGACTTCCCGGGTCGAAGGGAATGATCTGGGAATCAACCGGATTCATGGCTCTCTGGGCTGAAGGGTACGGCTGCCGGAAGGTGTAGGGGGTGCCGGCGGCTCAATATACCCTCCCCTCCCGCGCCGCCGCATCCCGCCATTCGGCGCCACTTTTTACGCACCGGCGCACTCCCGTTCCCCCCTCCGATCAGGGTGCCTCGTCGGCGAAGCTCCGGGTCGGCGCGTCCCCCCACAGATGCTCCAGTTGATAGAACTCCCGTGCCGACGGGTGGAAGATGTGAACCACCAGATCCACATAGTCCAGGAGGACCCATCGTCCCCCCTGGAGCCCCTCCACATGATTCGGGCGCACGCCCTCCTTCTTGAGTTCATCCAGGACGTGTTCGGCGATGGCCTTCACCTGGATGTCCGACGTTCCCGTCGCCAGAAGGAAGAAGTCGGTGGCCGAGGAGAGCCCTCGGAGGTCCATGGCCACCACATCCTTCGCCTTCCGCTCCAGCGCCAGCTCGGCGGCCCGCTCCACCTCGGGAGGATAGGACACGGAAGGGTCAGCCCTCCTCGCGCTCCACACGAACCGGAAGCTCCACCTCCACCTCGGCGTGGAGCCGGAGGGTGACGATGTGGTCACCCAGCGTCTTCAGAGGCTCCTCCAGGAGCACCGAACGCCGGTCCACTTCGAAGTCCAGGGAGCCGTCGTTCAGTCGGTCGGCGATATCGGCATTGGTCACGGACCCGAAGAGCTTCGCGTCCTCTCCCTCTCCGGCGCGGGCCTGGAACACCAGTGACTTCCCGTCGAGCTGGGAAGCACGGCGACGTGCCTCGAGGTAGTCGCGGCGCGCGCGCTCCTCGGTCAGCTTCCGCTCTTCCTCGATCCGTCGCAGGTTCCCCTCGGTGGCCTCATACGCCAGCCCCTGGGGAAGGAGGTAGTTCCGGGCATACCCGGGCTTCACCGTAACCACATCCCCGGCCTCACCGAGGTTCGCCACCGAGTCCTTCAGGATCAGCTTCATCATCTACTCCTTGATCGTGTCGGGGTCGCCATTCCGGCTCCCCGCTGCGCGGGCTCGAAGGTCGAGCCACGAGTCACTCATGCCAAGCGCCATCGCCCCCAGGAGGAGGACGGGGGCTGCCACCACCATCCCCACCACCAGGAGGAGGGCCCACCCCAAGGTGAGTCCGCCCGAGAGGAAGAGGAGCACCCCGGCTCCCCGAAGGGCGAAGAGGGCGCCCATGAAGATCATGAGGTTCGCCCCCACCCGCCCCGCGTCTCCCGTCCACCCCCCCAT
>JBJHBD010000133.1:0-7423 GCA_050485305.1 Gemmatimonadota bacterium
CCCCATAGGAGCGTCCATGGCCGTGTGCAGCTACCTCGTCTTCCCCGATGAAGGAGCCCACACGTCCGTTCGGAATCGACTCTCGGCCATTCCGGGGTGCCAGGTCTTCCCCGCCGAGAATCGCGACCTCCTCCTCCTCGTCACCGAGACGGAAGGGACCGAGGAAGAGGAGTCGCTGAGGGAGACCATCGAATCCACCCCCGGGGTGCGCGCCCTGGTCCTCACCTTCGGAGAGCTGGATCCCTCCGACCCTCCTGATCGTCCCCATGGCCGCGGTCGAGCCTCCCTCCCGGTTCTGGATCCGGAGAAGGTGGACGAGGCCGTGCGCTCAGTCACCCGCCGAGGTACCCGATGATCCCCACCGACCGGAGAACCTTCCTCAGGCAGATGGCCGTGGCGTCCGCGGCGGGCGCCGCCTATGCCCTCGCCCCCGGGGTCAGCTTCGGGGAAGAGGTGACCCGGGCACTGGGGACCGAGTCCGACCTCACCTGGCGGAAGACCCCCTGCCGGTTCTGCGGGGTGGGGTGCGGGCTCCTGGTGGCCATCGAAGACGGACGGGCCGTGGCGGTTCGGGGAGATCCGGAATCTCCGGTGAACCGGGGGCTGGCCTGCGTAAAGGGGTACCACTCGGTGCAGGCGCTCTACGGGCGGGATCGCCTGCGCCGCGCCATGGTGCGCCGGAACGGTCGCCTGGTGGAGGTGCCCATCGCCGAGGCGCTGGACCTGGTGGCCGAGAAGATGCGGGAGACCATCGCTCAGCATGGGAAGGACAGCGTGGCCATGTACGGCTCGGGGCAGTGGACCATCCCCGACGGGTACGCGGCCTCGAAGTTCTTCAAGGGCGGGATCGGCACCAACAACCTGGAGGGGAACGCCCGGCTCTGCATGGCCAGCGCCGTCACCGGGTTCATGACCACCTTCGGGCAGGACGAGCCCCCGGGGTGCTACGAAGACATCGACCACGCCGATGTCTACGTCCTCTGGGGGAACAACATGGCGGAAATGCACCCGGTGCTCTTCTCCCGGGTGCTGGAGGAGAGGCGCCGGCGCCCCGGTGTACGCGTGGTGGAGCTGGCCACCCGAACCACCCGGACCACCTACGCCTCGGACCGCTCCTTCCTCTTTGCGCCCCAGACCGACCTGGCCATCGCCAACGCCGTCTGTCATGAGATCGTGACCCGGGGGTGGGCCGACCGGGAGTTCATTCGGAGGCATGTGGCGTTCAAGCGGGGGCGCACGGGAATCGGCTACGGGCTCACCGACGACTTCCGCTTCCAGGACGAGGCCCGTGACGCCTCGTGGGATGACTTCGTGGCCTTCCTCCGGGACTACACCCCGGAGCGGGTGGCGGAACTCTCGGGCGTCTCCGCCGCCGACATCCGCTGGCTGGCCTCCATGTACGGCGATCCGGCCCGGAAGGTCATGTCGTTCTGGTGCATGGGGCCGAACCAGCACACCCGCGGAACGTGGATGAACAACCTCATCTACAACATCCACCTCCTGGTGGGGAAGATCGCCTCCCCGGGGAACAGCCCCTTCTCCCTCACCGGGCAGCCCAGCGCCTGCGGCACGGTGCGGGAGGTGGGGACCCTCACCCATCGCCTCCCCTATGGCGATGTGACCAGCGAGAGCGCCCGGCAGAAGGCCGCGGAGATCTGGGGGGTGCCGGAGGATCGGATCGATCCCCGCCCCACCCATCACACCGTCTCCATGTTCCGGGCGCTGGATCGCGGCGAAATCCGCTTCCTCTGGATCCAGGTCACCAACCCCATGGTGACCATGCCCAACCTGCGTCGGTACCGGGAGGGGGCGCTGAAGGACGATCGCTTCATCGTGGTGTCCGACGTCTACCCGACCCCCACCACCGACGTCGCCGACGTCATCCTCCCCTCCGCCATGTGGATCGAGAAGGAGGGGCTCTTCGGGAACTCGGAGCGCCGGACCCAGCACTTTGCCCGAATGCTGGAGCCCCCCGGCGAGGCCATGAGCGACACCTGGCAGATCATCGAGGTGGCGCGGCGACTGGGGTACGGCGACCTCTTCCCCTGGAGCGAGGAGGACCACATCGCGGGGCTCTGGAACGAATACATCCGCTTTCACGACGCCCCCGACCACAGGATGGCCCCCCTGGAGGAGCTGAAGGCTCGCCCGGGGATCATGTGGCCCTATGTGGACGGGGTGGAGACCCGGTGGCGCTACAACACCGCTCACGACCCCGCCGCCGATCCCGCCCGGGGAGAGTACGACTTCTACGGGAAGCCCGACCATCGGGCCTGGATCTGGCTCCGCCCCTACGAGCCTCCGCCGGAGGTCCCCGACGACGAGTACCCCTACTGGCTGAACACAGGGCGGGTGCTGGAGCACTGGCACTCCGGATCCATGACCCGGCGCATCCCCACCCTCCATCAGGCGGTCCCCCGCGCCTATGTGGAGATCCACCCGGAAGACGCTCGGGACGCGGGAGTTCGGGATGGGGACCGGGTGCGCATCGTGACCCGGCGGGGCTCCATGGAGCTCCAGGCTCGCATCGACTATCGGGCTCGCCCCACCCGGGGGCAGCTCTTTGTCCCCTTCTTTGATGAAACCCTCCTCATCAACGACCTCACCCTGGATGCCTACTGCCCCATCTCGGCGCAGCCGGACTACAAGAAGTGCGCGGTGAGGCTGGAGCGGGTCGGGTGAGAGACGGGCGAGGGGAGCTGAAGCGACGCCTCCCCTGGATCGGAGGGGGCGTGGTCCTCATGGCGCTCGCCATTCTGGTGATGGGTCCCCTCCTCACCGGGCCCCCCGTGACCCCTCCCTCTCCGGAGGCCGCCCCCCGCCCGGAGCGCGCCATCCCCCAAGAGGCGGGGATGTTCGCCCTCGCCATGCACGATCTGGCCGTTCCCGCCGATCACCCCGGGAGGGCCGATGCCCGCCCCCGGACGCTGGCCGGGTTTCGGATCCTTCGCGCCTATCCGGGCGCACCGCCCCGGGTCCCGCACCCCGTCTCCGACGAAGAGCAGATGCAGGGAGGGTGTGGCGCCTGCCATACTCGGGGAGGATGGGTTCAGGAGTGGTCGGCCTACGCTCCGGTGACCCCCCACCCGGAGCTCACCTCCTGCCTCCAGTGCCACGTTCCCGGCACCGGGTCGGCCCCCTTCGCCGCATCGGACTGGCGCACCACCGAGTGGCCGGAGATGGGAGCGCGGGCCATGGCGGAGAGTCCGCCCCGGGTTCCGCACCCCCTTCAGATGCGGGAGAACTGCCTCGCCTGCCACGCCGGTCCGGGGGCCGTGCGGGAGATCCGGACCACCCACCCCGAGCGCACCGCCTGCCTGCAATGCCACGTGGTGGGGGAGCCGGCGCACGAGGTGTTCACTCGACCGGTGGATGGACGGAGCTCGTCCCCGGGGGGGATGCCATGAGGGGCCCAATGGCAGGGCGCGTGGAACGCCACATCACGAAGACCATCCGGCGGGGATTCCTCTCTGCGGCGCTCCTCCTTCCCATCGGCGCCTGCGCCGGCGGGGACCAGGTGGACCGCACCAATGACGAGTCGGTTGCGGCCGTCTTCCTCCCGGCCCTTCAACTCCAGGACCTTCCGCCCTCCGAGCCGGCACAGGGGCGGGTGGGCCCCGGCGGCCTCCCCTTTCAGGTGGCTCTTCGCTCCACCGAACTCACCCACTACCCATGCTCCTCCTGTCATCTCGAGGGAGGATGGGTCCCGGAGGATCGAACCCCCGACGCCCACGCGGACATCCAGGCCCTGCACCCCTCCGCCGCGGGAGGGGCG
Organism: Gemmatimonadota bacterium; assembly: GCA_050485305.1. Classification (GTDB taxonomy): domain Bacteria; phylum Gemmatimonadota; class Gemmatimonadetes; order Longimicrobiales; family Gaopeijiaceae; genus JBJHBD01. The sequence goes on from JBJHBD010000133.1 coordinate 3,776, forward strand.
TGCGTGACCTGTCACCTCCCGGACCGGGTGGACCAGTTCCCCGCCCTGGACGGGAGCGCCGTTTCCCTGGACCACAGCTACCGGCTCTGCGCCGGGTGCCACTTCGCCCAATCCAACGACTGGGCCGGTGGAGCCCATGGGAAACGGATGGTGGGGTGGGAGGGGGAGCGAGTGGTGGCCAACTGCGCCTTCTGCCACAACCCCCACTCTCCGGGCTTCGAACAACGAATCCCCTACCCGGGGCCGACCCTTCCCCGGAATGGAGGACGCACGCCATGAGCCGACAGGAAATCGCAGTCCCTTCCCGGGAGATGACCTTCGAAGACGTGCTCCGCTTCGTGGGGCGGGAGGCCACCCGTCCGGCGAGGGACTCCGGACCCATCCCCGATCCCTTCCAGGGGCCCCTCCCCTCCGATCAGGAGGGGTGCGGGTCGGGGTCGTGCGGGTGCAAGGGAGGGGAAGCGGGTGGAGCCCCACCGGAGTACGCGAGTTCCGGGGCCGGGAGCTACCTGGACAAGCCGGTGGACCGCCGGGGTGCGCTGGGGATGCTCTTTGGTGCCATGGCGGCCACCGCCGGGGCGGCGTCAGCCTGCTCCCCGGCCTCCCTCGCCGGTACGGAGGAGCGGGAGGCCAGGCTCCTGGAGTGGCAGGAGCACTTCAAGGGGAACTTCCAGCTCATGACCGACGCCGACAAGGCCGAGACCATCGGACGTCTCGAGCGACTCGCCCGCATCCGGAAGGGGGTGGATGTAAGGATCTCGGCGCAGGATGCCATCCCCGGAGTGGAGTACGGCTACGCCTTCAACATCTCCAAGTGCCTGGGCTACCGGAACTGCGTCGATGCCTGCATCACCGAGAACAACCTGGACCGGAAGGCGGGGACCCAGTACATCCGGATCTTCGAGATGGAGGGAGGGACGGTAGATCTGGATCACGCCACCGCCGACTACCATCACGAAGTCCCCGCCGAAGGGCACTTCTACATGGGGACCCAGTGTTTCCAGTGCGCCAACCCTCCCTGCGTGGAGGTCTGTCCCGTGGGGGCCACCTGGCAGGAGCCCGACGGGATCACCGTGGTGGACTACGACTGGTGCATCGGGTGCCGGTACTGCATGGCGGCCTGCCCCTACTGGGCGCGGCGCTTCAACTGGGGGGAGCCGGAGGTGCCTGCGGCCGAGATCACCCGGAACCAGCACTACCTGGGGAATCGGGGGCGAAAGAAGGGAGTGGTGGAGAAGTGCACCTTCTGCATCCAGCGTACCCGAGCGGGGCGGGACCCGGCGTGCGTCGAGGCCTGCCCCACCGGTGCCAGGGTCTTTGGGAACCTCCTGGATCCCAACTCCGAGATCCGCTGGGTGCTGGCCAACAAGCAGGTGTTCCGCCTGAAGGAAGAGCTCCATACCGAACCCCGCTTCTGGTACTTCATGGACTGAGCCACCCATGCACCTCACGGCATTTCTGAAGGATGCGCTGGACTCGGCCACCTCCGGAGGGCGGAAGTACCACCTCTGGATGGGGTTCCTCACCCTGGTCATGCTGGTGGGGGCGTGGGGGTATTCGGTGCAGCTCCGTCACGGATTGGTGGTCACCGGGCTCACCGACCATGTGAGCTGGGGGCTCTACATTTCCAACTTCGCCTTCCTGGTGGGGGTGGCGGCCGCAGCCATGATGGTGGTGCTCCCTGCGTACGTCCTGAAGGATGTGGACTTCGCCCGGGCCGTCCTCATCGCCGAGGGGGTGGCGGTGGCCGCGCTGGTCATGTGCCTGGCCTTCGTGGTGGTGGATCTGGGGAACCCCTTCGCCTCATGGCACCTCTTCCCCGTGGTGGGGAGCCTCAACTGGCCCCGCTCCATGCTGGCGTGGGACGTCATCGTCCTGAACGGGTACCTCCTCCTGAACCTGGCCATCCCCTTCTACCTCCTCTACAGCCACTACCGGGGGCGCCATCCGGAGAAGTCCAGGTACGTTCCCTGGATCTACGTGTCCGTCTTCTGGGCCGTGAGCATCCATCTGGTGACGGCCTTCCTCTTTGCCGGGCTCCCCGCCCGTCCCTTCTGGAACAACGCCCTCCTGGGTCCCCGCTTCCTGGCTTCGGCTTTCGCGGCGGGACCCGCCCTCATGATCCTCGTGCTCTGGTTCATCCGGGCTACCACCCGCTACGCCATCGACGACGGGGCCCTCACCAAGCTGGCCATGATCACCACCGTGGCCGCCCAGATCAATTTGGTGATGTTGGCCTCCGAGATCTTCGTGGAGTTCTACTTCCAGACCCACCACGCCATCAGCGCCCAGTACCTCTTCTTCGGAATCGATGGGCAGAACGCCCTGGTTCCCTGGATCTGGAGCGCCATCGCTCTCAACGTCGCCGCCACCGTCACCCTCACCATCCACCCGTTCCGGCGGAACCCAAAGGTTCTCATGGTGGCGTGCCTCGTCCTCTTCGCCGCCATCTGGACCGAGAAGGGGATGGGACTCGTGATCCCGGGATTCATCCCCTCTCCTCTCGGGGAGGTGGTGGAGTACTCTCCCACCTGGGTGGAGCTCTCCGTCACCGCCGGGATCTGGGCCCTCGGACTCTTCGTGCTGACCGTGCTGGTGAAGGTGGCGCTCCCCATCGAGATGGGAGAGGTTCGGAGCCCGTATCTGAAGAAGGGGGATGGGTAGGGGGGGCTTTGGGGGTGGGGCTTTCCGGGAGTTACCGGTCCGTGCCGGTTGTCTGCGGATCCTGCGCTGGTTCGCCCGGCGTAGCCTCCTGGATTCCTCCACGGCGGCGGACATGCGCAGGTGGCGCGGGACCGGCGGGTTGGCGCGCCTTCGACTCGCGAGCCTGGCAGATACCAGCTCAGTCTTCGAGATGGACCCAGCCACCCGGGTTCTCCGTCGACACATCGGTCCGGATCGAGGGCGAGGACCGAGCGGGTCTCGAGCGGCTCGTTCGCTACTGTGCGCGGGGGCCTCTCGCCCTCGAGCGACTCCACGCCCCGCCGGTATCAGGAACCTCCCCTCGCCCGAAGCCCGCCTGGCGTATCGGCTCCCCGAGCCCGATATGCACGGCTGCGAAGTGCTTCGCCTCACTCCCCTTGAGCTGCTGGACCGCCTGGCCCATCTCGTTCCGCCGCCTCGCCTCCATCGCCATCGCTACCACAGAGTCCTAGCCCCCAACGCGCGCCTGAGGTCCACGGTGGTCTCGATGGGTCGGCGCGAGCTCGCTGATACTCCTGCCGACGTGGAGTCTCCTTTCTCACCCGATCTCGTGTCCCACCCCTTGGCTCGGCGGGCCCACTCTGATGAGCCGGTCCGACCAACCCCACGCCGCGATCACGATCCAGCCGCATGCTGTGGGCGTAGCTGCGGGCCCGGATCTACGAAGTGCTCCCGCTCGTGTGCCCCGCCTGCGGTGGCGAGATGCGGACCATCTCGTTCATCACCCTCCCCTCCCCTCCACCGTGCAGGACATCCTCCGCCACCTCGACCTGCCTCATCGGCCTCTCCGGGGTGTCCCCCACCAGGGGTCCTCCCCAGCCCGAGTTTGATCAGTCCTCGCCTTTCGCCTGATAAACGTGCGATTGGTAGTTCAAGTCTACCCGGGCCCATATATGGAACGCACCGTCCCGCAGCCCTTCTCGGGGCCTCGCCAGGCGGCGCGGT
>JBJHBD010000134.1:0-7417 GCA_050485305.1 Gemmatimonadota bacterium
GGCTCCGGGGCAGTGGATGGAGGCCAGGATCCCATTTTCCTCGTCAGGGAGGGCCGGCGGATTGAAGAGAGGGCCCAGCCGGAACGACGAGGTGATCTGGAGTGCCTGCTCCCGGAGCGCCGGGGTGAAGTCGATGAGGTCGTCTTCGGTGATCCCCTGCATCTCGAAGGGGGCGGGGCGGGTGGGGAAGGGCTGCACAGGCGAGGTCCGCTCGCCGGGCACATCGGACTGGGGGACCTCCCGATACTCGAAGGGCCACACCGGCTCCCCGGTGACCCGGTCGAAGACGTAGGTGAACCCCTGCTTCGTCACCACCGCCACCGCCGGGATCTCCCGCCCGTCCACCGTGATGTCCACGAGCTGGGGGGCGTGGGAGGTGTCGTAGTTCCAGATGTCGTGGCGGACGAGCTGATAGTGCCAGACCCGCTCTCCGGAGGCGGCGTCCAGCGCAATGATGGAGGTGCCGAAAAGCCCATCCCCCGGGCGGTGCCCCCCGTAGTAGTCGTTGGTCCCGGCCTTCGTCACCAGATAGACGATGCCCCGCTCCATATCGGCGGAGATGGGAGCCCAGGAGCCGATGTTCCCGGTCCACTCCCAGGAGCCGTCTTCCCAGGTGTCGTTTCCGAACTCCCCGGGCCGGGGCACCACGTTGAAGCGCCAGCGGAAGGCACCCGTGGCCAGGTCGAACCCCAGGATGTGGTTGGGGACGTCATGCTTCATGTACTGGTAGTAGCCCTGCTCTCCGGTGTTGGGGACCACGATGACCCCGTTCACGGCGATGGGGGCCGAGGAGGTGGTGATCTTCCCCTCATCCGGGCCATCCCAGGGGTCGTACGGGACCCCCATGTACGCCAGCATATCCACGACTCCGGTTCCGTCGGGCCCCCACCCCTGGAGGGGGACTCCGGTCTCGGCGTCCAGCGCCGCCATGTGGAAGCCGGGGGTGGTGACGATGATGGCACCCTTCCCGTTGATCTCCTCGTAGATCACCGACTTCCCGTAGTTCTGCCGGGGCGAGGCTTCCCATCGGGGCTTGTGGGGCATGCGCCAGACCCAGAGGGTTTCGCCGGTGGTGGGTTCGATGGCCACCACGGTGCGGCGCGACCCCGCCACGGTGTAGAGCACCCCGTTGGCGTAGATGGGGGTGGCGCGGTACACAAAATCCGGAGTGGGGCCGTAGTTGGCGGCGTACCATCGCCACGCCACCTGGAGCTCCTCGAAGTTCGCCGCGTTGATCTGGTCGAAGGGGGCGTAGCGGGTGCCGGCGGCGTCGGCGCCCCAGTGGGACCATCCTCCATTGGTCTGGGCGTGGAGCGCGGAGGGGACCAGGACGATGAGTCCGAGCGCCAGGAGGGTGGCGGGGGCGCGAAGTCCGTTCATGGGGCCTCGTGGCTGGAGTGTCAGGGGAGCCGGTCGAAGCGGATCCCGTTCAGGATGGCCTGATCCGACGATAACTCGTTGTTCCCCTTCGGGTACTGATTGATGCTCAGGATGTACGCCACCACATCGGCGTACTCCCCCGGGGTGAGTCGTCCGGGGTTTTCGAGGGGCATGGTGGCGACGATGTGTCCGAAGAGGGAGCCCAGCCCCTGTCCGGTCCAGGTGAGGAGGAAGGGGGTCGAGGTGAACTCGGCCTGACTGTGGCATGCCCCGCACGCACTCCGGAAGACCGCCTGGCCTCGTTCCGCCTGCCCTTCGGTATAGACCCCCTGGAGGACCGAGGTGGGAGGGTCATCGCCCATGGGGGTGTGCGGGAGGGGATCCACGGCGCCCTCCACCGCGGTGGCAGCGGTGGGCTCCTGGGCCATGCTGGAAGAGGCGCAACCGGCCAGAAGGGGGCCGATGAAGAGGAGGAGGAGAAGCGAATGCCGCATGCTGCCGTTCCGAATGGGTTGGAGGGGGATTCCACGGACGCCGCCCCCGCCCCGCAAGGGGAGCCGAGGTGCGTTCAGGCAGGTTTGAATGACCGTGGAGAATACCATGGGAGGCGGGGGTTGGCCAGCATCCAGGCGCGATTCCGGCGATACGACGGTGAGGCGCCTGCCCACGCGGCGGGGGTGAGCGGGAGGAGTCAAGTCTCGAACAGGAGCGGTGTCCGGGGAGTTTTGAGAAGTGGGTATCGAATGGCTCCCGCAGAATTCTGTTGTGGCTCCCGGTTTGTGGGAGGCATCCTGTCCCGCGATCCCATCTGCGACCACTGAACCTCCGACCCGGGAACTGCCATGAGAACGGTCCTGAAAACGCTGGGCGTCTTCCTTGCCACCATCATCGTGCTCGCCGCCGGCCTGTACGGATGGGCGCATGCATCCAGCAACCGGACTCTGGCCCGTTCCTTCGATGCCCATGACACCGACTTCCCCGTTCCCTTTCCCCTGAGCGCGGAGGAGGCCGAGGGGATGACGCCGGAGGAGGCGGAAGCGGAGGCGTTGGCGCGTGCCGTGACGAGGGGGCGCCATCTGGTGGGGGCGCGCTACGCCTGCTCCGAGTGCCATGGGGACGACTTCGGCGGAGGGGTCATGGTGGACGCCTTCCCCATCGGATCCCTCCTGGGGCCGAACCTCACCCTGGGGGCCGGCGGGATCACCGCCGACTACACCATGGCGGACTGGGATCGGATCGTCCGGCATGGGATTCGCCCCGACGGGCGCCCGGCAGTCATGCCCTCCGAGGACTTCTTCCGGATGTCGGATCAGGAGCTCTCCGACATCATCGCGTACATCCGAACCCTCCCTCCGGTGGACAACGCGGTGCCCCCGGTTCGACTGGGACCGCTGGGGAAGATTCTCGTGGCCACCGGACAGATTCACCTCTCGGCGGACCTCCTCGGGGAGCATGGGGCTCCCCACCGGGAAGTCCCTCCGCCTTCGGCCGTATCCCTCGAATTCGGTGAACACCTGGCCGCCGTCTGCACCGGATGCCATGGGATGGAGCTCACCGGTGGCCCCATCACCGGAGGAGACCCTTCCTGGGTCCCTGCCGCCGACATCACCGGGACGGGGCTCAGCGGGTGGAGCCTCGCCGATTTCCGGCGGGCCATGCTGGAGGGGTATCGCCCCGACGGATCGGAGGTTCGGGAGCCCATGACCATGATCACACCGTTCGCCCGGCGGATGACGGAGGTGGAGCTGGAGGCGCTCTGGCTCTATCTCTCCTCCCTGGAGGCTCCGGCTGAAGGGGGGAGCTGAGAGAGGAGGGGCGAAGCCGACGCGGGAGTCCTCCTACCGATCCACCGTCCGGCCGCTCCCGTCCTCGTAGGGGCGAAGGTTCCACTCGAGGAAGGTCCAGACACGGTTCCAGGAATCCCGCTGCTCGGGGGTGTCATTCCGGGTGAGGGTTTCCATGTCCACCTGGCGAGAGAAGGAGTGTCCACCGGGCGGGTCGTGGTAGATCTTCGTCTCGGCCAGGTGGGGCTTCTTCACCTGGAGTGCGTGGACGAGCATCTCCGCCTCTTCGAAGTTCACGTCCCGGTCGTTGGTGGCCAGGTGCACCAGGACGGGGACCTCGATGTGATCCACCTGATAGACCGGGGATCGCCGCACATACTCCTCGGGCCGTTCGAAGGGGAGCCCCCGAAGGTGCTCCTGGGTGGAAAAGTGGTGCTGGTAGTTGGGGCCCTTGAAGGAGAGGCGGAAGATGAGGTTGGAGACGGGAACGATCCCCACCGCCGCCACGAAGGGGTGCGGGGGGCGGGCCACCGCCAGGAGGGAGATGTACCCTCCATGGCTCCACCCCATGATGGCCACCCGTTCCGGATCCACATGGGGGAGGTGTTCCACCATCCAGTCGTAGGCGCTCACCGCGTCATCGACCTCGTACCCACCGTAGTCGATGGCGTCGTGGAAGGGCTGCCCGTACCCGGTGCTCCCTCGGTACTCGGGCGCGATGACCACGTATCCTCGCGCCACCGCCTCTTCGATGAAGGGCCAGTAGTTGTTCGTCCAGTTCCCGTGGACCCCTCCGTGCACCCAGATGAGTGCGGGGTGGCCATGGTCTCCCCGGGGTTCGATGGGTTCGTAGAGGTAGGCGGGGATGTCCAGATCCCCCGCCGAACTCCGGTATTCGATTTTCCGGTAGCGCATGACCCCTGCGGCGCGCGCCTCGAAGATGGAGTCGGTGCGGGCCTTCAACTCGATGTCCCGCTGGAAATTCCTCCCGAGGGAGTGGTCTTCCGGGCGATTGCTCACATAGAGGAGGCGGGCCCGCTCCGGGTCCATCTCGACCTGGTTTCGCTGACCGAGCGCCTCGGCGGGAGTCAGGAGGGGGAGGAGGAGGGCAAAGAAGAGGAGGGAGCGCAGGAGGGAGGACAAACGGTTCATGTCGATGAGGGGTAGGGGGGTGGGGAGGGACTCGGCCAAGGTAGGGCTCGCCGGACGGTGGGAAAAGCGATGGGCGGGGAGGGCGGCAACACGATCCCGGGCCGTCCTCTCACTGGGAGGACCCTCCCCCCTCCGCGCCGAGTATCAACGCCATGTCCCACACTCCTCCGGACCTTCCCATGAACCTCGCCCTCTCCCTCCTCCTCGTCGGATCGGCGACGCATTCTCCCCTTCCGATCCCATCGTCCGCCCTCCAGTCGGCGGACTCCGTGGCCCTCCACAACGAGGCGCGGCGGGCTCAGGAGAGCTTCGAGGTCTTTCGGGAGAGCCGCCTGATCCCGGAGCGACCGAGGGGAGGTACAGGGGGAGGCGGACGGTGCCACGAGGTGGTGGGCCGATTCTGTCTGACCTACGGAGATTCTTCCGAAGAGGCACCCGCCGCTCCCTCGGGCTCCGAGGAGCCGCCGGAGGTGGATCTGGCTCGGGTGGAGCTTCTCCGCACCCTTGCCCGCATCCAGGGGGAAATTCCAGGAGATGGGTGGGTTCTCGGTCAGCGGGTTCGGTATCTGGTGGAGCGAGGAGCCGCGCGGGAGGCCGAGGCAGTCGCTCGGAACTGTGACCTGCCGGAGCCCTGGTGGTGTCACGCCCTCACCGGACTGGCACGCCACGAGGGGAGAGACTGGATCGGGGCGGAGGCCGCCTTCGAAGAGGTGGTGGCCACCCTCCCGGACCGACACCAGCCGCGGTGGAGCGATCTGGGACCCCTTCTGGACCGGGACGCTCGGCGGTGGTATGGAGACCTCTCTCCCACGGACCGGGACGAAGCTCGGGAGCTCATCCGTCTCCTCGCCGACCCCCTCTATCTGGTGGATGGGAATGATCGATGGACGGCCCACTTCTCCCGCCTGACCTGGATTCACCTCCTGGAGGACGCGGCGAATCCCTTTTCCCTCCCCTGGGGGCTCGATCTGGAGGAGCTCATCCTCCGGTACGGATGGGCGGTGGGGTGGACGAGAACGCGAGCTCCGGGGATGCCCCAGGGGCTCCAGGACTCCCGGCAGATGACCGGCCACCTGGAGTCGGCTCGACGGGATTTCGTCCCCCCGGGGGCCGCGCTGAATGCCTTCCCCGACGTGCAGGATGGGGAGTGGTGGATCCACGAGGGGCGCCCCCGAACGGGGCACCGGGCCGGCTACGCCCCTCGGTTCGAAATGCTCGATTCCCAGACTGCCCGCTTCCGCCGGGGAGAGGAACTCCTGGTGGTGGTGGGATGGGCCATCCCTGAAGACGCACCTCCCCCGGCAAGGGTGGCGGCGGCTCCCGGGATTCCTGCGGACGACGACCCCTTCCGCTCCCGATTCGCCGAACCGGAGCCTCCCGTCGTGGAGGAGGTCGGAGAGGCCCCACACGATCTCGAGGGAGGGCTCTTCCTCCTCCCCCTCACGGCTCGAACCAGCTCCCACCGCCCGATTCGCCCCTTCCGGGAGCTGGAAGGGGTGACCTCGGCCACCGTTCCGAACCGGGGGCAGGTGGTGAGTGTGGAGGCCTGGTCCCGGAGTGAGGGGCGAGGGTGGCGAGCTCGTCATGGAATGGCCCCTCTCGGGAGTGTGTCCGGGTCTCTCCAGCTCTCCGATCCCATCCTCCTGCGGGATGAGGGGACCCTCCCCGAATCGCTGCAGGAGTCCATGGCGCTGGTGCGAAGCTCCGTCCGGGTGCGCCCCGGTGATCCCTTCCTGGTGGCGTGGGAGGTCTACGGTGTGGAGGAGGGGCGTCCCGCCTCCGTCTCCATGGGGTTCGAGCAGGCGGAGCGGAGCTTCCTGCGCCGCCTGGGCCAGTTCTTCCGGGTCATCGAGCCTCCGTCGCCCATCGTCCTTCGCTGGGAGGAGGGGGATCCGGAGGAGCCGGGCACCATCTTCCGGGCCATTCGCGTCCAGCTCCCCCCGCTCGATCCCGGGAGCTACGACATCTTCCTGGAGGTGGGGGTGGCGGGGGAGGAGCCCGCCGTGGCCCGTCGGCGAATCCGGGTGGAACCTGGGGAGTAGGGGGCGGGGTTCCGTGTGGACTCCGGCCGCATCCAGCCCACACTCACCGCATTCCGTCCAGTCGAAGAGGCTATGGTCATCCGCGTCCTCCTCCTCCCGGTCCTTGGGTTGAGCTTGTCCCTCCTCCCCACGTCCCTCCAGGGGCAGGAGGGGGAGGGGAGTTTCGCCCTTCCTCCTTCGATCCAGGCCGAGGTGGAGTTTCGGGCGGAGGATTTGGGGGGGTGGTTTCCCCAGGGGCGGTTCTTCGCTCCCTTTCTGGCCAATCCTCAGGAGCCGGGGTTCCGGGCCGCCCTTCTCCTCTCGAACCTGCTGGCTCCCGGTAACCCCGGGGGGGAGCGGCCCGGGGAGGATTTTGGAGCCATCGGGGCAGGTGAACGGGACCCGGTGGCGGTGGTGGCGCTGGGGGAGAGCTTCCCCCTCTATCGCTGGGTGGCTGAGGGGTGGGGGGTTCAGGTCGGCGTATACACCGGTGTGAATGCCCGCTTTCGGCTCACCGGCCTCACCAACGACATGGTCGCCCATGACTGGGTTGTGGGAGTGCCGGTGGAGTGGGCACGGGGGCGGTCCAGCGCCCGCGTCCGCCTCTACCACCGCAGCGCCCATCTCGGCGACGAGATCGGGGAGCGGGTGGGGGTGGACCGAATCGGCTTCAGCTATGAGGCTCTTGCCGGGGAATTCTCGTGGGAGCCGGACCCGTATCTGCGATTCTACCTGGGCGGAACCCGTATCCTCCGCTCCGAAACCGAGGGAACGCTCGTGGAGCTGGGGCTTCCTGATCGGGATCGGGGAGAGATACAGGGTGGCATCGAGTTGCGCGAACTCCCCGCCACCGGTCAGGGGCTGGTGCTTCTGGCCGGAGTGGACGTACAGGCGGCGGAGCGCACCGGATGGGAGCCTCAGGTGGGAGTCCTGGCCGGGGTCGGGTTCCAGATCCGATCCCGGAGTGCCCGGCTGGCAGGTCGCTTCCTCCACGGCCCTTCCATGCACGGCGAGTTCTTTCTCACTCCCGAGACGGCATGGGGAGTGGAGTTCGCCATCAGCCGGTAGACGGTCGGGAGG
>JBJHBD010000135.1:0-7413 GCA_050485305.1 Gemmatimonadota bacterium
CCGTCAGCGTCGTCTTCCCGTGATCCACGTGTCCGATCGTTCCCACGTTCACGTGCGGCTTCGTGCGCTCGAACTTCGCCTTGCCCATGATCTCGTCCTCTCGTGCTGGTTCCGTACGGTGAGCGTTGATTTCAGAAGGTTGGGACCCAAGAGCTCCGGGAGGGAATTGAACCCTCGACCTCTTCCTTACCAAGGAAGCGCTCTACCACTGAGCTACCGGAGCGACGAAAGCGGGAGACGGGACTCGAACCCGCGACCCTCAGCTTGGAAGGCTGATGCTCTAGCCAACTGAGCTACTCCCGCAGCCGCCTTCTGCCGTCCTCTATGTCTTTTCCTGCACCCGGATCTTTCCGCTACCCGGTCCACCTTTGATCCGGAAGTGGTGGGGGTAGGATTCGAACCTACGAAGGCGTAAGCCAGCAGATTTACAGTCTGCCCCGTTTGACCGCTTCGGTACCCCACCTTCATGACTTCGCCGCGGCTCGTCCCACGCCACGGCGAAGGAGCTGACGGAGGGACTCGAACCCTCAACCTTCCGCTTACAAGGCGGATGCTCTACCAGTTGAGCTACGTCAGCGGAAACAGAGCTTTGAAGTGTAACCGAGGCCCCCGAGGGTGTCAACGGGATTCCGGCGCCCCTCCGCCCACCCGTTTCCATCGGGTTCCCTCCGCTCCGTCCTCCAGGACGACCCCCGCCGCGGTGAGCTCGTCCCGCACCGCATCGGCCGCCGCCCAGTTCCGCTCGGAACGGGCTCTGGCGCGGGCTTCGATGCGCTCCTCTACCCAGGTGGCGAAGCCGTGGTCCACCGTGCGACCGCGCCGCCCGACTTCGAGGAGGCCGAGAACCTCATCCATGGATTCCAGGGCCCGCACCGCCTCATCCCGCACCGAGCCCGGAACCGCCCCCGAGCGGTCCAGCACCGCGTTCGCCTCCTTCAGGAAGACGAACACCGCCCCCAGCGCCTCCGCCACATTCAGGTCGTCGTCCATCGCCTCCCCGAAGCGGGTGAGGGCCCGACGGGCCGCATCCGCGAGGGGGTGACCTGTTGAAGGACCATGCTCCGAAGTGGTGGGATGGGTTCCGGTTCCGCTGCCGGCACCGGCGCCCTCGCCCTCCTCCGGGGACCCATCCTCCGGATCGGACACCGGATGGTCTCGCAGGCGCGCATCGAAATCCAGGAGCCGCGCCACCGCCCGGGACGAGGCCTCCAGCCCCGCCCGGGTGAAGTTCAGCTCGCTTCGGTAGTGGGCCGACAGGAGCTGATGACGAATGGCGGCCGGGTCCACCCCCTCGTCCAGAAGTTCCCGGACGGTGATGAAGTTCCCCAGCGACTTGGACATCTTCTCGCCCTCCACCCGGAGGTGCTTCACATGGAGCCAGTAGCGGGCAAAGGGCTTCCCGGTGGCCCCCTCCGACTGGGCGATCTCGTCCTCGTGGTGGGGGAAGATGAGATCCTCCCCCCCCAGATGGAGGTCGAAGGTCTCACCCAGCTCCGCCATCCCCATGGCGGAACACTCCAGATGCCACCCGGGTCGACCCCTACCCCAGGGCGCGTCCCACGCCGCGCCGACTTCTTCGTCTTCGGGCTTGGCCCCCTTCCAGAGGGCAAAGTCGCGGACATCGTCCTTCCCATACTCGTCGGCGGCCACCCGCTCTCCCTGTCGCACCTGGGAGAGGTCCTTGCGGGACAGCTTCCCGTACTCCGGAAAAGCGGTGATCCGGAAGAAGACCGAGCCGTCGTCGGTGGTGTAGGCGAGCCCCCGGTCCAGGAGGCGCTGCACCAGCTCCCGCATCTCGTCCAGATACTCGGTGGCCCTTGGGTACGCATCGTTCCGGCGAATTCCCAGGGCATCGGATTCGGCCAGCACCGCCTCGCCGTGGGGGGCGGTGAAGTCACCGAGGCGGAGTCCGTGCTCCCGCGCACCCCGGATGGTCTTGTCGTCCACATCGGTGAGGTTCATGACGAACCGCACCTGGTACCCCTTCCACTCCAGCGTCCGGTGGACCAGGTCGTAGAAGAGGAAGCTCCGGAAGTTCCCGATGTGGGCCGGGCCATAGATGGTGGGGCCGCACCCATACACCCCCACCTTCCCCTCTTCCAGCGGCTCGAAGGGTTCGAGGGTCCGGGTGAGGGTGTTGTGCAGGTGGAGCGTCATGACACGGGAGGGTGCAGGTCGGGAGGATGGGTTCCGGAGGATGAAACCCCGGAAGATAGCACCCTCTTCCGGGAGAGCGAGGTCACCGGAGGAGGCGTACCTCGTCGACCCGCCACCCCTGGCTCTCCAGGCGCATCCCCACAAAGACGTTCCGTCGGAGCACCTCGGAGGTCCCGGCCACCCGGGCGGACCACTGGATTTCGGCGAAGCCGCGATCGGGAGACCCGTCCACCGGGGCGGCGCGAGCCACGGAAGCGGTCCCTCCCTGAAACCCCCGGAGGAACTCCCGAAGTGCGGCGAGCGCCTGGCGAGAGGAGAGGGCGCCGTGAGACCCGCCGTCGAGCTGAAGGCGGATTCCGGAGGGCGCCAGGAGTCCGGCGAGCTGATCCGCCGATCCGGCGCCCCACGCGCGAGCAAAGGCCTGAGCCGCCTGCTGGAGAGCGGGCTGGATCGATTCCGGGACGGGGTCGGTGTGGAGAATCTCCACCCCAGGCTCCTTGGGCCAGGATGGGGTGGAGAGGGCCGGAAGGGTGGACGGTGTGAGCTGAGCGGCGAGGAGGGTCAGGGGGAAGCAGATCACGCCCGGCACGAGGAGGGTGGGCGCACCCCGGCGGGCCCACGCGCCGAAGCGCGCCGGAGATCCCACCACCACCCTCATCGCTCGAGTCATCTCTCTCATCCTCCGTTCATCTCGTCCCGGATCCGGCGGAGCGCCTCCGCCGGATCCTCCGCCCGGGTGATGGACCTTCCCACCACCAGGAGATCGGCCCCTGCCGCCACCGCCGCCCCGGGGGTGGCAATGCGCCGCTGATCGTCCGCGCTCGCCCCGGCGGGGCGAATCCCCGGCGTGACCAGGTACGCGGACGGTCCCAGCACCTTCCGGAGCGCCTGCGCCTCCCGGGGGGAAGCAACCACTCCGGCGGCCCCTCCCCTCATGGCCAGATTGGCCAGCCGCACCACCTCGGCATCTTCCGAGAGTTCACTTCGCCCCCACACCTCCCGCACCTCCAATCCGGAGAGGGAGGTGAGGATCGTCACCGCCACGACCCGTGGGGGGGCACCATCTCCGGCCCCCTCCCGAGCCCCTTCCACCGCCGCCCCGATCATGGCGCCCCCTCCCGCGGCGTGCACCGTGAGGAGATCCACCTCCAGCGCGGCGGCGGCGCGGGCGGCGCTCCGCACCGTGTTGGGGATGTCGTGCAGCTTCAGATCCAGGAAGATCCGCTTCTCCATCTCCCGGAGCCGCCGCACCAGGGGTGGTCCCCCGAGGATGAAGAGCTCGAACCCCACCTTGTAGTAGTCTCCATCCTCCCCGAGTCGTTCCACCAGGGCGAAGGCCTCCTCCGGCGACGGGAGGTCCAGGGCGACGACGACCTCAGACACGGGCGCCTCCGACAAGTTCGGACACCGAGGCGATCCCCTCGGATCGGATGAAGGATTGAAGCTCCTTCGTTACCCGCTCCGCCGTCCGGGGGTCCCAGAAGGAGGCGGTCCCCACCTGTACCAGGGAGGCGCCCGCCAGGAGGTACTGAACGGCGTCCTCACCACCGGCGATTCCGCCCACCCCCAGGAGTGGCAGGTCGGTAAGCTTCGAGGCTCGCCAGACCGCGTGCACCCCCACCGCGCGGAGCGCCGGTCCGCTCACCCCGCCGGCCCCGGCTCCCAGCGCCGGAGTCCGGGTGCGGGGGTCCAGGATGAGCCCGGGAAGGGTATTCACCAGGGTGATGGCGTCGGCCCCCTCCCCTTCGGCGGCCTTCACCACGGGGGTGAGGTCCGGGGTGTTGGGTGCCAACTTCACCGAGAAGGGGCGATCGGTGCGCGCTCGTACTCCCGCAGTGACCAGCGCCACCGCCTCCGGATCCAGGGCGAAGGGGAGGCCGTCGCGGCGGGCGTCGTTGGGGCAGGAGAGGTTGATCTCGTACCCCAGGAAGCCGTCCGCCCCGTCCAGATTCTCCACCACCTGGAAGTACTCTTCCGGCGTGTGCCCCGCCACGCTCACCAGGATCTGGAGCCCCGGGAGATTGTCCCGGATCCAGGGGAGCTTTTCCTCACGCACCTTATGGGCCCCCGGGTTCGCCAACCCGATGGAGTTGAGCATCCCGGCGGGGAATTCGGCCACCCGGGGAGGGGGGTTCCCCCGGCGGGGCTCCAGCGTTACCGACTTGGTGACGACCCCCCCCAGCGCGTGGAGGTTCACCACCTCGGCGAGCTCCTCCCCGAATCCGCAGGTGCCTGCCGCCAGGAGGACGGGGGATCGGAACCCGGCTCCGAAGAGCTCGACCTTCAGGGAAGGAGTCGTCAAGATCCCGCCGCCATGCCAGGGGGGTACCGCTGGAAGAAGGCGCGCACCGATCGGGCCAGCGCCCTCGCGGTGTTCCGGTGGAATTCGGGCTGGGTCATGAGGCGCTCCTCGTCTCTGTGGGAGATGAACCCCACCTCCACCAGGACCGAGGGCATGAGGGCGTTCGTGATGACGGCGAAGGGCCCCTGCTTCACCCCACGGTTGGGGCCGGGGTGGAAGGTGCCCAGCTCCCGCTGCACCATCTCGGCGAGGAGCGCCGACCAGTGCTGGTGATCGAAGGTGATGAGGTCCCGGAGGATGGTGGCCAGGAGGGGGTCTTCCGCCATCGGCACCCCTTCCGGGGCCTCCCGCCGAAGTGGCGCGTTCTCGGCGGCGGCCACCCGTCGCTCATGTTCGGTGCGGGCTTCCGAGAGGAAGTAGGTCTCGAACCCTCGCACCGTGGGGCGATCCGGGAGGGCGTTGGCGTGAATGGAGAGGAAGATACCGGGGCGATCCCCCTTCCACTCGGTGGCGCGGAGCCCCCGCTCCCAGATGGGGACGAGGACATCCTGGTCGCGGGTGAGGCGGACCTCCAGCGTCGGGTCACCCTCCAGCTCCCGGGCCAGCGCCAGGGCGATGGCGAGCGCCACGTCCTTCTCCCGGACTCCCCCCGGCCCGATGGCGCCGGGATCCTCGCCACCATGTCCCGGGTCGATGACCACCAGACGACGAACAGCTTCCCGGGGAGCGGGAGTGGGGGCGGGCTGGGCAGGACGCACCTCCGGAGTGGCAGGCGGTGCCGGATCCGGAGAAAGGTCGCCGGGAGGAGCGGCGTCCACCCGTGCGGTGGCCACCCTGAGAACCCCCTCCCCACCATCAAATCGGTACACATCCGGGAGGAGGCCGGGGAAGAGGTCGGTGACGAGCTGGATGGGGAGGTACACCTCGCTCCCCACCCGGTACGGGGAGTGGACGAGCTGCACCAGCTCCCCATCCCACCGGAAGAAGGGGGAGCCTTCCCGGAACTCCAGGCGAAGCCCGGAGCGGTGGGTCAGGTGGACCCCGTCATTTCGCTCGGCCCGCTCCCACCCGAGACCTGCGAGCGCCGCAGACGCGATGGCCGGGTATCCGCGATGCCTCTCCACCGGCAGGCTCCCGCCCTCCCCACCGGGGAAGGAGAGGGGGAGGGTGGTGCGCTGTCCCGCCACATGGCCGGGGAGGAGGGCGAGGCAGAGCGCCGCCAGGAGGACCGGAGCCCAGCGCGCCGGACATCGCCCGAAGCTCGGCGCGGTCCCGGGATTCCGGGCGGAACGGGGACCCATCCCCCTGGTCATTCGGCCCTCCCGCGGAGCGCGCGCCTGGCCTCCCTGGCCTGGTCCCGCTCCTTGATCTGCTCCCGCTTGTCGTGGAGCTTTTTTCCCCTGGCCAGCCCGAGGGTGATCTTGGCGTATCCCCCTCGGAAGTAGAGATCCAGGGGGATGAGGGTGAGCCCCTTCTCCTCCACGCCCCCTACCAGCCGCCGGATCTCTTCCCGGTTCAGGAGGAGCTTTCGGGGGCGCAGCGGGTCGGCGTTCCACCGGTTGGCGGGATCGTACGGCGAGATGTGGAGGGCGTAGAGCCATACCTCTCCCCGCTCCACGCGGGCGAAGGCATCCTGGAACGAGACCTTCCCCGCCCGGATCGACTTCACCTCCGGCCCGGTGAGGACAAGGCCGGCCTCCCATGTGTCGAAGATGTGGTACTCGTGTCGGGCCTTCCGGTTGGAAGCCACCACCTGACGCCCTTCTCCGGACGCCGCCATCAGATCACCTCCACGGGCCCGACCCCATCAATAGATCAGGACCGGGGTCCCCACTTCCACATAGTGATAGAGCTGGCGTGCCGCCTCGTTGGTGAGCCGGATACACCCCGCGGACACCCGCCGGGCTTCCGGGTCGGGGTTGAGGAGGAGTTCCGGTCGATCCGTCCCATGGATGGCGATTCCGTCACCCAGGAAGAGGGCGCTCGTACCCAGGGTATTCCGGATGAAGCGGGATGGGTGGTTGTGCGGGGGGATGGGGAGTCCGCGCTGGACGAAGTGCCAGTCCGGCGCCTCCCACACCGGGTTCTTCTCCTTCCGGAGCACCTGGAACATCCCGACGGGGGTGGTGAAGGTCCACTCCCGCCCCTGCCCCTGGAGGTGGAAGCCATTCCCCGTTCCCGCCGGAGCGGACCAGAGGATCTCGGTTCCCTCCATGACGAACACGCGGTTCTCGGCGATGTGGACCACCACGTAGACCCCGTCGTGATCCACCAGGGGGCGGTCCATCCGGAAGCTCCGCTCCAGCGAGCTGGCGGCGAAGACCACCGATTCCCCGGCATCGAGGAGTCCGCCTGAGGCGCCATTCCCATTCCCGCCGAAGGGGGCGAAAGACTGGGCCGCCCCGGCGGAGGGGAGGGTGACGAAGAGGGCCAGGAGGAGGGCGACCCCTCCTCCCGTCGGGACCCCGCCCGATTCGTTCCGCTTACGCTCCATGGCTCGCTCCCGTCTCGACTCGTACACCCGGGCCACCTGCCCCCCGAAGATGAACACCACCGCGCTGTAGTAGATCCAGAAGAAGAGTGCCGCCGCCACCGCCAGGTTCCCGTACGCGTTGGAGTAGGTTGCCACCGAGGTGACGTACCAGGCGAACCCTCCCTTCAGCAGTTCGTGGACCACTGCCGTGAATGTGGCACCGACGGCGGCGGTACGGAAGGCCACCGGGCGCGCCGGGACGTATCGGTAGAGGAGGTAGAAGAGGATCCAGGCCGAGGCAAATGCGAGCCCCATCCCCACCGCCGACTGGAGGAAGGCCGCCGGCCTCCCCCCGATCCCGAGGAGCACCACACCGAGGGCGTGGAAGGCCTGCACCGTCACGGTGACCCCCATGTTCAGGAGGAGGAGGACGCCGCCGATGACCACCACCTGGAGGTCGAAGAGCTTCCCCGCCCTGTCT
>JBJHBD010000136.1:0-7192 GCA_050485305.1 Gemmatimonadota bacterium
GGATGGTCAGGATCAGGGCGAAGGTGAGGAGCCCTCCCCAGACCATGAGGGTTTGCCGATGGCGGGCATCGACCTGGGTCATGTGTTCTTCCACCTCCGCATGCACCACCCGCTCGGCTTCGAGGGCCGCGCTGCTGAACTCGACCCACGCCAGCCGGAGGGTGAGGGGGTCCCCCTCGAGATCCGCCCGGTTGGGAGCATCGAAGGGGACCATCCGCTCCTCGAGGAGTTCGATGGCGGCGAGAACCGGCGCAACCCGGGCCCCGTCCCCGGTGGCTCCGAAGAGCCGGTCACTCCCACTTCGCCAGTCCTCCAGCGCCGCTCGGGCCGATGCCATCTCGAAGGCGGCGTTGTAGGACTCGAGTGATGGGTCCCCGGCCGCCATCAGCCCCATGGAGAGGTACGCCCGATTTACGTGGAGGCGTACCCGGTGGAGGTTGTCGAGGGTGGTGAGCACGTCGAGGAAGTCTGCCGTCCGCGATCGGTGCGCATGTTCCAGGAGTCCGATGGACGCGCCGCCCAGAAGGAGGAGGAGGGCAACCGACACGACCTCACCTCGGCGCAGTCGTGGCACCGCCCTCCCCCCCTTCATGATCCCCCCCCTGGCGGAAGGTCCCTGGGGCCGAACCCCAGCGGCTCCACCAGACTCCGGTGGGCCTCGCTCCCGACCACCTCTTCCAACTCCGACGCCCACCGGTGCGCCAGGGCCGGATCGGACAGCCGGAAAACGGGCCCACCGCACCCCGCCAATGCCGCCGGTGCCGGCTCCGGCACCGCCAGCGGACCCACCGACCGGTATGTGCCAGGGGCTTCGGCGGCGACCCAGCGCGCGGTAGGAGAGCTCAGAAGGACCGCTTCCACTCGCTCCATCCGGAGCGCGGCCAGCGCGGTGGTGAGGTCGGGGGCACGGAAGAGATGGGAGGGCATCCCTTCGGGTTTCTCCAGAACCCCTTCTTCCACGCCCCCCGAGATCACCGCCACCGACACGGAGGCATCCCCCAGATAGATCCGGTCGAGGTGCGGGGCCGACGCGTTGGCACGAACGAGGGCGAAGGGTTCCACACAGAAGGTGGTTCCCGCGAAGTATCCCCGGGCTTCCCGCTCCGGAGTACGGAAGAGTCCGGCCGCCACGGCGTCGATCCGCCCTCTCTCCAGTTCGGGGAGGAGGTCTCCGAAGGGCATCCCGATCCACTCGGGCTCGGGGAGTTCGAGGCGATTCGCCACCAGGCGGAAGAGTTCGGGCCCCTCCCCCGTCACCCGCCCGTCCGTGTCCAGGAAGGAGAAGGGGGGCTCCTGACTGTACCCGACGCGGAGTATACGGGGCACGTCAGCGCCGTCCCTCGCAACCTCGTCGCAACCGACAGGGGAAAGCATAGCCATCAGGAAGATCCCCCACCTCCTCGGACTCCCTCCAGGCTGCACGCCTGGTTTTGCTTCCCACCTTGTCTCGGTCCGCATCGGTCGGCTCCCGTGCCCCTCCTGCGCCCATCCCCATATGGTTCCCATTGCCCGTCGAGCACTCCCACGTGCGGCACAAGATACGGCCCCGCTCCTCTTCACGCATCTTTTTTGTGAGCTAATGAGTCCGCTCACCGGAGCTGCGCCCCGTCCTCTCCGGGGTTTTCGGCGGGAACCCTCAAGCCGTTCCGGGGATTTTATTTACGCGATGGGGCGGACACGGCGGCCCCGTCGCCGACTCGAGAAAAAGGGACGTAACGATATGACAAACTCATCTTCCGCCCCGGTGGTGGACGCGCTCCGTCAGGTCGTGGCCGAGAGCTACGCCCTCCTGGGACAGACCCACCTCTGCCACTGGAACGTGCAGGGCCCCTCCTTCTTCTCCCTTCACACCGCCTTCGAGGAGCAGTATACCGAGCTCTTCGGGGCCATCGACGTGATCGCCGAACGGATCCGGGCGCTGGGGGCCTTCGCTCCCGGCGGGCTCGGAAATCTGGCCCGGATGGCGGGGATGCCCGAGATCGAGGCAGATGCCGACGCGAACGCCATGGTGGCCCACCTCCTGAAGGCCCATGAGCGCCTGGTCTCCAATCTGGAGAAGGCCCGGGATCTGGCGGGAGAGGGGGGTGACGCCCAGACCGAAGATCTCATGATCGGTCGGATCCAGGTGCACGAGAAGACCATCTGGATGCTGCGGAGCTTCCTGGCGTCCTGACGGACGCTCAGTCCATGCTGATGACGTAGGGGAACCAGGAGCTCACCGGCTCCCCCCCCTGGCGTGCCGGGGTGAAGACCCACTCGGCCGCCTCTCGCACGAGCTGCTCGTTGAAGCGGCGATCCGAGGTGGGAGGGTCGAGGCGGGTCGAGTCGGCCACCACGCGCCCCTGCTCATTCACGAAGACCCACACCTGTACCTGACGCCCTCGGAGGTTCCGGTTGGTGGGGGGGATGATCATCCCGCGCGGCGTGGGAGGAACGAGGCGGAACCGTCCTTCGTCCACCGTCCCCCCATCTCCCCGTCCGGTGGCTCCGGGGAGTCCGGCGTCCGCCGGGGCATCTTCCGGGTCGCTCCCCGAGGTGGTCCCCACCCCCGGGGGCTCCGGAAGCTCGACGTCCTCGGGGGTGATCTCAGGTTCGGGATCGGGGAGAAGCTCCTCCACCTCGAGGATCTCGGCGTCCAGGACCGGGGTGGGAATCGGGATGACCTGCGCCGGAGGGGCCGAGGTCATGGCGATGACCTGGAGCGCTCCCTCGGCCGCCCGGTCGTCCTGCTCGCTGGGGCCCGCCGCCGCGAAGGGAGAGGTGGGGATGGGGGGGCGCCCCCCGAGAAGCAGGATGAGGAGGTGAAAGAGGATGGAGGCCGCGAAGGCCACCCTCCACACCTTTCGATCCCGCTCCCGGCGCTCGGCGACATCCAGGGGGCGATACGGCGCTTCGGTCATGGATGGTAGTACGGCTTCGGGCGGGTAGAGGTTTCCTCATGGGATCATTCGGCACGGATCCGGCGCGCCTGCGGACCCAGCTATACGACAAACACCCCCGGAGCCGCGGACGCGGCCCCGGGGGCGACCCATCCTCCCGAAGGGAGTGCCGTTACATCAGAAGAACTGGTACCCCTGCGAGGTGAACTTCGCCGGGAGGTACTGGGCGAAGAAGGGTCCGTACGCCACGAGGATGAGGATGATGGTGGCGATGACCCAGTACCGATACCGGTCCAGCTTCACCTGCCACCCTTCGGTGGCCGGCGGGGTGTGGGTCACGGTGAAGGGGATGTCGTCCGGGGTCTCCTTCTTCTTCCCAAGGAGGACGGTGGCCACGAGGACGGCGAAGAAGAGTCCGCCCCCGATGAACATGAGGGTGCCCCCGAACCCGGTGAGGAGTCCCGCCAGCTCCCACGAAGGCTTCGAGTAGTTGGCTTCCATGATGTGGGTCCTGCGGGGCATTCCGTCGAGCCCCCCGGAGATGAGCCCTCGGGCCATGATGAGCACGCCCACGAAGTAGACCCAGGACTGGACCACCGCCATCCCCTTCCCCACCAGCTCCTTCCGGGTCAGGTACGGGATGAGCCAGTACGCGATTCCCATGAACGACATGGTCACCGCCGACCCCACCGTCATGTGGAAGTGGCCCGGGACCCACGCCGTGTTGTGGATGGACTGGTTCAGGTTGAACGAGGCGTTGATGAGCCCGGTGATCCCGCCCAGCATGAAGGTGAGCATGGCCAGGATCTGCGCCACCAGGGGCGGGCTTTTCCAGTCCAGCTTGAAGAACCAGTTCACGAGCCCCGTGGCCCCCCGCTTCCGCCCTCCCACTTCCAGAGCGTACATGATGGTGAAGGCGGTGATGAGGGAGGGGAAGAAGACGCCGAAGGTCAGGAAGGAGTGGACGGCCTTCATCCCCCCGCTGATCCCCGGATCGGTGTACTGATGGTGGAACCCGGTGGGGATGGAGAGGAGGAGGAAGAGGACGAAGACCACCCGCACGAGGGAGTCGCTGAAGAGCTTCCCCTCGGCGTGCCGCGGCACCATGGCGTACCAGGAAACGTACGCGGGGAGGAGCCAGAAGTAGACGATGGGGTGCCCCGAGAACCAGAAGAGGGTACGGGAGAGGAGGGGGTCCGCCCCGTCGATGAGCCCCAGCGACCAGGGGAGGAGGAGCCCCACCACCTGCACCGCGATCCCCAGCGAGGCCAGGACCCACATGGCGTAGGTGGCGGTGGAGATGAAGGCCAGGAGGGGGATCCGCTCGCCGGGATTCTCCTTTCGCCATGCGGAGAGGGCCATGAAGAGCGCGATGGCCGTGACCCAGGTGCTGACCACCAGGAGGGCGAGCCCCAGGTAGTAGCTCCAGTGGGCCTGAAGGGGGGCGTAGAAGGTGTAGAGGACCGAGGCCTGCCCGGTTCCCATGGCGTAGGCGGCCAGGAGGAACCCGGTCACCATGAGCCCCAGCACCGTCCAGAGGAGCCCCCCGTTCAAGGGGCGGGCCAGGGCTCGCGACGTGGTGAGGGCAAGGAACCCGTTCGTGAAGGCGAAGGTGAAGACGATGGCGTTCACCACGCCGTGAACGGTGAGCCCCTGGTAGTAGGTGCGCATCCCCGGGAAGTACTTGAGGATGTCCACGTTGGCGTAGTTGAGGGCCTGTCCGAGGCCGTTCAGGATGCCGATGGAGAGGGCGAAGAAGCCCAGGTAGATCATGTACCGGATGGCAGCCCGGTGGTTGTCCGGAAGCTGGTAACCCTGGGGACTGGCGACGACGGGGGTATTCATCCTTCCACCTCCTCGACGACGACCCGCCCCGACATGAGGTGGTGGCCGCTTCCGCAGAATTCGTGACAGATGATGAGGTGTTCGCCCGCCTCCCTGAAGGTGTAGTTGAAGCGGGTCACCTGACCGGGAATCAGCATGAGGTTCACCCGGGTCCCCTCCACATGGAGGCCGTGGATCACATCGGTGGCGGTGGCGATGAAGGTCACCTCGGAACCGGCGGGGATCCGGATCTCCCGGGGCTGGAAGGCCCAGGCGAAGCCCAGCATGACGATCTCATACCGGTTGGGTCCCACCTGATGCACCCCCGGGTTGTCGAAGGGGGGAGTCTCCCGGACCTGGGAGGGGACGATTTCCATGTCCCGGTCCGGCAGATGCATCCCCATCCCGAAGGCCGAGTAAAAGAGGGCCAGGAGAAAGGTGAGGAGCATGGCACCCGACAGGGCCAGGAAGATCTTCTCCATCTTGGCGGGGTTCATGGGCTACCTCCCCAGGAAGTCGAGGTAGATGGCGCCCCACATCCCGGCCAGCACCATGATGTAGAGCATGAGGACGAAGAGGGTCCCCACCGGGGGGGGGAGTTCGTCGTCCTGCGGCGAGGTGGTCCTGTTTTCTGCGTCCACGGGGAGTCTCCTGAGAGGTGCGTGGATGGAGGTGGATCAGTCCTGTCCGAAGACGGACTCCAGGTAGCGGGCGAGGAGCCATGCCACTCCCGCGAAGACCCCGGCGAGGGCGATGGCCAGCAGGAACCTCCCACCATCCACCGGGAGTCCGGCGAGGAAATCGGAGAGGGTATGCCAGACGAAGAGGGCGAGAGCCGCTCCGGTCACGAAGAAGGCGGCGAGGACGATCGCCAGGGTTCCGGTACCGACGGTTGAGTTGGGCATCGACTTGGCTCCTGAGAAGTTCATGCCCCGGTGTGCTCCGGGTCGGGTCGGCGGGGGTGCAAGGCGTGTGCCCTTCCGCGCCGGCTCTTCCGTCCGGGATCGGTCAGAGCGTTATCCACAAGGGAAACATGAAGTTGTGCCACATCCCCCTCCGCCGGGACCGATCGTTCCCCGGGGCCTGCGTGGGACTCTTCGCCCCATGGGGACAACGCGCGGGGACATTCTGACGAGCGCCCACCCGTCGGCTTGCGCCCCCTTCGGAGCCAGGTAGCTTTCGGAGTTTCCAGGATCCACTCCCTCTCCCCGCGCCGTCCGGATCATCCTCCGTGACCGACCCTTCTTCGACTCACCGACTCCGCCTCTACTACGAGGTGACGAAGCCCCGCATCGCCGGCTTCGTCATGATCACGGCAGGGGTGGCGTACTATGTGGGGGCGGGGGGGCGAGCCGACTTCCTCCCCATGGCCCACACCCTCCTGGGGACGGTGCTCGCCACCTCCGGTGCGCTGGCGCTCAACCAGTACCTGGAGCGAGAGGTGGACGGGATCATGAACCGCACCCGTTCCCGCCCCATCCCCTCGGGGAAGATGCGTGCCGGAGAGGTGCTGACCCTGGCCATGGTCTTGTTGATGGTCGGCGTGGGGTATCTCTGGGCCACGGTGGGGTGGCTCCCCGCCGCACTCACCCTGGCCTCCGCGGTGGCGTACGACTTCGTCTACACGCCCCTCAAGTCCCGGAGCTACGCCGCCACCTTCGCGGGAGCCATCCCCGGAGCCATGCCCGCCCTCATCGGGTGGAGCGCCGCCACGGGGGATGTGTCCCTCGGGGCCCTCGTCCTCTTCGGCATCGCCTTCCTCTGGCAGATCCCCCACGTGCTGGCGCTGGCCTGGCTCCTCCGTGAGGACTACCTGAAGGCCGGGTTTCTCCTCACCCCTCCCTCGGATCCGGAAGGAGGGGTCATCGGGCGGCAGATGATCCTCTACGCTCTCCTCCTCATCCCGGTGAGCCTCGCCCCCACCCCGCTGGGGCTCATGGGGAGCGTGTACTTCGGCGGCGCCATGGTGCTGGGGGTGGCCCTCCTCTGGTGGAGCATCCAGGCTGCCCGGGAGATGAACCGCCCCAACGTGCGCCGGGTCTTTCTGGCTTCCCTGGCGTACCAGCCCCTCCTCCTGGGTCTCATGCTCCTGGACACCGTTCGCGTCTGACCTTCCCATGGAGTCGCCCCATGCGTTCCATCGTCCTTCCCGCCCTCATCGCCCTCCTCCTCCTCCCCGCCCCTGCCATGACCCAGGCCGCTGACGACCGCCCCCGCGCTCGCGATCTGGGGATCCGCATCGGGATCTTCGAGCCGGGGCCCCTGAACGCCATCACCGACGTCCCCGGGGTCCGCGTCGGCCAGACCACCCTCCGGGAGGGCGAAGGGGTGCGCACCGGGGTCACCGCCATCCTCCCCCACGGGGGGGACTGGTTCCGGGACCGGGTCCCCGCCGCCATCCATGTGGGGAACGGGTTCGGGAAGCTGGTGGGCATCACCCAGGTCCGGGAGCTGGGGGAGCTGGAGACCCCCATCCTCCTTACCTGCAC
>JBJHBD010000137.1:0-7180 GCA_050485305.1 Gemmatimonadota bacterium
CCCGCGGAAGCGGGAGACGGACGCGAAGCCGCGACGTCAAAGCCTCCTACCTTCCGCCCGCGTACCTCTCGGAATACCCGCTTGTGGCTTTGAAGCGGCGCGGCTGCGGGGCCGACTCTGCGGCGCGTAAAGCGCCGTAGCGGGGTGAAGTAGGAAGAACTCCCTTCCTTGGCTCGACGTCGCCCACGAGGTGAAGGGACCGCGCGATACCGGTACATCGCCGCGCTTTGCGTACACCGCCGCGCTTCGCGTACAACACTTCTGCCGCGTCGAGGAGGATGCCCCCCTCCCTACCGATCAGTGCTGCTTGCTCGACGACGTCTACGTTGACCGGCGCGTAAAGCGCCGAAGATCGAGCTCAGGATTCCAGTCCGGTTACCTCCTGGTCCCGACTTGGAAGTCGACGTCCCGGAACTCAGGGCCTCCCTTCTCTACCGCCACGCCCCCCCAAACCGTTGCCGTGTAACGCCCTTTCAACCACCCCCCGTGCTTGATCACCTGGTGGGAACCTAAGGGATTGGCTCGGGTGGGCAGCTGTGTAAGCGCGCCGTGCTGTTCGGGGCAAGTTATTCGAGGGCCAGAACCTCGGCAACGTTGTGGAGTTGTGCTTGGGCTGCGCCCGATGCTTGGTAATTGAGGGGAGCCTGCGTGCTTTGACTGCGAAGGACTCTCCCGGAAGCGCGTGCCGGAGGTGGCTGGTTCCGAGGTCGGGAGGAGCGAAGGCGGGATGCATACGGGAGCCGTCCGCACATCAGACGTCCAGGAGATCGAGGGGGCTCCGAACACCGCGCTCTCCCCGGTTCAGGACATGGGTGTAGATCATGGTGGTGCGCACGCTGCGGTGGCCAAGTAGTTCCTGGATGGTACGGATATCGTATCCATCCTCAAGGAGATGGGTGGCGAAAGAGTGGCGGAAGGTGTGGCAGGTGGCGTGGCGCGGCACCCCGGATGCCCGGACGGCTTCCTTGACGGCGCGCTGGACGGCGGAGGGGTGTAGGGGCCGCCGGAATCGGGCCCCGGTGTCCGGATCATCGTGGACTCTGCTGGCCGGGAAAATCCATTGCCAGCCCCACTCCCGGGCGGCTTGAGGGTACTTGCGAGCGAGGGCCGAGGGGAGTGGGACGTGGCCGGCTCCCCTCGCCAGATCGCGAGTGTGGAGGCGCTTCACCCGAAGGAGTTGTTCGTTTACGGGACCGTGGGCCGCGGTGGGGTAGAGAGATACCCGATCCCGATCACCCTTTCCACTACGAACGGTGAGCTGCCCTCTCCCCTCGTCCAGATCGCGCACTCTCAGGCGGAGGGCCTCGTTCAGCCGCAACCCGGCACCGTACAGGAGGAGCGCCACGGTGCGGGTCGGGGGGAACATGCGAGCGAGGACCGCCCGCACCTCTTCTCTGGTGAGAACAATGGGAAGGCGGCGGGGTTGTCGGGCCCGGATGATGGCGTTGTCGGGGCCTCCGTCATCCAGGGGTGTTCCCAGAACCTCCCGGTACAGAAAGAGAAGTGCGGCGCGAGCCTGAGCCTGGGTCGAAGCGGCCACCTTCCCCTCGACGGCGAGGGAGCTGAGGAAGGAGTTCACCTCCGCCGCACCAAGCTCCGACGGGTGACGGAGGCCATGGTGGCGAACATATCGACGCACCCAGTACACGTAGGCGCGCTCGGTCTTCGGGCTGAAGTGGCGTGCCCGGATGGCCGTGGCGAGGTCACGGAGAAGTTGGGAGCGATAGGGGAGAGCCATGGCTCCTGGAACCTCCCATCCCCCGATGGGCAAAACCATGGTCATGGGGGTCAGGATGTCGGAACCATGACCGTGGGAATCAGGAAACTGGATCCATGACCGTGGAAATCAGGAAGCCCGAGCCACGGCCGTCAGGGTCGCATCCGTGTCGAGCGGCTGACGTCATGTCGACGGAAGTCGAGTGGGGCCGAAAAACCGCCGCCATTGTGAACCGGGGCTCCCCAAACCCGCTCGCTCCCTCAGACACTCATCCGTTCGCGAAACTCCCGGCTCTTCCGGCGGCTCAGCACCACTTCCGCTCCCCCATCCAGCCGCGCCATGAGGCGGCCGCTGAACCAGGGATGGATGGAACGCACCGCCTTCAGGTTCAGGATCTGGCTCCGGTTCGCCCGGAAGAACACCCTCGGATCGAGGCGCTCCTCCAACTCGTTCAACGATCGGAGAATGAGGGGGCGGGCCTCCCCCATGTGGACCTGGGTGTAGTTCTCTGCGGATTCGAAGAGGCGGATCTCGCCCAACTCCACGAGCCAGCATCGGTCTCCATCCCGAAGGAAGACGCGATCGGACTCCCCAAGGATCCGGGAAACCTCTCCCTCCCCGCCCCCGCCGGAGGAGTTCTCGGGAGTGGACGGGAACGGAAGGGCGCTCTCCTTCGAACTCCGGGAGTCGGCGGCGTCCGGTGAAAACCGCTCCAGAAGGCGAGCCACCGATCGGGCGAGCCGTTTCGGGTCGATGGGCTTCACCAGGTAGTCGAGGGCGCTCACCTCGAAAGCCTTCAACGCATACTCATCGTACGCGGTGGTGAAGATCACGGCGGGCACCGTCTCGAGGGAGGCCAGGAGTTCGAATCCGGACTCCCCAGGCATCTGGATGTCCAGGAAGAGAAGATCGGGATCCAGCTCCTCCAGCGCCTCCCGCGCCTCGTCGGCGTTCCCGGCCTCTCCCGCGATCTCGATGGAGGGGTGTTCGGCCAGAAGCCGCCGGAGTTCGCGCCTTGCCAGACGCTCGTCGTCCACCAGAAGGGCTCTCATCGGGTCGACGGCCTCGTGGTGGAATAACGGGTCCCCTTTTCGGGAGGATGGGCGGCGGGCGTCCGCTCGTCGCCGGGGAACCCGGCGGATCCATCCCCGGCAGGGTGAAACGTGCGGTCATCCGCCGGTCGGACCACCTTTCGGGGAAGGGTCACCTCTGCCGCCACCTCGTCGGGTCCACTTTCATAGATGCGAAACGACGCTTCATCGCCATGGAGGAGGTGAAGCTGCTCCCTGACGTTCCGTAGCCCCAATCCGGCTCCGTCGGATATCGGGGGAGCGGCGTGTCCAGGGGAGGCGGAGTGCCTATGGAAGCTGGGGCGTTCGCGGGCGCCGGAATGGCCGGAGGGATCGGTGTGGTTGCTGATGCCGGAGGGACCGCGGGCGCCGGAATGGCCGGAGGGAACGGTTTGGTTGCTGATGCCGGAGGGACCGCGGGCGCCGGAACGACCCGAAGGGTCAAGACCACCGCGGAAGCCGACCTGGTCGCGGACCTCCCGGTCGAAGTCCCTCAGGGCTTCCGTGAAGTCGTCGAGGCGGTCGCGGAAGTCGGCGTGGTCACGGGCGTCGGAATGGCTGGAGGGGTCGAAATCGAGGTGGCTGGAGGGGTCGAGTCGGCTACGCGGACCAGCGTGCCCGGAAGGGCTCGTCCCCCCCAGCGTTCCCGGGTTCGTGACCCGGAGCCGGACGGTGTCCCCCTCCTCCCGGTGAACCTGGATCCCGATCCGCCCTCCCTCCCGTCGGTGGGCGATCCCATGCTTCACCGCGTTCTCCACCAGGTTGTGAAGGAGCATGGGGGGCACGGCCTGATCCAGGAGTTCCGGGTCCACATCCAGATCGCAGCCAAGGCGCTCCTCGAAGCGGATGGTTTCGAGGGCCAGATAGTGCTCGGCGGCAGCCAGCTCCTCTCCCAGGGTGATGGTGGGTCGGGAGCTGAGGCGCAGCGTATGGCGCAGAAGGCCGGCCAGCGCGGTGACCGCCTCCTGGGCGCGGGCTGGGGATTCAGGGATGAGCCCGCGCAAGCTGTTCAGGCTGTTGAAGAGGAAGTGGGGGTTGAGCTGGGCCCGAAGGGTCCGAAGTTCGTTGTCCCGCATGGCCGCCCTCAGCCGCCACTCCGCGGCGGCAGCCTCCCGGCCCCTCTGGAAATAGTGGTAGCAGAAGTAGATGAGGAACCACCCCAGGAAGACGAAGCTGTAGCTGACGGAAACGAGAACGGCGAGTTGGACGCCGGTGACCTCTCCCGAGGCCATTTCCGTCTCCGCGGCACGACAGTGGATGGGGAGGGTCGCCAACCCGAGAATGGTGCCCATGGCCACGGAGGTGAGCAACACCCGTGGTGCGAGAGGCCCGGGCGTCAGCTCCTTCCACCCCCTGCGCGCCACGATCCACCGACCTGCGTGGGTGAGAAGGATCCCCCCGCCCACCATGATGAGGGAGACCCAGAGGACCCACCACGAGACGGTCCCGAAGAAGATGGCCATGGAGAAGTTCCACACCATCATCCCGAACCACCCCCAGAACTGGCACCTCCAGTAGAGGATCGACGTCATGGTAAGAAACGGAAGGCGGTTTCCACGGGCAGGGCAAGGGTCGAGTCCGAAACCACGTCGCACACGGGCGCCGGAGGCGGGAATGGGGGCGCTTCTTCCCTCCCCTTCGAGGGGAGAAGCGCGGAGAGCCCCAGGTGCAGGACGAGGGCCATCAGAATGTTCCGGGGGTGGAGCATGACCGGTGGCGTCATTCAGGGAGGATCGGTCCGCGGAGGCCCACTCGGAAGGCCAGGCGGAGAGCGCGGCGATCAGCCGCCGCCGAGGGCGAGGCCGAGGGGCCCGCGCTCACGCAATAAGGATGGATGGGGAGCCGCCCATCCCCAACCACGAATTTCCCGAACGGGCGATGACGCCGGTGAACGGTCAGATGGGTCCGGGAGCGGCACCCTCTCCGGCGCCCGGAAAATCCCCGTCGGCCCCGCCCTCCCACCCCGGGAGGAGTGATCCCGAACCGTGCTTCCGGGCAAGGGCCACGAAGATCCAGGTGCTCCCCCGGTAGCTGAGCACCCCTTCGGGAACCCCCTGGGAGCGGAGCATGGCGTCGTTCACTCGGCTCCCCACCGCTCCGGTGACCCCCGCCGCCGGGCGCCAGAAAGTGCTGAGCGCCTCAATGTCCCGATCCACCCCGGGCAGGCGGAGAGAGGCCAGCTCAACGGCACGATCCCCATCGATGCGGGCCAGGGCGGCGAGCCACTGCCGGTGAAGGAAGGCGTACGCCGCGTAGCGGACCCGCGCATCGGTGGACTCCCGTGCCACCAGAACGGCCAGGACGTTGGCGTCGGCCTCCACCGCCACCCCGCGCTGATGGGCCATCTCGTGGGCGAGGGTGGTCCCGGTGGCGAGGGCGGGGAGGTGCCGCTGGACGAGGGCCTCCCCGGTGAAGGGGAAGTGCATCCCGGACACGCCGAACCGCCGGACGAGCCCGGAGAAGAGGAAGGGTTTTGGTGCCCCGTGCCCCTCCTCCAGGTGATGGGGGAGCCCCCATCTGGCCACGGCCAACCGCCACCCTTCGTCGAGGGAGCGGGTCGCCGCCCCCCGGTGGGGGGGGGGGGTGGGTTCGCCCGCGTCATCTACCCCATGGATCTCCAGGTAGTGGAGGTTCATGAGGCGGATGGCCCCCTCGGCGAGGAAGGCCAGTTCGTCGCCGTCCACCTCTCCTGCCGCCTCCACCCCGAGGAAGGTCTCCACCCCGGGGCGGGTGTACTGGAGCCCCCAGAGGAGCTGGAATCCGACGTAGAGGAACCCCACGCCGCCGAGGAGGCGGAGGAGGGCGAGGGCGGGACGGGAGCTCGCGGCGATGGGGGCCGGGGTGAAGGGGGGGGCGCCGGTTGCGGGGCGGGAGCTCGCGATGGCGCCGGCGACAGATCCCGCCCGAGGGCGGAGGGCCCGGAAGACCCATCCTCCCAAGGCCAGAAGGGTGATGCCTGTCACCAGTTCGGCCAGGGAGAAGGGGACCACACCGGTGAGGAGGGAGAGTCCGCGCCGCCCCTCCCGGAGGACGGCGTTCCCGGCCACCGCCTCGCCCCACTCCGGGGAGCGGGCGAGGGTCCGCTGGAGGAGCCAGGCCAGGATTCCGGCTCCGATGCCCACGAGGGGGACACGGACCGGCGAGCTTCGGAGCGCTCCGGCGCCTTCCTTCCCCTGGGAGTGTGGACCGACCATCTTCCCTCGTCTGAACGTTCCCGGTGCCGGAACCCCCTCCTCCTCGAATGGTAGGGAGGGGCGCGCCGCCGAACCGCCGCCGGCACCTTCACATTCGCCCGGACCCGACCCCATGTCGAGCCTCGACCTCCGCCACCTCGACCTCCGCTCCCTCCTGCGGGGGAGCCTGATCCCCGCCCTGGCCCTCACCCTGGCCCTCGGCACCCCCGCATGCGCCCCCGATGCCAATGGCGCCGGTGGGAATGAGGCGGCGTCCCTTCTCCGGACCGCCCCCGATGTACCCATCGACGGGGAGCGGCTCCTCCGGGACCTTTCGGTGCTGGCGCACGATTCCATGGAAGGGCGCCGGACGGGGACCGAGGGGAGCGAGCGGGCACGGCGTTTTCTCCTGGAGGCCTTTCCGGAGGCGGGGCTCACCCCCCTCCAGGGAGGGTGGACCCGGGAGTTCGAGTTCACCCCCCGGGGAGGCGGGGACGCCCTCACCGGGGTGAACGTCCTGGGCGTCGTCGAGGGGACGGAGCACCCGGACCGGTTCATCGTGGTGACGGCCCACTACGACCACCTGGGGGTCCGGAATGGGGAGATCTACAACGGCGCCGACGACAACGCCTCGGGAACCGCCGCCCTCCTGGCGCTGGCCCGGGTCTTCCGTGAAGCGCCGCCCCGCCACTCCCTCCTCTTCATCGCCTTCGACGCCGAGGAGATGGGACTTCAGGGGGCCCGCGCCTTCATCGCCGATCCGGCGATCCCGTCTGAGTCCATCGTCATGAATGTGAACCTGGACATGGTTTCTCGGAGCGAGGTGGGGGAGCTGTATGCCGTAGGGACGTACCACTATCCGGCCCTCGTTCCGCTGGTGGAGGAGGTGGCCGACGACGCTCCGGTGACCCTCCTCATGGGGCACGACTCCCCCGACCTCCCCCCGGGGGACGACTGGACCATGGCCTCGGATCACGGTCCCTTCCATCAGGCGGGGATCCCCTTCATCTACTTCGGGGTGGAGGATCACCCCGGCTACCACCAGCCCACCGACGTCTTCGAAGACATCACCCCCGAGTTCTACGTGGACGCGGTGAGGACGATCCGGAACTTCCTCCACCTGGCCGACCGGGAGGGCGCCATGATCCGCGCCCTCCGACCCTGACCCGCACCTCCCAAGGAATCGCACCCATGAGCGACGGACGCGGGGGGGGGGGGGG
>JBJHBD010000138.1:0-7149 GCA_050485305.1 Gemmatimonadota bacterium
CACCCTGGGGGTCATCACCGTTCTCTACCTCTCGGTGGCGCTGGTGGCCCTCGCCACCCTGGGCGCCGACAGCTTCGCCGACGCCACCACCGAGACGGCCGCACCCCTGCAGCGAGTGGCCGCCGCCCTGGAGGTCCCTTTCCTCGCGGAAGTCATCGGCCTCGCCGCCATCACGGCCATGCTGGGGGTGCTGCTGAACCTCGTACTGGGGCTCTCCCGGGTGGCCCTCGCCATGGGGCGCAGGCGCGACCTTCCCACCACCCTGGCCGAGGTGGACGAGGCGAAGCAGAGCCCCACCAACGCCGTTCTCCTGGTGGGCGCCATCATCCTGGTGCTGGTGCTTCTGGGCGACGTCCGCACCACCTGGGCCTTCTCCGCCTTCACCGTCCTCCTCTACTACGGAATCACCAACCTGGCGGCCCTCCGGCTCCCCCCCGAGGCCCGCCTCTATCCTCGCTGGGTGGCCTGGTCCGGGCTGGGAGGATGCGTTTTCCTGGCTTTCCAGGTCCCTCCTGTCATCTGGGGTGTAGGGCTCGTCATCGTGGCCGTGGCGCTTGGGGCGCGGGCGCTGGGACGCCGAGGAAGCTGACGGGGCGCGGAGAAACCTGGGAGCCCGGGGATGCCGACCGGGTGCCGCAGGGCCCCCGCATCGCCCACGGACCTGAAGGGGGGCGCACCCCATCTCCCCGGAGCGCGGGAACCCGCCGGAGACCCATCCTCCCAACCCCTTACGTCGAAACGGGATTCCCCTAGATTCACCCCCATGAGCGGACCACAGTACATCTACGTCATGAAGGATCTTCGGAAGGTCGTCCCGCCCAAGCGGGAGATCCTGAAGGGGATCTGGCTTTCCTTCTTCCCCGGCGCCAAGATCGGCGTGGTGGGGCCCAACGGATCGGGAAAGAGCACCCTGCTGCGCATCATGGCCGGGGTGGACACCGATTTCCAGGGCGAGGCCTGGCCGGCCAAGGGGACCCGCATCGGCTACCTCCCGCAGGAGCCGGAGCTGGATGCCACGCTGGATGTGCGGGGGAATGTGGAGCTGGGGGTGAAGCCCACCCGCGACCTCCTCAAGCGATTCGAGGAAGTGAACCTGAAGTTCGGCGAGATCTCCACCGACGAGGAGATGAACGCCCTTCTGGAAGAGCAGGCCAAGCTTCAGGACCGTATCGAGGCCGCCGGTGCCTGGGAGCTGGACCGGAAGGTGGAAATCGCCATGGACGCGCTCCGCCTCCCTCCCGGCGACGCCGATGTGACAAAGCTGTCAGGCGGGGAGAAGCGTCGGGTGGCGCTCTGCCGAACCCTCCTGGAAGAGCCCGACATGCTCCTCCTGGATGAGCCCACCAACCACCTGGACGCCGAGTCGGTGGCCTGGCTGGAGCGCTTCCTGGCCGAGTTCAAGGGGACCATCGTGGCCATTACCCACGACCGGTACTTCCTGGACAATGTGGCGGAGTGGATCCTGGAGCTGGATCGGGGCGAGGGGCACCCATACCAGGGCAACTACTCGTCCTGGCTGGAGCAGAAGCAGGAGCGCCTGGCCCGGGAAGAGAAGGAGGAATCGGCCCGCCGGAAGACCCTCGAGCGCGAGCTGGAGTGGGTGCGCATGTCGCCCCGAGCCCGGCAGGCCAAGGGGAAGGCCCGCATCACCGCCTACGAAGAGCTCATGGCCCAGGGGCCGAAGGAGCAGGTGGGGACCGCCGAGATCCTCATCCCCAAGCCTCAGCGGCTGGGTGACGACGTGGTGATCTTCGACGGGGTCTCCAAGGGGTACGGCGACACCCTCCTCATGGAAGACGTCTCGTTCCGCCTCCCCCGCGGGGGCATCGTGGGGGTCATCGGGCCCAACGGGGCGGGGAAGACCACCCTCTTCCGCATGATCGTGGGGGAGGAGACCCCCGATGCAGGAGCCGTGAAGGTGGGCTCCACCGTGCAGCTCTCCTACGTGGACCAGTCCCGGGAAGCCCTCGACCCCAACAAGAACGTCTGGGAAGAGGTTTCGGGCGGACACGACACCCTGGACTTCGGCTGGCGCGAGGTGAACTCCCGAGCCTACCTCTCCTGGTTCAACTTCCGGGGGGGCGAACAGCAGAAGAAGGTGGGGGTCCTCTCGGGCGGAGAGCGGAACCGCCTCCACCTGGCCAAGCTCCTCAAGTCCGGCGGGAACGTCCTCCTCCTGGACGAGCCCACCAACGACCTGGATGTGGACACCCTTCGGGCCCTGGAAGAGGCGCTCCTCTCCTTCCCCGGGTGCGCGGTGGTCATCTCCCACGACCGGTGGTTCCTGGACCGGGTCGCCACCCACATGCTGGCCTTCGAGGGCGACTCGCAGGTGGTCTGGTTCGAGGGGAACTACCAGGAGTACGAGGCCGATCGGAAGCGGCGGATGGGCGCCGAGGCGGACCAGCCCCACCGGATCCGCTACAAGAAGCTCATTCGCTGAGCGTGGGGCGCCGGTCACCCTCGCGCCACCCATACGGGAACCTCATATGCCGCACCGCGCATCGCCCAAAGAACGGGTCATCATTGCCCTGGTGGTGGCCGTCCTGGTGGTGGCGTTCCTCGTCCGGAGGCTGGGCTTCGCCCCCTGAGGTGGTTTCCGGAGCTCCGGGAGGATGGGTCCCGATCCGGACCCCTCTCCGGGCTCGTCAGATCCCCAGGTGTTTCCGCCAGCTCGGGCGGTTGGCCTTCCGATGAAGCCCCTCCCCGGTTTCGAGGCGGTCCAGGAGCCCCTCCAGGACGGTGCGGGTGCGGTCCACCTCGGCCCGGTAGTAGTGGCGACCGGGGTAGGTCCCCAGTGCGACACCAAGCAGGACTCCAGGGATCCCCACAATGGGGTTCAGAAAGACGAACCCCAGCGCCGTCCCCGCCGCTCCCCCTGAAACACCAAGCCCCGTCATCCACCCGCCCACGGTCTCTCCTCTCAGATTTCGCACATCGGCGGTGAGGGAGACGAGGGTGTAGCCGTCTTCCAGGGGAGAGGTGACCACCTCCAGCGACTTGGCCTTGGCCAGATCGAAGGTCCGGCCCCCAAGGCTGAGCCCTCGCTCGAGCTGCGCCATGAACCCTCCTGCGGGCTCCCAGAGCGAACGCCCCGCCCGTTTCCGGATGGGCGCCAGCGCCTCTCCCTCCCGGAGGTGCTCGTCGAGGGCTGCCTCCACCGCCGCCGCTTCCCGGGGAATGACGCGGGAGGCCTGCACGAACCCCGAGCCCCCCACCCGATGGAGGAGCCCTCCCTCATCGGGGGCGGTCACCATCAGCGCCTCGGCGCGCAG
Source organism: Gemmatimonadota bacterium (assembly GCA_050485305.1). Taxonomy (GTDB): domain Bacteria; phylum Gemmatimonadota; class Gemmatimonadetes; order Longimicrobiales; family Gaopeijiaceae; genus JBJHBD01. The sequence continues at coordinate 3,276 of JBJHBD010000138.1, forward strand.
CTCCCCGAGGGCCCTGCGGACATGTTCGGCGCTGATCCCCACCTCCTGGCCGATGCGGATGACCTCCGCCTCGTCCACCTCTCCGCCGCCATCCCGATCGGCGGCCGAGTACTGGAGCTCCACCGCCCGACGGATGACCCGGTCCAACTCGTCGGCGGAAACCGACCTCCGAGCCGGGACGGGCCCGCGGGGTTCGTCCGTCACCGGTTCCCGCTCCCTTCGTCGGCGTAGATGGCGGTAAAGGGCGCCCGCCCCGCCAGGTAGTGCCCGCGATACATTCCGGCCGAGTTCATGGTCATGGAGATGTGCCCATTCCGGTCGATTGCGATGATCCCCCCGTCCCCGCCCTGTTCAAGGAGGCGCACCATGACCACCGCGTCGGCGGCCTCCTGGAGGGTCTCTCCAAGATACTCCATACGGGCGCATATCTCACGGGCCACCACATTGCGGATGAAGTACTCCCCGTGGCCTGTGGCGGAGACGGCGCACGACTGGTTGCCCGCGTAGGTACCCGCACCGATGACGGGAACGTCACCCACCCGCCCGTACCGCTTGTTCGTCATCCCACCGGTGGAGGTGGCGGCCGCCAGATTCCCGTTCCGGTCGCGAGCCACGGCACCCACCGTCCCCATCATCCGGTTGTCGGCGGTATCAAAGCCCAGGGTGACCTGTTCCCGCTCCCGAGCCCGTTCCAACGCCTCCCACCGCCGCTCGGTGAAGAACCAGGAGGGGTCCACCGTCTCGATCTCGAACTGAGCTCCGAACGTTTCGGCCCCCTCCCCCACCATGAAGACGTGGGGCGACTCATCCATCACCAACCTCGCCAGGGTGATGGGGTTCCTGATCCGCGTCACTCCCGCCACCGCGCCCGCGTTCAGGTTCGAGCCGTCCATGATGGCGGCATCCAACTCGTTGGTCCCCTCACTCGTGAAGACCGCCCCACGCCCGGCGTTGTAGAGGGAGTCGTCCTCGAGGATGCGCACGGCCTCCACCACTGCGTCCAGGGCCGATCCACCCTCTTCCAGAACGGCGTACCCTGCTTCCAACGCCGTCCGTAGCGATGCGTGAAACGCCTCTTCCATCTCGTCGGTCATGCTGCTCCGGGTGATGGTCCCCGCACCTCCATGGATCACGATCCCGTACTCCGCTCCATCGAGGGGGGCGTAGCCGGCGGCATCACCTTCCTCCGATGGGGCGCCGTTACATCCGGCGAAGAGAGGGATCAGGACCAGAGGGAGAATCCTGGCGAGCGTACGGCGAACACGGGCCATCAGCATAAAAACCTCGCGAAGGCGGGACGGATTCCGGCAATTTGGCAGAATAACTCGTAACCGTGCAGATCTGGAGCGCTCATGTCAACCTGCCCCTTGGTGCAGTGGAGCAGAATGAGCAAGATTGAACTGTGTTCGCTTCGCCACCGTCAACTCCGGACCGGCAGTGGCGAGGGGCGACGGCGTGCGAACGTTCTTCACACTATCGGGTAGTAAAACGGTCGACCGATGCGTTCGGTTCCGCGCCCCTGGAGGCTCCGGCCTCCCTGAGGGATCCCCCACAAGGAGTAAAGATGATGGTGCGCCACTCGACCCTCGGAGGCCGTTCGGGTTTCCTCTTCGCCCTGGCTCTGGTGGTCCTCACCACCTCTGCCTGTGACCTCTTCGGCCCCCGGTCTCCCGCCGACGAAATGCGCATCGAGGTGGAAGGCTCCAGCGGACAGCCCGTCCTTCTCATCACATCGAGAGACTTCTTCATCGACGCGGGACGCATCGGAATTGATGGAGGGGTGGTCTACCTGGCAGCGGATACGACGGTGATGGAGCTTCCCTTCAACCGGAGCTTCCAGCTTCCGCCGCAGAACCGGCTTGCCGTGCGGGTGGCGCGCCCCGAAGAGGGACAGATCACCCTGACGATGCGGGTCTTCGTGGACGGGAAGAAGGAGTTCGACGTCACCGACACCCGGGAAGGGTCGTTCCTCCAGTACTACTATAGCTGGAACTGACCCTCCTCAACTTCGTCGAGGGACCACCGGACCTCGTCCAGCCACCTTTCGGGGGCTTCAAGGTGTGTCCTGTGGCCGGCACCGGCGATGACCCGGTGATGGGATGAGGGGAGCATCGCCGCCATCTCTCGGGCGATGGCGGTGAATTTTCTATCCTCCTCGCCGGTGAGGAGAAGGGTGGGAGTATCCAGGGTGGGGAGTTCACCCCAGAAGCTGGGCTGCACCCCCGTCCCCAGGGTGCGGAGGGCCGCCGCCCACCCATCCGCGTCTCCCGCGAGTCGACGGATGCGCTCCCCTTCCCGGACCGCACGGGGGAGCGCTTTCTGGGTCCGGAAGGTAGGGTGAGCCTCCCACGCCTCCACGAAGGGCTCCACCCCCTTTCGCTCCAGGAAGCCGGCTCGCTCCTCATCCTCCTCCCGACGCGCCTCTCGCTCGACCTCGTCCCGGAGTCCGGGAGAAGCCCCCTCCAGAACGAGTCGCCGCACTCGATTCCGATGGGAGAGGGCAAAGGCCAGCGCCAGTCGACCTCCCAGTGAGTACCCCAGGAGGTCGACTCTCCCCGCCCTCGCGGCATCGAGGGTCGCCGCAATCCGGTCCACTACACCGGTGAAGGTCTGGGCCGGATCCGCGGAGGATTCACCATGCCCCGGCAGGTCGAGGGCGATGACCCTCCGGCGACGGGAGAGAGGCTCGATGAGCCCCTCTCCCCATCCCAGCGAAGAGCCGGTAAAGCCGTGGAGGAGGAGGAGGGGCGGATCCCCATCCCCCCATTCCCGAAAATGGAGAGGGCGCGCCCTCAGAAGGAGGAGCGACGGAAGACGGCGGGCCCGGAAAGGTTGATCCCGCTCAGCGTCCCCTCCAGTCGGTACTCATCGGTGAAGCGCCCCTGGAAGACCAGATTCCCCTCGGGGTGCGCCGCGAGGGTGAACTGGACGTTTCCGGCGGTGTTCATCCCGTCGGCCAGGAACCGGGTACCCCCGTTGGAGAGCCGCCAGCTCCCGGTGAAGGAGCCATCGGTGTTCTGGCTCGGCACCGTGATGGAGACATTCTGGAGTGCTCCCACCGAATCCCAGCTCCCCTGAACGCTGACCTGCGTGAGATCCGTGGACGAGCTGCAGGCGGCGACGAGGAGAAGCGCGAGGGTGGTGGAGGCGGAAAGGAGAGTGCGAATCTTCATGGTCCTGATCCTGCTGTGGGTCCGGAAGTCGGGAGACTCCGCCCTTGGAGCCCCACATTTATTCTATACGACCCCCTCCGTTCATGTCCATCCGGGGAGGGATCGGATCAGCACGGCATGCCCGATGCTCCCGACGGCAAAAAGGAGGACCCCGACCGCCACGAGCTCCGCCACATCCACTCCGCCTATGCCCGCCACAAACGAAATGGCGAGGGTTCCGAGAAGGGCAAGCGCCCCTCCGTACCGCACCGCGCGGTAGGTTACGCTCCCGGCGGTGGGGGTCAGGAGAAGTGCGATGGGGGCAAGAATGGCACCGGCGAGCGCGAAGAGTCCGGTTCGGGGAGCCTCCGGAGCCAGGAGGTATCCGAGAACCGCACCGGCCGTCGCCCCGATGGTCACTTCCAGCGCCAACCGTGGGAGGGAGTACTCCATGAGGTCACCGAGAGAGGCGGTCGGTTGGCCTGCCTCTTCATCTCCGGGAGGATGGGGATCCACCTCGTCCCTTGCGCCGCCGTCATCCGACATCTCGTCCTTCATCCGTCCCTCCCGGCTCTCCGGTCGTTCGTGAGGCCCCGCGCAGATCTGACGCCTCGGACGCCGCAGGGTCCTCGCGCGGTTTGCTCTATGGATAGAACTTCCCTCCATGATCAGTCCACCCTTCCCACTCTTCGCCCAGGTCCCCCCGGGGCTCGAGCCCCTTC
>JBJHBD010000139.1:0-7083 GCA_050485305.1 Gemmatimonadota bacterium
CTCGAGAACTACAAGGGGAAGTGTGAGCGTCTCCATGGTCACCGCTACATCGTGGAGGCGGCGCTCCAGACCGATCGCCTGAACGAGGCGGGGATCGCCTTCGACTTCGTGGACCTGAAGCGGCACCTGCGGGAACTGGCCGACGAACTGGATCATGAGCTTCTCAACGAGCTTCCCCAGTTCCAGGGCGTCGAGACGAGCGCCGAGAACCAGGCGAAGTACTTCTTCGACGAACTGAAGAAGCGACTTCCGGAAGATCTGGCCGACGGTCTCCTCTACGCCCGGGTCTGGGAGACGCCCACCCAGTGGGCGCAGTATGGACCGGGGACCCACCTGGTGCCGGCCCACCGGAGTCCCTCCATCTTCTGACGTCCCGTGCACATCCTCGTCACCGACCACCTCGGGTGCCCCCGGTGCGGCCCCGAGTTCGGCCTCATTCTCATGGCCCACCGGCTGGAGGAGCGCCGGGTGCTCGAGGGGCACCTGGGGTGCGCCAACTGTCGGGAGCACTATCCTGTGGTTGGAGGTTTCGGGGATCTTCGCCCCCCGCCCCGCCCCCCCCTCCCGGAAGGCGAACCTGGGGGGGGCACCGAAGACGATCCCGAGGGAGCGCTCCGGACGGCAGCCTTTCTGGGGGTCACCCGGGGGCCCGGATTCCTCCTCCTGGCCGGTGGCCCGGTCCGGCACGCCACACGCCTCGTCGGGATGATCCCGGAGATCGAGGTCCTCGCCCTTTCCTCGCGGCTTCGTGAAGCGGATGAAGAGCCGGGGGTGAGTCGGTTCGTGGCCGGCACCCCCCTTCCATTCCGGGAACGATCCATCCGGGGGGTGGCGCTGGGAGGGGAGGAGGGGACGGTCCTTCTCGACGATGCGATTCGCGTGCTCGTTCCCGGAGGGCGCCTGGTGCTCCAGGGAGGAGCCGACTCCCCCGAACGCCTTCTGGAGGGAGAGTCCCGCATGGAGGTGGCGCTCGCCACTCCGGCGGTGGTGGTGGCCGTTCGCAAGTGACGCTGCGTTGCGTAGTTCCGGGCCTCCTCGCTACCTTCCTGAAGCCCGGAACTCCCCTCTCACACCGGAAGATATGGCCTGGTGGCAGAAGCTCTTCGGCGGCCCTGACGCAGCGGAAAAGGTCGACTATTACGAGGAGGGGCTGGCTCTCCTCCGGGAAGGGAAATTCCACGAGGCGCTAACCTCGTTTCGCCTCGCCCTCAAGGAGGCGCCCGGAGACGCGGTGGTCCTCCAGCAGATCGCCATCGCCTATACCCGGATCGGGATGACGGAGGAGGCCATCAAGACGTATCGGCACGTCCTCCAGAAGGATCCCGGGTCTGCGGGAGCCCATTACGGGCTGGCCTACCTCCTCATCCGGAAGGGAGAGGAGCGGGAGGCGGCTCAGCATCTGGAGGCCTTTCTCGCCCATCCCCCGCATGGGGGTGAGGCATCCGATCATGTGTCTCACGCCCGATCCACCCTGGCACAGCTCCGGGGTGAACCCGACTCCCTCTTTCCCTCGAACTGATGTCCGGCAATCTGCGCACCGCCACCCTCACCTGGTCCGGTGACGGGCTCCTCTTCTCCGGCCGCTGCGGCGAGGATGGTCCTCCGGTACCCATCGACGGCGACTCCCGCGTCGGCCCTTCTCCCATGGAGGCGCTCCTCCTGGCGCTGGGAGGGTGCATGGCCATCGACATCCAGGTCATCCTGGAGAAGCAGCGGGTCCCTCTCGGTGAACTGGAGGTGACCATGGAGGGGGAGCGAGCGGAGCACCCGCCCAGACGCTACACCCGGGTGCACATGCAGGTGCGCACCACCGGCGTTTCCGACGCCGACGCCGGGAAGCTGGACCGCGCCATCGAACTCTCCCGCGACAAGTATTGCAGCGTGTTCCACACCCTCCACCCGGATCTGATCTTCGAGGTCAGCATCGTACGGGAGTAGCCCTCGGGGACGTCCCCACCGCAAGCGGAGAACCTCCCATGGCCAGGACCGACTACGCCACCAACCCCACCAGCCTCCCCGAGGGCACCCTCGTGGACCTCTTTCTGGAGGCGGTGGATGCACTGGGGGAGCACCCGGCGTTCCGATTCAACCGGGGCGGGGAGTGGATCTCCATCTCCTACACCGAGGTCCACGAGCGGGTGAAGGAGGGGGCTGCCGCGCTCCGCGCCCTGGGACTGGAGAGGGGAGACAGGGCGGCCATCCTGTCGGAGAACCGACCGGAATGGGCCATGGCCGACTACGCCTGCCTCACCTCCGGGGTGGTGGATGTCCCCATCTATGCCACCCTCACCCCTTCACAGGTGGCGTACATCCTGAACAACTCCGGGGCCCGGTTGGTCTTCGTCTCCGACGACGCCCAGTTGGCCAAGGTGCAGGAGATCCGGGATCGGTGCCCGGCGGTGGAGCAGGTGGTGGTCTTCTCCCCCTCCGGCGCTCTCCCGGAGGGGTGCCTGGGCTGGGATGCCTTTCTGGCCCGGGGAAGGGAAGCGGCGCCCTGGCCCTCCGACGAAGCCTTCCGCACCGACGCTCGATCGGCGAGGCCGGGAGATACGGCGACGATCCTCTATACCTCGGGAACCACAGGGGACCCGAAGGGGGTCATGCTGACCCACAACAACCTCCACTCCAATGTCCGGGCCTCGGCGACGGTGTTGAAGGTGGATTCGTCGGACACCACCCTCTCCTTTCTCCCCCTCTCCCACGTCTTCCAGAGGATGGTGGACTACCTCCTCTTTCATGTGGGGTGCACCATCGCCTACGCGCGTTCGCTGGAGACCGTCCCGGAGGATCTCCGGTCGACCGGCCCCACCGTGGTGGTTTCCGTCCCTCGCCTCTACGAGAAGGTGTACGCGAAGGTCACCGACGCGACGGGGGTGAAGGGGGTGCTGGTTCGGTGGGCCATCAGGGTGGGGAACCGGTGGGCCGACGCCACTCTCGCCGGTCGGAAGCCCGGAATGGGGACGACGGTGCCCTATGCCATCGCCCGCGCCCTGGTGTTCCGGAAGATCTCCGCCGGAGTGGGGGGGCGGCTCCGCTACTTCGTGAGCGGGGGCGCTCCCCTGTCGCCGGCCATCAACCGGTTCTTCTTTTCGGCGGGGATCACCATCCTCGAAGGGTACGGGCTCACCGAAACCAGCCCGGTGACCAATGTGAACTCCCCGGTGAACTTCCCCGAGAACTTCCGCATCGGGACCGTGGGGAAGCCCGTCCCCGGCACGGAGATCCGCATTGCCGAAGATGGGGAGATCCTCGTCCGGGGTCCCCAGGTCATGAAGGGGTACTACAACCTTCCCGACGCGACCCGTGAAGCCATCGACGAGGAGGGGTGGTTCCACACCGGGGACATCGGTGAGCTGGACGAAGAGGGGTTCCTCCGGATCACCGACCGGAAGAAGGACATCATCGTCACCGCCGGGGGGAAGAACGTGGCCCCCCAACCCATCGAAAACCGCCTCAAGAAGAACCGGTACATCGACCAACCGGTCCTCCTGGGAGACAAGCGGAAGTTCATCTCCCTCCTTCTCGTCCCCGACTTCGCGAATCTGGAGGCGTGGGCGGAGGAGGCCGGAGTCTCCTTTTCGGATCGCCGCGAACTCCTTTCGGCCTCCGGTGTCCAGGAGCTTCTGGAGGGTGAGGTCCAGCGGGAGCTCGCCGACCTCTCCCGCTTCGAGATGCCGAAGAAGATCGTGCTCCTGGACCAGGAGTTCACCATCGAGGACGGGGCCCTCACCCCCACCCAGAAGGTGAAGCGAAGGGTGGTGGAGGAGCGGTACCGTGAGGTCATCGAGGCGGTGTACGACGAGGCCAACGAGACCCGTTCCATCTTCGTCCCATGGTGATGGAATGACCGACACCCGCGTCGCCCTGGTGACGGCTCCCGACGAGGGGACGGCGCGGATGCTGGCCCGAACCCTCGTGGAGGAAGGGGTGGCAGCCTGCGCCAACCTCATTCCCGGGATCCGGTCCATCTACCGATGGGAAGGAACCGTCCACGACGAAGGGGAGGTACTCCTCCTCTTCAAACTCTCCCGGGAGAGGGTGGAGACCTTTGTACGGCGCGTTCCCGAGCTGCACCCGTACGAGGTGCCCGAAGTCCTCATTCTCGCAGTTGAAGGTGGTTTTCCCCCCTATCTGGATTGGGTTGCCCGGGAGACGGGTTCCCCCGCATGAAGCCATAGATGCCGAAAAAGCAACGCTCAGGATCCGACTCCGAGCCCCAGCTCACCCTCGGGGATTCCGACGAATCGCCCCGCGACGACGCCTCCCCCCCGCCTGCCCAGGAACCTCTCCCTGAGCAGGAACACCCTCCTGGAGACGATGCCGGGGACGACACACCCGCGCCGCGCCCCCCGGCTCTCTTCGAATTCGATTCCCAGGAGGATGGGCGTGCGGGCGCCGCAGGGGAGCCGGCAGTCGCCGACGCCGCGCCGGAGCCGGAGCCCCGAGCCGAACCGGCACCACCCACACTCTCCCAGGCCGAGCGCTTCTTTCAGGAAGCGGAAGGTCTCGAGGCCGGCGGGCTCATCGACGAGGCGCTGGAGCGGTACCGGTGGGTGCTCCTCCGGGACCCCGGTCATGTGGGGGCGCGCACCCGCTCAGGGGTCATCCTGAACCGGGCGGGGAACCATGAGGGGGCGGTGGAGCACTTCCATGCCGCCCTCCAGACCGAACCCGAGAATATCGAGGTGCTGGCCCATCTGGGGGCGGCGCTGGGGGCGATGGCCCGCTTCGACGAGGCGGAGCGGGAGCTTCGGAGAGCACAGCGCCTGGAGCCGGGACGGCTGGAGGTGCGCGCAAACCTGGGGATCCTCTTCTTCCGCCGGGGGCTCTACGCCCAGGCGGAGGGCGAACTCCGCTGGGTGTGCCAGGACGCGCCGGAACACGCCCAGGCGCACTTCTACCGGGGCGAGGCGCTGAACCGACTCGGCCGCTACGACGAGGCGCTGGAAATGCTCCAGGTGGCGGCGCGGCTGGAACCCCATCACCCCAGAACCTACTACGTCATGGGGCTCCTCTACGACCGAATGAACCTCCGGGACGAGGCCGCCGCCATGTTTCGGCGGGCTCGGGAGTTGAACGCACCATGAGAAGGGGTCCATGATCCGCGTACTGAGGGGGGACCCGGCCGAGCTGGAGGTGGAAGCGCTCCTCCGTTCGGTGGGCGCCGACATGGAGCCGTGCACCCCGGTGGAGCGGGAGCTGGACCTCCGGGCAGGCCCCGAACTCATGGACCGCCTGCGCGGCCTCGGCCCCGCCCCGGTGGGCGCCGCATTCGTGAGCCCGGCCGGCGGGCTTCGCGCCGGGTACCTCATCCATGTGGTGATCCGCTCCGAGGAGGATCCCATCACCCCCCACGGAATCCGGCGCGCCCTCCTGAACGGGCTCCGGCAGGCGGCGGCGTGGGAGATGCGGACGCTGGGGGTGCTTCCCCTGGGAACGGGAGCGGGGAATCTGGATGCCGAGGAGTCGGCCCGGATCGTGGTGGAGGTGATCCGGGAGCACGCCCTGGAGGCCGTTCTTCCCCGGGAGGTGGTGGTGGCGGTGGCCAACGACTATGAGGAGGAGGCGTTCCGCCGCGAGGTGGCTCGCCTGGGAGAGGAGAACGGGTGACGCGAAGGGGGTGGCTGGGGGTCCTGATCCTCGTCCTCTGGGGGACGACGGCGGGGTGGCATGTGCGACGGGAGTACTTCCAGCCTGAACTCACCAGGCTGGCCGCCGCCACCCTGACGCTGGATCCCACCACCAACTTCTACTCCCTCCACATGGGAGGGCAGGCCATCGGGATTGCCTCGTCGCGGCTGGACACACTCCCCAATGCTTCGGGCTTCGTCCTGGAGGACGTCATGAGCCTGGAGCTTCAGGCCATGGGGCAGGGAGGAAGGGCGGTGGCCAACACCGAGGTCCACCTCTCCCGCACCCTCCAGATGTCCCGCTTCCGCTTCTCCCTGGACGCCGCGGGCGGCGCCTTTTCCGCGGAGGGGGAGGTCCTCGGCGACACCCTCCTCCAGGTGGCGGTGACCACCGGGCTGCAGGCCACCGGTCCGCACACCTGGTAGCTGGCTGTTCCCGAGCCACGCTGGCCGGTCTGGTCGGGGAATCGACCGGCGAGACCTATCGCGGGCTGCCGGTGGGGTTTACTGCCGATGGGCGCATGTTCCGCGGAGACCCCGATGCCGCGCTGGTGATGATCGAATACAGCGATTTTCAGTGCCCGTTTTGCAATCGATATTTTGTCCAGACCGAGCCTGCGCTGGATGAGGCTTTTGTGCGGTCGGGTGATGTGATGGTGGTGTTCCACGATTTCCCGCTGGCACAGCTGCACCCGCTGGCGTTGCAGGCCCACGCCGCGCTGTTGTGTGTGGCCGATCAGGGTTCGGCGGCAACGGCCTGGCAAATGCGCGGGGAACTTTTCCGCAGCGTCAACGAGTGGGGCAGCTCGGCCAATCCTGCGGCTGTCTATGTGCGCCTGGCCGATGAAGTGGGCAGCGATGCCGATGCAGTGGCCGATTGTCTGGCGGCAGAAACCTTCGACGATGAGGTGCAGGCCCGGGTTGCTGCGGCGATGGGCCAGGGCTTTTCGGGCACGCCGAGCTTTCAGTTTGTGCGGCGCGACGATGCCGGTGTTTTCCAGCTGATTGGCGCACAGCCCTATGATTCATTTGCCGAGTTGATGGAACTGCTGTTGGCAGGCGAATCGCCCCAGATGGCCCAGGCAGAAAGCGGCCCTCCGGCAGATGATTCGCCGCCGTTCTGGGCGACTCCTCAGGGTCTGGTCCCCGATCCGGATCGACCCGGCTATAACGTGGCGGGCGATATTTACCGGGGCAACCCCGATGCACGGGTGGCGGTCATCGAATTTTCAGATTTTCAGTGTCCGTTTTGCCGCCGACACATTGAAGATACGCAGCCCACGCTCGATGAACTCTATGTCGATACGGGCGAGGTGCTTTGGGTGTTCAAGCATTTCCCGTTGAACATTCATCCCCAGGCCCCGCTGGCAGGCGCGGCTGCCGAATGTGCTGCCGACCAGGGTCTGTTCTGGGAAATGCACCATCTGTTGTTCGAGACCGTCAGCCGCTGGGC
>JBJHBD010000140.1:0-6989 GCA_050485305.1 Gemmatimonadota bacterium
TCCTCGAAGGGCCCCAGGAACATGAGGTAGAGGCGGAAGGTGTCGGCCCCGTACTCTTCGATGATGGGGTCGGGAACCACCACGTTTCCCCTCGATTTGGACATCTTCGCCCCCTCCCGGACGATGAGCCCGTGGGCCCGGAAGCGGGTGAAGGGCTCCTCGAAGTCCAGGTGCCCCAGGTCGTGGAGCGCCATGGTGATGAAGCGGGCGTAGAGGAGATGGAGCACGGCGTGCTCATTTCCACCGATGTACACATCCACCGGGAGCCACGCCTTCGTGATCTCCGGGTGGAAGGCCACGTCGTCGTGGTCGGTGGAGGGGTAGCGGAGGAAGTACCAGGCCGAGTCCAGGAAGGTGTCGGAGACGTCGGTCTCCCGTCGGGCTTCCCCGCCGCACTCCGGGCAGGTGGTGCGGTACCACTCCTCGACACGCGCCAGGGGGCTCACCCCCGAGTCGTCGGGGCGGAAGTCCTCGGCGCGGGGAAGAAGGACCGGGAGCTGGTCTTCCGGAACCGGGACGGCGCCACACCCATCGCAGTATACGATGGGGATGGGCGGCCCCCAGTAGCGCTGCCGGGAAATGCACCAGTCGTGGAGGCGGTAGTTCACCCGCCCCTTCCCCAGTCCCTCGCTCTCGAGCCAGGAGATGATGGCCTCCTTCCCGGCCTCCACCTCCATGCCTTCGAAACGACCCGAGTTCACCAGCGTCCCGGAGCCAGCGTAGGCCTCGGCGAGGGGCGACCGGGCGTCTTCATCAGGCCCGGCCACCACCCGCACGATGGGGAGGTGGAAGAGGGTGGCGAACTCGAAGTCCCGCTCGTCGTGCCCGGGGACGGCCATGATGGCCCCCGTCCCGTACTCCATGAGGACGTAGTCGGCAATCCAGACCGGGACGGCCTCGCCGGTGCCCGGGTTCCGGCAGTATCCCCCGGTGAAGACCCCCGTCTTCGTCTTGTCGGTCTTCTTCCGGGTCACCAGGTCCATGCGGGAGGCCTGGGTCCGGTACCCCTCCACCTCGGCCCGCTGCGCGTCGGTGGTGACCCGGTCCACCAGGGGGTGCTCGGGAGCCAGGACCATGTAGGTGGCGCCGAAGAGGGTGTCGGGGCGGGTGGTGAAGACATCCACCGTGGCTTCGGGGTCCGGGGACCCATCCTCCCGGAGGATGGGAAAGCGGATCTCGGCCCCTACGCTCCGGCCCAGCCAGTTCTCCTGGGCCTTCTTCGTGGTCTCGGACCAGTCGATGGAGGTGAGGTTGTCCAGGAGCCGCTCGGCGTACCGGGAGATCTTGAAGAACCACTGGGCAATGCGGCGCTGCTCCACCGGGGTGTCGCACCGCTCACAGAGTCCGCCCACCACCTGCTCGTTGGCCAGCACCGTCATGCAGGAGGGGCACCAGTTCACCGGCGCCTCTTTCCGCTCGGCGAGCCCGCCCTTGAAGAGCTGGAGGAAGAGCCACTGGGTCCACCGGTAGTACTCGGGGCTGGTGGTGTCCACCGTGTGGTCCCAGTCGAACATTCCCCCGATGCGCCGGAGCTGGCGGGTGAAGTTGGCCACATTCCGGGGGATGAGGTCCATGGGGTGGACCCCCACCTTCAGGGCGAAGTTCTCCGAGTGGATTCCGAAGGCGTCGAAGCCGATGGGTTCGAAAACCTGCTTCCCCTGAAGCCGGTGGAAGCGTCCGTGGACATCGGCCCCGGTGAAGGCGTAGATGTTCCCCACATGGAGCCCCTCGGCGGAGGGGTAGGGGAACATCATGAGGTTGTAGTAGGGGCGCTCGGGGGACCGGATTCCGTCAGGGGTGAACCGGTTCGTCCCGCGCTCCTCCCAGATGGTCTGCCACTTCTCTTCGATCCGGGAAGGGCGGTACGCCTCGAACTCGGTGTGGCTCATGCCGTTCAGATAAGGTGGGCGTGGGGAGAACCCCTGCCTGTACATGGGGGAAAACAGGGAAGTCCGGAAGGTACACCACGGGGAGACGGGGACCAAGGGTCGTAGCGCCGACGCCACGGGACTTCCGCCCGGTACCTCCGATGAGGTGCCTACCGTTCGAATGCGATGACCATGAGTCGATCTTCCGCGTCGTCGTCGAGCGTTACGAGGGTGAGGCTCCGTTCATCGATGAAGGGCGGGATCGACCCCCGCCGGATCACCGGGAGCGTCAGATGGCCGAGCGCCTCGCCGTTCCCGGAGAACACATCGAAGCGGGTCCCCTCTTCGATCCGGAGCTCGATCCAGATCCGACCGATGGCGTCGAAGGTGATGGAGTGAAGGGTGGGGTAGACGGCGGTATCCTGTTCGGGGAACTCCGGGTTGCACCGTGCCGCCGGCCGCCGTTCGCGAAACTCCCGGTAGTCGCGCGTCGCCGCGTTCCACTCCGCATCGGTCACGGGTAAGGGTTCCGGCGCCTGGCCATGAATCACGAATTGGGCGCGACCGTCGCGACCCATGATGGCGACCCGGTAGCGGTCAGTTCGCGCCACCGCCATTCGGCCACCTGGTCCGGGGGCGCGAAGGAGGGCGGGAGCGAACGGGATTCCGATCTCCCCGAACCCTCCGGTGAATCGACAGATGGTGAAGTTGTTTGGGGCGTCGGGATAGGTAGGAAACGGAACTCGCTCTTCCGTCGGTCCCGATGAGGTATAGCGGTGGAAGGCTCGATCGACGGTATCCTCGATTTCGGCGACACCGAGCTCATAGAATTCCCTTCCCGCGGGGTAGAGCCGGAAAAGGTCGGCGGGCCCTGATGCGGACTCGGCAGGCCACGCTTCCTCGGTCACCCCTTCCGAGGTGAGGACGAAGATGCGACCGACCGTTCCGTCGAGGAGCGCCAGGTGGTCACCGACCACCGCCATGGATCGGGGGCGGATGCCCTCAGGGGGTTCCCAGTTGGTCAGGGTGGCGCCCACCCCCTCGGCGGATGGCGCCGCTCGGTAGAGCGCGCGGTTGGAGACGTCGAGGAGGAAGAGGGTGCCATCTCCGGTCAGGGCAAGGGCACCGGGACCCTCGATTGCCGGAAGTCCATCCTCCCGGGTAAAGGTGCTCTGAATGCTCCAGCGCCAGGGTTGCGAAGCCATGGACTCGATGACCGGCGTCTCCTGGAGAAGCGCTTCGAGTCCCGAAGCGGGAGCCTCGTTCCCCTGATCATGATCCCCACGGTCGCAAGCGGCCATGACGGAGGGGAGGAGGCACAACCACAGGAGCCGCAGGACTGCTCTCAATTCGGTTCGGAAGGTGGTTGTGGCCGGCATGGTGTGGATTCGGGTTGGTGTGGCGACGTCGAGGGGGAAGGGTTCGGGACGAGGAGGTGTTCTCGGCAAGGAGCCTCCTGGGTTCATGAGGGTTCCTCGTCCTCTACTACTCTACTTCTACCTCTTCGTCGTCGTCGCAACCAGCAGAGCAGCGATACCGCTTGTGATCCCCGTTGTGAGTGGAGCAGATCTTGAAGAGGCTCCACGAGCACTCCGTGGCCTGACCACAGGCGTTGCTGACGCGCACGAATCCGGCGATGGACCCGTCGTCGGCGGCACTCGCTCCCGACGAGAACGTCACTGGAAGGAGAGAAAGGAGGATCGCCGTCCCGGCGGCTCCCACGATGGATCTCAGTGAAAGCTTCATTGTGGTTCTCCTTGTCACCGTACTCGGTGTTGGTAAGGGTCGAGGCTCCTTGCCGAGGACTCGTCCACTAGCGCTCCGTCTTCGCGAAGCTCTTCCGGCAGCCGCCACTTTCCTACGGCGGGATATGGATCCTGAATTGCGCCGAAGAGGAATCGGTCGTCAGGTGAGACCGTGAATGACACGATGGGGTGATCGAGCCGGATCTCTCCGACGAAAACGCCATCCCACCCGAAAATGTGAATCCGATCTATGTCCGGATTGTCCATATCTTTACATCCACAGAACATCACATACACGAACGTGTTTGTGCCCCTCGCGGGTCCGTACGCCATTTCGTTGCCATCGTCGAAGAACCGGTTTCCTTCGATCCGGAACTGCGGTGTCGTTTCCGTAGGTCCTCGAGTGCTTCCATATCGACTTCCCTCTGTGGTGAAGAAGTCGATGCGGTTGTCGAACTGGTATGCCAGCGCAAGTCTGTCCCGCTCCGGGTGGAACGCCATGAAGGTACGGTTCATATGGGATCGACCGACCGCGTGTGGAAGGCGAGTGGCGTCAAATGGCGGGTTCGCGGCAAGATTCCGGAGCGGCACTCCTTCCTTTGAGAAGATCGTCAGGGTGTGATCGGGGAAGAGGCCCGTCGATATGATCTCATCACCCACGATCAGGGGGTTTTCGACGGGCATGGGGGCACGCAGGGAGAACTCGTCGATGATCGGGTTGGGGTGCCGATCAAGGTCGACCAGGGAGAAGCGACGATTCTGGAAGTCGTAGATCCAGACATGTGGCGGGTCGATGGACTCTACGAGGCCCCAATCAGGGTCGCGGAATTCGGTTGGCCCACTCCCCCTTCGACCGAAGCGTCGGGTGACTTCTCCGGTATTGAGATCGATCTCCGCGAGATGCGGATCGGTGAATGCGTCCGCCACGAGAAGTCGCGAACCAACCGACAGAACGAGACTCACAAGTCCAAAGCTCAACGAATCTCCATACGCCTCGGACATGGCGAGCGGAACTGATCCGAGCATGCCTGCTGCCGCAACCGCCTCATGATGGAAGGGGAGAACGGAGTCGCCTATCAGATCCCGAGCCTGAACCGTTGGAACCCATTCAGGTGCTGGGGGCTCCGAATCCCTGCATCCGAACCCGATGGTGCCGAGCAGAAACACCGTAGCAAGACGTTGAAAGGCTCTCATGATACCGGGGTGGCGGGAAGCCGTGGGGGGCGATGACTCGCCGGGTCATCTGCGGTTGACCCGGCAGGGCCGGTCAGGGCCGTCTGGCGTTTTGGGGTGGAATGAGTGCCGTCTGATTCCGTGGCATTATGAACATCTGCCGTGAGCTATGTCAACATTTATTCTTGAGCGGAGGGGGCACCCGGGAGGGAGAAGGTGTTTCGACGTCGGAGTGGTACATGCCGGCGGTCGAAGCTTCGGGGAGGAGTGAGGTGGGCTTTCATCCCCTTTGGGATGCTAAGAAAGGATCCGAACACTACTTCCAAGAGTCTTCGGCTACCCTCCGGAGCCGCCACGAACCTCATCATCCCCCTCTTCCTCCAGATCTCCCGGCGAAAGCGGCCGGAAGGTGAGATCGAGGGCGAGCCAGAGGGTGCGGGCGTACGGGTAGGTGAGGGCGGGGAGGGGGACCACCAGCGCCATGAGGGTCCACTTGAGCCCGGTCCAGGGGACGTCGGGCCAGGTGGCCACGATCCCGATGAGGGCCCCGGCGCAGATGAGGAGCTCGGCGGCCACGAAGTTCACCACGAACGCGCCAAGGAAGTAGTCGTCCTCGCCTCGGTCCAGGCGGAGCCGGCACTTCGGGCACCGCTCCTCCATGAGGAGCCAGCGCCGGAAGAGGGGGCCGCCTCCGCAGTTCGGGCACCGGCGGGTCAGGGCCCGGGCGAGGGCGCGGAGACGGTCCGGGAAGTCCAGAGCGAAAGGATCGCGGGGTCGGGTGTTGTGACGAACGGCCATGGACGAAGATAACCGACGCAACCCATCCTCCCGAAGTCGTGTCGAAGGGGGTGACGGAACACCCCAGATCATTCACCGCCCCGGGGAAAGGGATTTGGAAGGAGCCCAACTGGTGGAACGGGCCCGCGCCGGCGACCGCCGGGCGCTAAGGGCCCTCTACGACGATCATGTGGATCGGGTGTATGCCCTCGCCTTCCGGATGACGGGAGACGAGGAGCTGGCCCGGGACGCCACCCAGGATGCCTTTCTCCGGGCCTTCCAGCGGCTGGATCAGTTCCGGGGTGAGGCGGCCTTCGGGACCTGGCTCCACCGGATCGCCGCGTCGGTGGTCCTGAACGGGATCCGGAAGCGGAATGGGGCGGCGAAGCGGGAGGTGGAGCTGGAGGTGGAGGGGCTTCCTGCGGCGGCGGTGGAGGTTGGTGGGGCGGGCTTTGAACTGAGGGCCCGCCTGCGGAAGGCGGTGGACGCCCTCCCCGAGATCTACCGAACGGTGTTCCTGATGTACGATGTGGAGGGGTTCACCCACCCCGAGATCGCCGAGGCCCTCGAAGTGGCCGAGGGGACCTCGAAGGCGCGGCTCTCCCGGGCGAGGGAGCGGCTGCGGCGGGAGCTGAAGGACATCTGGAGAGACGAATGGACGACAAGCGCATAGAGATGGGGGGCGACGAGCCTCTCCCCCCGGAGTTGCTGGACGAGATTCGCGAGGGGTATCGGCCACCGGCGCCTCCCCCGAGGGAGGCGATCTGGGCGGAGATCATGGAGGGGGTGGAACGGGGTGGGGCGGGACGACGCCTTCGGAGATGGGAGTCGAGGCCCCCCCTCCTGCGGGTCGCCGCCGGAGTGGTCCTTCTTCTGGGTGGGGTGGCGCTGGGGCGGGTTACGGCGCCAGAGGGGGGCGAGGGGCCTCCCCAGCCGATGACGGCAGAGGTGCCGGAGGCCTACCTCGAACCGGGAGCGGGCGGGGATGCGGGGCCCATCCTCCCGACTTTTGCCCACCTGCGAGAGGCGGATGTGCTTCTCGACATGCTCATGGAGGATGGGGTGGAGGTCGAGGTGCGGGAGCAGATTGCCCGGTGGGCCGAGTTCCTTCTGGTGGAGACGCGGATCCTGCGGGAGCTGCACGGCCATGGCGGGTCCAACCTGGCGATTCTCCTGAGCGATGTGGAGACCACCCTCCTGGAGGTGGCGACGCTGGATGATCGAGGGGGGGTGGGATCATCGGGTGATCCGGTGCGCCTCATCGCCCGATCGGTGGAGGAGCGGGGGCTTCGCACCCGGATTCAGGCGGCGCTCCCCGGGGTTGCCCACTGAACGACCGGGAGTGGGGCGGAGGGCCGCAAGAGAGAACCATGAACGGAACCACGAGGGATCGCCGAGCGATCCGGAGGAGGATGGGGATGAGGTA